>JAYTRR010000159.1:0-12747 GCA_043746005.1 Burkholderiales bacterium
TGCCGTGGTGCTGGCGGGCAGCTCGACCGGAAAGGTCAGTACCAGTCGCGGATCGGGTGTCGGCGCAAAGCCGGCGGCACGGCGCAGCAGCTCGGCGTAGATGGTCTCCGCGGTGTCATGCTGCACCGGCAAGGCCGTGGCCTTGTCAAACAACTGGGCCGCACGCGAATACAGCAGCTTGACATGGTCATTGAGCTCCGTCATGGTGCCCACCGTAGAGCGACTGGAGCGCACCGGGTTGGTCTGGTCAATCGCAATCGCCGGCGGCACGCCTTCCACCTTGTCGACCGCCGGTTTGTCCATGCGGTCCAGAAACTGGCGGGCATAGGCGGAAAAGGTTTCGACGTAGCGGCGCTGGCCTTCGGCGTACAGGGTGTCAAACACCAGACTGGACTTGCCCGAGCCGCTGGGGCCGGTAACGACCGTCAATTCACCGGTACGGATGTCCAGGTCAAGATTTTTGAGATTGTGCTGCCGCGCTCCGCGAATGCGGATGGTGCCCTGGGACATAGTGAATGGTCTTTCCGGTTGGGGAAAGACATTCTAGGCAGTTGCCCTCAGCCTTTGAGGGCGCGTTCCAATTCCTGACAAGCCTGAGGGCCTGCAGCCTCCTTGATCTTGGGCAGCAAGACCAACAAATCCTCAAAGCCACTGGCCGATTCAACCGACAGGTTCAACAGGAACCCGCGCAAGCCCAGCTTGGCCGTGAGTTGAGTCGCCAGCGGTTTTGCCTCTTTGTAACGGTCTTGCGCAGTGCGCGCGCTGAAGGCGTCAACTGCGGACTGCTGTGCAGCCGCCTGCGCGGCCTGCGCCTGTGCCAGCAGTGCCTGACCAGGCGCCGGAGTCAGAAAACCCTGCTCCACCATATGGTCCACATCGGACGGATTGACACCCATGCCGGATGTGGCTACCAGCACCTGCTCCATGGTCTTATTGCCATCGAACATGATGAAAACCGTACGCTGGCGCGACGATAACGCGGTGGAGCGCTCTTTGAACGCCTGCTGTCCAGCCTCAGTTTTGATGTATTTCATGGGTCCGTTCTAATCACGTAGAAAAATCATTCCCATTCACTTAACCACTGTCTTCTTCCGGTATTTCCGGATATTTTGTGCACGCAGTTTACTTGCTCGCACTGGCCCCAGCCATTGGCGCAGATGCGGCTGCCACAGCGGGCGCATGACTGTCGTCCATTCCGTGCTTTTCACCACTCAGGTCAATATCGCCGCCCTTGCTCAAAATGTACAAAGCCAAGCCCGCAAACACCAAAAAACCCACTACTATTTTCCACATACACACTCCCAATAAAAAAGGCCCCGGGCCATGATGGTCCGGGGCCGTTAACTCAACTCAACTCAACTCAACTGAACAATCAATCGTTCGCGTAGATATCCACGTCTTTGGTTTCCTTGATGAACAACATGCCGATGACAAACGTCATACCGGCAATGATGATCGGGTACCACAAGCCGTTGTACATATTGCCGGTCTGCGCCACGATAGCGAACGCAGTCGTGGGCAACAAGCCGCCGAACCAGCCGTTACCAATGTGATAAGGCAGGCTCATCGACGTGTAACGAATACGGGTGGGGAACATTTCCACCAGCATGGCGGCAATCGGGCCGTACACCATGGTCACCAGAATCACGAGGTAGGTCAGGATGGCGACGACGGTCACCTTGTCAAACTTGGCCATGTCGGCCTTGGCAGGATAACCCGCCGCCTTCAAAGCGTCAGCCACTTCCTTCTTGAATGCGTCGCCCTTGGCTTTGGCTTCAGCCGCTGGCAGCCCCTTGGAGGTGTAGCTGTTGATCACGGTCTCGCCAATCTTGATGACAGCGGGCGCACCAGCTGCACCGGCTACGTTGTCATAGCTCACAGAAGAACTCGCCAACACCTGTTTGGCGATGTCGCAGGAGCTGGTGAACTTCACGGTACCGGTGGGGTTGAACTGGAACGAGCATTCCTTGTCGTCCGAGGTGATGGTCACCTTGTTCTTGGCCTGCGCCGCAGCCAGGTCAGGGTTGGCGGCTTTGGTCAGCGCGGTGAACACGGGGAAGTAGGTCACTACGGCCAACAAGCAACCGGCCATGATGATCGGCTTGCGGCCAATCTTGTCAGACCAGGCGCCGAACACCACGAAGAACGGGGTACCGATGATCAGGGAGATCGCCACCATGATGTTGGCGGTTGCGCCATCGACCTTAAGCGCTTGCGTCAGGAAGAACAAGGCGTAGAACTGACCCGAGTACCAGACCACTGCTTGACCGGCCACCAGGCCGAACAGGGCCAGAATCACGATCTTCAGGTTTTTCCACTGACCGAAAGACTCGGACAAAGGCGCCTTGGAGGTCTTGCCTTCGGCCTTCATCTTGAGGAAAGCGGGCGACTCGTTCATGCTCAAACGGATGTAGACCGACACGGCCAACAGCAGGATCGAGACGATGAACGGAACGCGCCAGCCCCAATCGGCAAACGCGGCCTCACCAATGATGGTACGGGTACCCAGAATCACCATCAGGCTCAGAAACAAGCCCATGGTGGCCGTGGTCTGAATCCAGGCGGTGTAGGCACCACGCCTGCCCTGTGGCGCGTGCTCGGCCACATAGGTGGCAGCACCACCGTACTCACCACCCAGTGCCAGGCCCTGCAACAGGCGCATGGCAATCAGGAGCACCGGAGCGGCCACACCGATGGTGGCGTAGTTGGGCAGGATACCCACGACGAACGTGGACACGCCCATGAGCACGATGGTCACCAAAAAGGTGTATTTGCGGCCAATCATGTCGCCCAGGCGACCAAAGAAAATAGCACCGAAGGGACGCACGATGAAACCGGCAGCAAAAGCCAGCAACGCGAAAATGAAAGCCGAGCCTTCATCCAGGCCGCTGAAAAACTGCTTGGCAATAATGGCTGCCAACGAGCCATACAGGTAAAAGTCGTACCACTCAAAAACCGTACCGAGCGAGGAAGCAAAGATAACTTTCTTCTCTTCTGCGGACATCGGACGCGGGGCTACTGTTGCCATAAATTCGTCTCCTTATAAAAATAAATCCAACCACCCGATAAGAGCGGGTGAGCGGACTATGGTGGCTGGTTCTGACCCATTTCTGACACCACTCCAACAGCAACTTACCCCAACCTGAATGCAAACTGACAAAGACAGTATTAACCCTTGCGCGTCATTTCTCATCATGAAATACTGCGCTTGAAACCGGCTGAATACGCCTGCTGCAGAGGGGGACAACCTAGGGAAAGTCCTAGCATTTCCGACAAAATCGTAAGGGATTAGTCAGACCACCCGCACAAGATCCACCCCTGCAACGCCTGTATTGGGCCGTTGTCAAAGCTGAATCACCGCAGGAGGAGAACTATGACTGATCCCGTTGTGGCCAAAATCGAGGCCAACCCGAAGTACCACGAACTTCGCAGAAAACGCAATACCTTTGGATGGCTGCTGACCGCCGTCATGATGGTCGTGTACTACGGCTACATCGCACTGATTGCTTTTAACAAGCCATTCCTTGCGCAACCCATTGGCGATGGAGTCACATCCCTGGGTATTCCCCTGGGCATGGCTGTCATCGTTTTCACTATCGCCATCACCGGCCTGTATGTTCGCCGTGCCAATAGCGAATACGACCGTTTGACCGCTGAAATTCTGAAAGAGGCGTCGAAATGAAGGCTGGACTCCAATTCCTGATTGCCCTGACGGCGCTGCTGGCAGCGGCTGCCGCACAAGCTGCCGGCGGTGACCTCGGACAAGTTGACAAGCAACCCACCAACTGGGTCGCCATCAGCATGTTCGGCGTTTTTGTGGTGGGCACCCTGTTCATTACCAAATGGGCGGCTGCCAAAACGAAATCGGCTGCCGACTTCTACACGGGTGGCGGCGGTATTACCGGCTTCCAGAATGGCTTGGCCATTGCAGGCGACTACATGTCGGCGGCTTCGTTTCTCGGTATCACGGCAGCCGTCATGGCCTCTGGCTATGACGGCCTGATCTACTCGATCGGCTTTCTGGTCGGCTGGCCCGTCATCACTTTCCTGATGGCTGAGCGTTTGCGCAACCTTGGCAAATTCACCTTTGCCGACGTAGCCGGATATCGCTTCCAGCAAAAGCCGATCCGCATTTTTGCGGCTTCCGGCACGCTGGTGGTGGTTGCGTTCTACCTGATCGCCCAAATGGTGGGTGCCGGTTCACTGATCAAACTGCTGTTTGGTCTGGAATACTGGATGGCTGTGGTTATCGTCGGCGCACTGATGATGATTTACGTGTTGTTTGGCGGCATGACGGCCACCACTTGGGTGCAGATCATCAAGGCTTGCTTGCTGCTGGCTGGCGTCACCTTTATGGCCTTCATGGTGATGGCCGAATTCGGTTTCAGCTTCGAAGCACTGTTTGCCAAGGGTGTTGAAGTCAAAACCCTGCTTGCAGGACACGCGAAGGAGTCGGCCGCCGCCGCCGCCGCCGTGGCAGCCGCAGCAGCATCAACGCCTGAAGCCCAAGCCACCGCAGCCGCAGCTTTGGCCAAGGCCGAAGCCATGGATCCAGCGCAAATCGGCCGCGCCATCATGGGCCCCGGTGGTTTCATCAAAGATCCTATTTCTGCGATCTCCTTCGGTATGGCACTGATGTTCGGCACCGCTGGTCTGCCACACATCCTGATGCGCTTCTTCACGGTGCCTGATGCCAAGCAAGCACGTAAATCCGTGTTCTGGGCAACGACTTGGATTGGCTACTTCTATGTGCTGATTTTCATCGTCGGTTTTGGCGCCATCACCCTGGTGTTGACCAACCCTGAATTTGCCAACATCGTCACGGGTGTTATCAAGGGCGGCGGCGGCTCGGCCAACATGGCTGCGGTGCTCGTGGCCAAAGCGGTTGGCGGCAATGTGTTTTTCGGCTTCATCTCGGCCGTGGCATTTGCCACCATTCTGGCGGTGGTGGCGGGCTTGACGCTGTCTGGCGCCTCTGCTGTGTCACACGACATCTACGCGACCGTGATCAAAAAGGGCAACGCCGACAGCGCTTCGGAGCTGAAAATTTCCCGCTTGACGACACTGGCACTGGGTGTGGTGGCTGTGGCTCTGGGCATTGCGTTCGAGAAGCAAAACATTGCCTTCATGGTGTCTCTGGCCTTTGCGATTGCGGCTTCCGCCAACTTCCCCGTGCTGTTCATGTCGGTGCTGTGGAAAGACTGCACCACCAAGGGCGCCGTGATAGGCGGCTTCCTGGGTCTGATCGCAGCCGTGGGCCTGACCATCGTGTCACCTTCGGTCTGGGAAGCCACCATGGGCAACCCTAAAGGCTCCGCCTGGTTCCCGTACTCTTCACCAGCGCTGTTCTCGATCACGATTGGCTTTGTGGGCGTATGGTTGTTCTCGATCCTCGACCGCAGCCCACAGGCCGCGCAAGAGCGCGCAGCCTACAAGGCACAACAAGTGCGATCCGAGACCGGTCTTGGTGCGTCAGTCGCTTCAGGCCACTGATTGCATACCGTCGGTTCAAAAAGGCCGGGCTTCGCCCGGCCTTTTTTTCGTTTGTTCTTCGGCTGATCAGCCTTGTGATTGCGACATCAGGGCATCACAACATTCAGCGGCACGCTCGAACGCCAGCGAATTGACAGCGGAGTTCAACTCATCGAACTTGTCGCCCATTTCTGGCTCATATTCAAGGCGGAGTCTGGCGTGCAACTCCAGCGCTCCCATATCGGAACGCAGCAGCAACGCACGAAGCTGCTCAAGGCCTTTTGACAACGCCAACAGACCAGACGCGGCGCTGGCGCCTGGCGCCCTCTTGGTACCGGCCTTCGCAAGCCCGGCCTCCAGCATTGCAATCGCGGCGACCAGATCCGGCCTCAAAAGACCCACTGCTATTTGCAAGCGGCGAACCCATTGCCCGTCGTCCCGTTCCGGCACTGTCGTCAGTGCGACCTCCGTCTCGCCCGCAAATGAGGCGAACGCATCCGCGCCTACCGTAGCAGCAAGACCTTTGAGGGTATGCATCAAACGCACCGCTTCGACGTGGTCACCGCAGGACAAGTGATGCGGCAGTTGCCTTTCGGCACCCTCGCACTCTTTCAAAAAGGCTTTCAAAGCCTTCAGATAAAGTCCCGCGCTTCCACCCATCCGGGACAACGCGACTTCGCCGTCCAGTTGCCCGCAGTGCGCCTTTGCTGTCGCGGCCTTTGCTGGCAGTCGAGCCTGCGGAGGACGCTGACTGGCGGGTCGCTCGACAAATTCCACCCAGCCAACACACCGCCGCAGTGTGGCAACAAGGGTGTCAAGGTCAAAAGGCTTGCCGACAAAGTCGGTCATGCCAGCATCCAGGCAGGCCGCGCGGTCCGATGGCATTGCATTGGCGGTCATTGCGACAATCGGCAAGTCCGTCATGCCCAACGTCGCACGGATGAAGCGGGTGGCGGTATAGCCGTCCATAACGGGCATTTGAACGTCCATCAGGACTGCGTCAAATGCAGGATGGGCGGCCTGAATCGCCTCCACGCCCAGCTGGCCGTTGGCGGCCAGTGAAACCAGTGCACCCTCATATACCAGCAACTCTTCGGCGATTTGCTGATTGACCATGTTGTCCTCCACCACCAGCAAGCGCATGCCTTCAAGGCGCCGTTGGCTACTGGCAAGGTCGTCCACGATGGCAACTCCAGCGCCCGCTGCGCGCGCATCCACAAAGGCATCAAACACCATTGAAGCCGTGACAGGCTTCACCAGGAACCCGTTGATCTGGGCCTGCTCCTCTCGGGTGCGCAGGCTCAGTGTCTCCTGCCCATGGGCAGTGACCATGACAATCAACGGCCTTTTGTCACCCAAGTCTGGAGCGATATTGCCAATCTGACGCAAGGTTTCCCAGCCGTCCATACCGGGCATCTGCCAATCCAGGAACAGGACATCGAATGGCGCCGCATTACCCACCGCCACAGTGCGCAGCATCCTGACGGCCTGGCTTCCGCTGCTCAGCAGCGTTGCATCCCACCCCAGCGATCGTGCCATCTGCAGCAACAACTCCCCCGCAACCGGGTGGTCGTCAACAATCAGCACTTTGATTGCCCCCAATGCCGGGCGCGATCCGGCTTGCAGCGCCACCGGAACCTGCTCCGCAATGGCCAGCGGAACACTGAAGTGAAACCGACTCCCGGCACCCAGCTCGCTCTCCAGCAACAACTCGCCGCCCATCAGCTCTACCAGTCTTTGGCTGATGGACAATCCCAATCCGGTTCCCCCGAATCGGCGGGTCGTAGAACTTTCGGCCTGCGAGAAGCCAGAGAATATGTGCCCCTGGTTTTCGGGCGAAATACCAATGCCCGAATCCTTTACGGCAAATTCCACTACAACCTCGTGCTCACGGCGGTGTTTCACCCGTATCTGCAACACCACCTGCCCAGCCGCGGTGAATTTCACGGCGTTGCCGCCAAGGTTCACCAGTACCTGCTGCAGCCGCAAGGAGTCACCCAGCAGCACTGCGGGAATATCGGGCCCAATATCAAACAGAACTTCTACCCCTTTGGAACCCACGTAGGCAGAGAAGATGACCGACAGACTGCGCATCAACTGATCCAGGCGAAATGGCTGAATGTCCAGTGTCATCTTGCCGGCATCCATCTTGGAAAAATCCAGAATGTCGTTCAAAAGCCCCAAAAGTGAATGCGCAGCCCCCTTTGTCTTGTCCGCATAGTCACGCTGGCGGGTGGTGAGCGGCGTCTTCTGCAACAGGCTGAGCATACCCAGGATGGCGTTCATCGGTGTGCGGATTTCGTGGCTCATGTTCGCCAGAAACTGCCCTTTCGCGGCAGTGGCCCGGTCGGCCTCAAGCTTGGCTTGGGTCAGGCCACTCTCGTATTCTTTCTGCGCGGTGACGTCAAAGTTCACCCCAATCAGTCGCACCGCCCGCCCGGATTCTTCGCGACGAACACGCCCGACACTCTTGATGTGCCGCAGCTCACCGTTCGGCCACAGGATTCGGAACTCTGTTCTAAAAGCGAAATCGTCTGCCAACGCAGCTTTCAATGCGGCCCTGGACTGCTCAACATCTTCAGGATGGATGCTCTGCTCCAAAATCACAAGGGGGTCGGTTGCATCCCCAGCAGATCTTCCGTAGAGGTGATACATCCACTTGTCCCAATGCAGTTTTCTGAGAGCCACATCAAAATCCCACACACCGATCCCTGCCGAATCGGCAGCCAATTCAAATCGCTCGTTAGTTTGCAGCAGCGCCAACTCGGTATTTTTTCTCTCCGTAATGTCCTGAAAGGCACCCACCAGCGCCACCGGCTTGCCCGCAGCAAGCTGCACCGCCCCTGCCGTGCGCACCCAGATGGGGCGACCTGTTGCCGTGATTGCGCGAAGCTCTGCATCCCAAGGGGTTCCTTCCGCAATGCACTTTTGTACGAGGGCTTTGATGACCAGACGGGACTCCGGCGCATAGAATTCAACCGCCGCTTCCAGGGTTGGCTGATAGCCCGGTGGCACTTCATGAATGCGGCAGGTCTGATCGGTCCATTCCTGCATCATGGTGCCCAGATCCAGCCGCCAGGCACCAATGCCAGCGATTCGCCCGACGCGGTCTAGAAAGGCATGGGCCAACGTCAGGTCGCTGGCCATGTGCTGGGCTTTTTCACGCGACTGAACCAGGTCGACTTCAAACCGGCTCCGCTCCTTGGCCACAAAGAACACCCAATGAATGCAGTCGGCGTCGTGGTACCTGCCGCTGCTTCCATTGAGCATGACGGGAACAGGCTGCCCCGAGGTATCCCGCAGGTGCAGGTACAACTCCCGCACGTTGCCGACTTTAAGCAGCATGGGCCAGACATGGGTCTGAAGGAAGATGCGGGAAGGAGCGGTCAGCAAAGCGTTCATGTTCTGCTGCTTCCATTGGTCCTTCGTACCCCCCACAACCTGCAGCAAATCTCTGTTCGCGGCAAGAATATTGCCCTGCAGGTCAGTAACCAGCAGCGGACACGGAATCTGGAGCAGATCTTCCATCAATGGTGTCCACAACCCCGCCGTCAGGCAGACCGCTGTGGCATGTAGCGGCGCATGGCGTCAATCACGAGCTTCGGGTGACTCATGTGCGCGCAGTGCCCTGTGACATCCATCACTTCCAGGGTGCTGTCACGCAAATGATTGTGCAAATAGTCACCCACGGTCAGCGGTGCCAGGGCGTCCTCCCGGTGTTGAAGAATCAGACAGGGGCGAGAAACAAGGGGCAGATCCATGCGGTTATCAGCAAAGAAGGTGGCTTGGGCAAACGCCTTGGCCGCAACAGGGTCTGTTGAACAAAAGCTGTCCGACAGTTCCCCCGCCAGTTCATCGCCCTGCGGTGCCCCCCCTACGACCGGTGCCAGGTAGTTGGCCCAGCCAATGTAGTTCTGATCCATGAGGGCAAGCAGCCCCTCCAGATCGGCGCGCTCAAAACCACCCAGGTAGTCAGGCGGGTCGTTCAAAAAGCAGGGCGTAGGGCCAACCAATATCAGTCGTTCAAAAAGCTCTGGGCGGGCTATCGAGGCCAGCATGCCAATACTGCAACTCACCGAGTGTCCGACGAAAGTGACCCCGCTGGTCAAACCAAGCTCGTCGCACACGTCCAGGACGTCCTGAGCGTAACCATGCAAGTCGCCATACCGGACCGGATCAAAGGACGCCATATCTGATTGACCGCTGCCGACGTAGTCGAAAAGCACCTGCCGATGGGTGTCTGCAAAGGCGGGGGTCACACGACTCCACATGGTCTGGTTGCAGCCAAAACCATGGGCATACAGCACAACCGGGCCGGATTCACTTGCGATATTGATGTTGTTGCGATTGCGTGTACTCATGGTGATCCATTCGGCGTGGTTCGGCAACCCGGATTCCGGATCGAAGCAGTGTACACAAAAGGGCTAATTCGACACTCCCGCTTCAGGCGCAGCACATCAGGCGCGTTGCAATTGCCGAAGCTTCAAAAAAGCCAGTGCGGCCATCACGGCGTCATTCAAGGCATCGTGCGCTGGGCGCAGGGGTAAACCCAGGTCGAGCATCAGACTGTTAAAGCGCAGATCAATGGAACTGTTGTCGCGTGCACTGGACGGCAACAACCGGTACTTGTAGTCGTAGTACAGCGCCGACACTTCAATCTTGGGCTGGGGCAGACCCATGCCCAACATCGGGAACAACACCCGGTTGATCATTGCCACATCAAACTCCAGGTAGTAGCCCACCAACGGCCGACTGCCAATGAAGCGCATGAGTTGCATCATCGCGTCATCGGGTGCCAGACCTTGCGCCACGTCCTGCTCGCGCAGGCGGTGCACCCGCACACTGTCGGCAGACAGGCGTTTCTCGGGACGGACGATCAACTCCAGCCGTTCACTGGTCATGATCCGGTTGCCCTTGATCCGCACGGCACCGATGGAAATGATGTCGTCGGTCCTGGTATTGAGCCCGGTGGTTTCGCAATCCAGTGCCACCCATTCGTCGGCAGGCGGCTTGTCCCACATGAAGCGAAAACGCGGATCCCCCAGGTGGTACAGCATCCACTCCTGCTTGAGCGCGGCAAACCAGGAGATGGGCGACAGGCCCGAAAACATTACACCGCCTCCAGGTGAAACCGCTGACTCAGCAACACCTTGAATTGCTTGACCACCCCCAGTGTGTCCTTGAGCAGGTCACGGTCCAGGCTGCTGAGCTTGTCCATCTGAATGCCTCCGGATACACCATGCCCGGTTGCCAGCTCCTGCAAGCCCACTTTGAGCTTGAGCCCCATGAAGAAATGCAGGCTGTCGAGCAGATCACCGGCCAGTTTTTCGGGCAATTTCCCGGCTGCCATCAACGCTTCAATGCGGCCTGCCGTGGAGGTTTCACCGATATGGTGGGCCAGCGCCATGCTGCGGATGCCATGCACCAGCGGGAAGATGCCCACCTTTTTGATGTCCATTGACTCCTTGCCCTGGTCGCCCAACAGCAACAGACGATTCCACCAGCCACTGCTGCTGCCAAAGAAGTTGATGGCCGACGCAAATCGCGCCAGCATGGCATCGTTGTCTGCCGTCAGGTCAAACACGGAGGAGCGCACCTTGTCCAGCAGGGTCGTATCACCACACACTGCGTGGGCATCCAGAAAAATGGCAAGTGCCATCAGGCTGTCGGGGTCGGCTGTTGCAGACCACAAGCGCACTATCTGGCTGAAATCGGTCACGCTCTGGCACCACTGCGGGTTGCTGACCATGATGTTGCCGGGACAGGGCGGATAACCAAAATCCGCAAGCGCCTGGGAAAACTGAGCGCACACACCGGGGAGGTCAGCCGAACAGACATAACCATCCCGCAACACCAGCGCGTTGTCCTGGTCGGTCTTGAGCAGCTGCTCGCCGCGGCCTTCACTGCCCATCACAAACAGGCAGCTATTGGCCACCAGATCCGGTGGCGCAATCAGCTGCCAGGTGCGCTCAAACAGGCGGGCATTGAGTTCCTGAACCAGCCGGCCAATCAGGTTGACCTTGGTGCCATTGCGGTACAGCAGGGAGATCAGTTTGGTGATCTGGTCGGCTGCAAGCTTGAGCGTCGCCACATCCCGCGCCTCGATGATCTGCACATTGATCTGGTATGACTGGTTGGACAAAAAGCTGAACAGGTCCAGCGCCTCCAGAACCCCGACAATGGTTTCGCCATCGGCCACCACCACCCGGTGCACATTGTGTTTGATCATGATGGCCAGCGCCTCGCCCAATTGGTCGCTGGGGCGTGCCCGGATCAGCGAATAATTGGCCAGCTCGCCCACCGGCAACTGGTCCAGGGGTGTGCCGTGCAGAATGGCCCGCTGCAGGCCCGTGGCCGTAAAAATGCCGACCCGGGGTGGATGGGAATGCGTATCGCGCACCAGCACCGTCGCAGTGCGCATCGCCTGAAAATGCCTGACCACGTCCAGCACGGATGTGTCTGCATCCACGAAATGGGGGGGCCGCACAAACGCCTCATCCACCCGCGCCATGGTCAGCGACTGCAGTTCGTGACGGCTTTGGCGTTCTGACAAGGCGCTGAGCTTGTGGGACAAATCGGAAAACAGCAGCGCACCAAAGGTGGCGTTGGCGGCAATCAGGTCACTCACGGCCTGCTTGGTCAGCTGGTAAGCCACCACTTCTTCTGCCGCCACAAACCGGCTGCTGACCTTGCCCGCCACCAGCCCGCGGCCATCAAAGCAATCATCCGGGCCATAGGTGTTGACCACCTCGTTGCCATCGAACTGCTGCACAAAGCCCTTGATGACCACGAACAGGTGGGTCGGCTGCACGCCCAGGGCCAAAATGGTTTCCCCTTGGGGAAAGTAGGCAATATCCACACTGCCGCGCACCAGACGCTGCTGCTCCAGGGTCAGGCAGTCAAAGGGGGACGCAGAAAAATTGAACGCACTCGGCATGGTGGACTCACGAGGGGTAGGCAGGCTGAAACCAGATTCACTGCATTTTCCTCTGGTTAAACACGCACTTTGCTGACGCAACACCCTGCAGCAACCGTTCTCGCCCTCATCCACGGGCTCCAATGGGAATTCCGGAATTTGTAAGCAGTCGTTATTGAAGGATTTTGATTCCGCAGGTTGAGGTAGGCTTGACTCCAATCCTTACTTTAAAAACATGGCCAAAGCATTTTTCTCCTATGCCGCCGTTGGTATCTGTGCAAGTCTATTGCTGACCGGCTGCGGCGGCGGTAGCTCCAGCGCAGCTCCTGCCGGGGGAACACCCACTTATACCGCTCCAA
>JAYTRR010000160.1:0-4190 GCA_043746005.1 Burkholderiales bacterium
CGGGTGGTGACGCGGGCCAGCAGGGTGCTTCCACCCACATCCACCGCCACCATGAGCTGACCGGGGCTATTGGCGGCCAGTGCGGTGACGGTACCGGGCAATATATTCAGGATACTGGTGTCGGTCTGTTGCTGCAGCGTCAGGCTCACATCGCGCGCCTGCACCCGGATGCGCAAGGTTCGCCCTATTTTCACCGCCTGGCGGGGCACGACAAGGGTGCCACCGGCAAAGGTGGTGGTGGTCAGGTGATCTGCATCGTCATGTGCCTGCACCGTGCAGCTCAGCACCGCACCGGCGGTGTCGCCGTGGGCCAGTGGCAGGTCCAGCCGGGTCAGCAGTTTAGTTGTCGGGCCCTGTGCGGTGACGCGACCCGCATCGAGCAGCACCAGATGGTCGGCCAGACGGGCAACTTCGTCGATGGCGTGGGTGACATACAGCACCGGGATGTCCAATTTCTTTTGCAGCAGCTCTAGATAGGGCAATATTTCTGCCTTGCGCGCCATGTCCAGCGAGGCCAGCGGCTCGTCCATCAGCAGCAGTTGCGGACTGGCGGCCAGTGCACGGGCTATGGCCACGCGCTGGCGCTCGCCGCCGGATAACTCGTGGGGCCAGCGTGCCAGCAGGTGGTCAATACCCAGCAGGCCCAGCGCGTGGTCCCATCCATAGCGCCGCTCTGAAACGGGGGTGCGGTTGAAGCCAAATTTCAGGTTGCCTTCCACGTTCAGATGCTCAAATAGACTGGCTTCCTGAAACACGTAGCCCAGGGCACGCTGGTTCACCGGGCGATAGATGCCCCGTGCGCTGTCTTGCCATACCGCATCGCGCACGGCAATGCGGCCACGGGCCTGGGGCTCCAGCCCCGCCAGCACACGCAGTACCGTGGTTTTGCCTGAGCCGGAAGGTCCAAACAGTGCCGTGATGCCGTGGCCGGGAAATTGCAGGTCAACATCCAGCGTGAAGCCGGGTCGTTGAAGGACGATCTGGCATTGCAGGGCGTTCATGCGGTGGTACCTTTGTTGCGGCGGCCGTTGTAGCTGTAGAGTGTCAGCAGCACCACAAACGAGAACCCCAGCATCACGGCAGCCAGGCGGTGCGCATCCGCGTATTCCATCGCCTCAACATGGTCGTAAATTTGCACCGATATCACCCGTGTCACGCCGGGAATGTTGCCGCCTACCATCAGCACCACCCCAAATTCACCGACGGTGTGGGCAAAACACATCACCGCCCCGGTGACAAAGCCCGGTTTGCACAAGGGGATCACCACACTAAAAAAGGTGTCAACAGGACTGGAGCGCAGACTGGCGGCAACCTCCAGGGGGCGTGTGCCCATCGCTTCCATGGCATTTTGCAGGGGCTGCACCATGAAGGGAAGCGAGTAAAAAGCAGAGGCCACTACCAGGCCAGCAAACGTAAATGGCAACGGGCCCAAGCCAAGGGACTGCGTCCACTGACCCACCGGACCGTGCGGCCCCATCAGCACCAGCAGGTAAAACCCCAGCACCGTGGGCGGTAGCACCAATGGCATGGCGACAAGTGCGCTTATGGGCTTTTTCAGCCAGGATTGCGTGCGTGCCAGCCACCACGCCAGTGGCGTACCCACCAGCAACAGGATGAACGTGGTGAGCGCCGCCACCTTCAGCGTCAGGCCGATGGCTTGCAGGTCGGACGCAGTGAGCAGTGGCAAGGTTAAATCCCGTATCCGTAAGAGCGAATCAGATCCTTGATGTTAGGGCTCTTCAGCAGCTTGACCAGCGCCTGGGCCGCCGGGTTGTTGGCCCCGCGCTGAAGAACCACGGCATCCTGCTGGATGGGGGTATACAGATTTTGTGGAATGACCCATATCGAGCCGCTTTTTAGCTTGCCGCCTTCCAGTACCTGTGACAGGGCCACAAATCCGACATCGGCATTGCGAGTGTAGGCAAAGGTGAAGGTTTGCCCGATGCTTTCGCCCTGCACCAGCTTTGGCGCAAGGGCCGCTGTCAGCCCCAGTTTGTCCATGACCTCCACGGAGGCGGCACCGTAGGGGGCCACCTTGGGGTTGGCATAAGCCACCTTGCGCAGGCCCGTGGTTTTCAGCACATCCCCCTTGCCATCCACTTTTTCCGTGTCAGCCGACCACAGCACCAGTTTGCCCGTGGCATAGGTAAAGCGGCTCCCGGGTTGCGCCAGCCCGTCTTTCTCAAGTTGCGCTGGCGTGTCGCTATTGGCTGCCAGCAGCACGTCAAACGGCGCGCCATTGGCAATTTGTGCATAGAGCTTGCCGGTGGCACCCAATGTGATTTGTATGGTGTGCCCGGTGGTCTTTTTCAATACCGCGGCAATCGCCTTGATGGGCTCTGCAAAGTTTGCTGCCACCGCTACTTGAGCCTCGCCCGCGAGGCAGGAGGTGGAAAAGATCAAGGCCACCGCAGCGCGAGCAACATTCCTGGCAAACAACGTCATGGGAGAATCCCTTGTACTGAAAATCGCTATTCCATTTAAGAATAGCGAAAGTATAGCGCGATCAAAACGGTAACGGCACAATGGCATCCATGAATCCCCAACCGCTTTTCCTGGGTGCCCTGGGCCATGACACGGCCGATAAGCGCATGGATATCTTGCGCCTTATTGGTGTAACCGGTTCCATTTCAGAGGCGGCGCGCCAGGCGGGCATCAGCTACAAAGCCGCCTGGCAAGCCATTCACACCCTGACCAATCTGGCCGGTGTACCGCTGGTGGACCGTGCAGTGGGTGGGGCGGGTGGTGGCGGTGCGCTGTT
The DNA here is from genome assembly GCA_043746005.1 of Burkholderiales bacterium. Classification (GTDB taxonomy): domain Bacteria; phylum Pseudomonadota; class Gammaproteobacteria; order Burkholderiales; family Burkholderiaceae_C; genus Allorhodoferax. The sequence goes on from JAYTRR010000160.1 coordinate 2,762, forward strand.
GACACCGGCAGGCGAGCAATTGCTGGATGCCGCCGCGCAGATGGATGCCGCCCGGCGGGAGGTTTTGGCACGCTTCACCGGTGGAGCGGCACACGCGCTGGCTGGCGCGGGCCTGCGCACCAGCATGCGTAACAACCTGCCGTGCGTGGTGACGCAAATTCAGGTGCTGGAGCCGGGCGACCCGATGGTGCGTGTGGTCATGCAACTGCCATTAGGGGCAGAAATCGCGTCGACCATCACCCGTGAGAGTGCCGAGTTGCTGGCTTTGCAACCCGGGCTGCCGGTGTTGGCGTTGTGCAAGGCCACTGCTGTCAAGGTGGATGCCGTAGCAAAGACTGCCGCACAGCTGCCAGGTGATGCACGCAATGAACAGCCGGTGAATCAACTGCTGGGCCGCGTACAGACATTGTCCCGCGGCAAGCTACAGGACGAAGCGGTGCTGACCTTGCCCAGTGGTCTGCAGTTGGTGGGTTTCGCAAGCCAGCCCAACCGATTGCGTGTGGGCCGTCTGGCTGCTGCACATATTGAGGAAAATGCGGTGGTGCTGGCGCGGGGTTGACGTGTGGCAGCAGGCAAGTTGGCCCCTTGCTTTGCGATACGATGCAATAACTAAAACGCACTTACTTTGTTTGACTTCACCATGATGACCCCTGCTTTTGTTTCGCTCAGGACCTTTCCCCCCGAGCACCATGGCATGGGCTCGGTCCAACTGACCGCGGGACAGTACCTTGCCGTCAGTTCAAACAGGGCTGGGCAGAGGAACATAAGGCGTAGGATCGCGCTCTGTGTTTCAGTGTGGGCCGTTCATGTTTCGAGCCGATAAATATATGCTGTTCCGGGGAGTCATTGAGACTTTGTTGAGCCGTCTCGTTGGGCTGGTTTTTCCGGCCGTTCTGGTCGCTGTTGCAGTTTTTGTTTTAATTTGGCAACTGGTTCGTTCGGATTCACCTGAGGGTGTTGTCATCCCGATCAAAGTTTGGGAGCAGACGACCATTGACTCAGCCCCCACACATGCTGATGTGTTGATGCAGCTTGATGCGCGCCCACCCATTGCGTTTTTTGATACGCACCTCTCTGTCAACGATTATTGGTTTGCATTTGACGCCATGGCGCCGAATCCGGGAAACCCGCTTGTTATTGATTTCCCTTCTCGCCATGCGAGTAGCCTGACGTGCTGGGATTCGCGAAGCGACTTACTCCTGGGAAATGCCAATCGCTGGACTACGGACGGGAATATGTCTCGAAGTCGCGCTGGATTTGCGCTAACACTCCCCTACAAACAAGGCGCGACCCCATTTCTTTGCAAAGCGGCATTTCGTGGTCCGGCCAAGATTTCCGCCAAAGTCTGGACAAACGAGGCGCTATATGTCGCTCAGGCCCTCCATCAAAAAACAGGCGCAATGATTGAGGCGGGTATTGGCGTTCTGGC
>JAYTRR010000161.1:0-4182 GCA_043746005.1 Burkholderiales bacterium
TGTCGTGAACGACCTGGAGCCCTCCGAGCGCGACATCGCCATGGTCTTCCAGAACTACGCGCTCTACCCGCACATGAGCGTGTTCGACAACATGGCCTATGGCCTGAAGATCGCCAAAATACCGCGGGACGAAATTCAGGTCCGGGTGGACAAAGCGGCAAAAATTCTGGAACTGAGCCCCTATCTGCAGCGCAAGCCGCGCGAACTGTCGGGCGGACAACGCCAGCGGGTCGCCATGGGGCGCGCCATCGTGCGCCAACCCCAGGTGTTTCTGTTTGACGAGCCGCTCTCCAATCTGGACGCCAAGCTGCGTGCCCAGACCCGGCTGGAGATACAGAAGCTGCACCGCGAACTGGGTATTACCTCGCTGTTTGTCACCCACGACCAGGTCGAGGCCATGACCCTTGCCCAACGCATGATTGTGATGAACGGCGGTGTCATGGAGCAGTTTGGCACCCCCCTTGAGGTGTACACCCGCCCCGCCACCACGTTCGTCGCCAGTTTTATCGGGTCACCGCCCATGAACCTGCTGAAAGAGGCCCCGCTTGCCTTGGCGGGTGTCATTACCGGCATCCGCCCTGAACACCTGGACATCACCCCTACGGGCTGGGCGCTGCGGGTGGAGGCCGTCGAGATGCTCGGTGCCGAGCGGCTCGTCTATGGCCGGTGGGCGCACGGCAAGGGCGATGAAATGGTGATTGTGCGCACGGACGAGTCCCAGGTGCCGCCCGCGCTGGGTGCAACGATCCATGTCACCCCGCGCGCCCACAAGCTGCATACGTTTGACGCAAGCACCGGCATGCGCCTGGAGTCCTCCCTATGAGTACCACGCCCGCTGACGAGTCCCTGCCCCACTGGCCCTACCCGCGCTGGGTCGCCCACCGGGGAGCCGGAAAATTGGCTCCTGAAAACACCCTCGCAGCCTTTCGTCTGGGGGCTCGTCATGGCTATCGCATGTTCGAATGCGACGTCAAACTGAGTGCCGACGGTGTGCCTTTCCTGATGCACGACGCTACCCTGCAGCGCACCACCAACGCCCGTGCGAAGCTGGGCCAGGGCAACAGTGCGGTCGGCGGCGACCACCCTTGGGGCGCCTTGGCCCAGTTGGACGCCGGCAGCTGGCACTCAAGAACCTATGCCGGCGAGCCACTCCCCACGCTGGACAACATTGCCGCGTTTTGCAAACGCAATGGCTATTTCCTGAACATCGAGATCAAACCGACGCCGGGGACTGAACGGCACACGGGCGAGGTGGTCGCCCAGCACGCCGCCCGGCTGTGGCAGGGAGAGTCGGTGCAGCCATTGCTCACGTCCTTTGACGTGAAAGCCCTGCAAGGAGCCCTTCACGCGCAGCCCGAGTTGCCACGCGGACTCTTGCTTGACCGGCTTTGGACGGGCTGGCTGGAAACCGCGCTGACTCTGGATTGCGTTGCGGTGGTCTGCAACCACGCACTGTGGGACAAAAGCACGGTTACACAGGCCAAAAGTGCAGGCTTTCGGGCCCTGAGCTACACAGTGAATGACGAATGGGCCGCCCAGCGCCTCATCGACCTGGGCACAGATGGCATCATCACTGACCGGGTCGATTTTTTCAGCCCAGCCTAACGCCCGCCTCGCACCGCCCACCACTGGCAGCTGGCACTGGCCACCAGCATGGCCGCATAGGTCGCCATCTTGCCGTCGCGGCCAAAGAACCACAAGCCCAGAGCCAGAGCGACCGCACCCGCTATAGAATTAATAGCTGCCTGCGCAGCGGCGGCGCGGGCTGAAGGGCTTTTCTTTCCAAAAAATGGCCCCACCATAGCCAACACCACGCCGACAACGATGGCTGGCGCAAGAAAATTCAGCAGGTGATTGAATTGATCCAGAAGGCCCATGCGGGTGGCCAAAAAAGGCCCCGGGTTGATTGAAGTGACGGCGATTTTATAATTGCTAAACAATTTATATATGGCAGTCTGGACTTTAGGCATCAATCACACCACCGCACCGCTGGATTTGCGCGGTCGGTTTGCGTTCGCCCTCGACCAGATCGAGCCCAATTTACGGGGCCTGCGCCAGTCACTTTCGCGTATGCCCGAGGCCGCCATTGTCTCCACCTGCAACCGCACCGAGATCTATTGCGCGGGTGAGCATTCGGAACTGGAGCCCACGCTCGGATGGCTGGCCCACTCGGCCGGCATTTCGGCTGATGCACTTCGCTCCTACACCTACAGCTTGCAGGATGACCACGCTGCGCGTCACGCATTTCGGGTGGCCAGTGGTCTCGATTCCATGGTGCTGGGCGAGCCGCAGATTCTGGGGCAACTGAAAGATGCGGTACGCGCAGCCGAGGCGGCCGGTGCCTTGGGTACCACCCTGAGCCAGATGTTCCAGCGTTCCTTTGCAGTCGCAAAAGACGTGCGCACTTCCACCGAAATCGGCGCGCACTCCATCAGCATGGCCGCTGCCGCCGTGCGGCTGGCGGGCCAGTTGTTCGAAGACCTGGGCAAGGTCAAAGTGCTGTTTGTGGGCGCGGGCGAAATGATTGAGCTGTGCGCCACCCACTTTGCCGCCAAAAAACCGAAATCCATCGCCATTGCCAACCGCACCCTGGACCGCGGTGAAAAACTAGCCGCACGTTTTGGTGCCGAGACCATGCGCCTGGCCGACCTGCCCGACCGCCTGCACGAGTTTGATGCGGTTATCAGCTGCACCGCCAGCACCCTGCCCATCATTGGGCTGGGTGCCGTGGAGCGGGCGCTGAAAAAACGCCGCCACCGCCCCATGTTCATGGTGGACCTGGCCGTACCGCGCGACATTGAATCCGAAGTCAAAGCGCTGGGCGATGTGTATCTGTATACCGTGGACGATCTGGCTGGCGTGGTGCAAACGGCGCAGGCCAGCCGCCAGGCCGCTGTGGCGCAGGCCGAGGCCATTGTGGATGCGGGTGTGCAAAGCTTCATGCACTGGATTGATCAGCGCAGCAGCGTGCCGCTCATCCAGCAGCTCAACACCCAGGCCGACGCGTGGCGCGCCACCGAGTTGGCCCGCGCCCGCAAAATGATTGCCCGTGGCGAGCCGGTGGATGCCGTGCTGGAAGCGCTGGCCAAAGGGTTGACCCAAAAAATGCTGCACGGCGCCATGGCCGAACTGCACACGGGCGACGCCCAGGCCCGTGAACGTGCGGGCACCGCCATTCAGCACTTTTTCCTTCGAAAAGAACGTTAGCGTCGGCCCCTTCGCCGCTGCTGCCAGCGCACTTCGCGCAGGTGGCTTGTCTTTCGCTTTTGCTCCCGTTACCCCCATTGAATGCCATGAAACCATTTTTGCGCCAACAACTCGTCCGCTACGCCGACCGCCTGGGGGAGCTGGAGTTTTTGCTCTCGCGCGAAGACATCATGAAGGACATGGAGCAGTTCCTCAAGCTCTCGCGCGAGCACACCGACGTGGCCGCTGTAGCCACTCGCTGGGCGCGCTACCAGCAGCTGGAAGCGGACCTGGCGGGTGCCAAAGAGATGCTGGCCGACCCCGCTGCCGATGCGGATATGGCCGAGATGGCCGAAGAAGAAATTGCCAGCACCAGCGCCGAGCTGACCCAGATTGAAGGCGAACTGCAGCGCATGCTGCTGCCCAAAGACCCGGACGACGCGCGCCCCGCATTTGTGGAAATACGCGCCGGCACCGGGGGCGACGAATCGGCCCTGTTTGCCGCCGACCTGCTGCGCATGTACACCCGCTATGCCGACCGCTGCGGCTGGAAGACGGAGATCGTCAGCGAGTCCGCCAGCGAGCTGGGGGGTTACAAGGAGGTAGTGGTGCGCATGGAAGGCCACCACAATGGCACGGGCGTCTATGGCGCACTGAAGTTCGAATCGGGTGGCCACCGCGTGCAGCGCGTGCCGGTGACCGAAACGCAGGGCCGCATCCACACCAGTGCTTGCACGGTGGCCGTGCTGGCTGAACCGGACGAGCAAGAGGCCATCAAGATCAACCCGTCCGACTTGCGCATTGACACCTACCGCGCCAGCGGTGCCGGTGGTCAGCACATCAACAAGACTGACTCGGCCGTACGCATCACCCACCTGCCCACCGGTATCGTGGCCGAATGCCAGGACGGGCGCAGCCAGCACAGCAACAAGGCCCAGGCCCTGAAAGTGCTGACCGCCCGCATCCACGAGAAAGACCGCAGCGAGCGCGCCGCCA
>JAYTRR010000162.1:0-12683 GCA_043746005.1 Burkholderiales bacterium
CTGATTTTGTTGAGGAATCCAGGGAAAAACCGAATCCGTTTGCGGTGCTCGAACAGTTGAAGAAAAAGAGCTGAGACTGACCTGCCGTCTCTGCGCTATAATCTAAGGCTTCGCGTGGACAAGTTGACGCGTTTTTACTAACCCCAGTGTTGCGGCCTGCGCAACACCTTTGCCCAGGAGCGGAACATGGCCGTCCAACAAAACAAAAAGTCACCTTCCAAGCGCGGTATGCACCGTTCACACAATGCTTTGGTAGTTCCCGGCATCGCCGTGGAGTCCACCACAGGCGAAACGCATTTGCGTCACCACATCAGCCCCACTGGTTTCTACCGTGGACGCAAGGTGCTGAAGACCAAATCTGAAGCCTGAACGCGCTGATTTGTCCAAAGCCCGAAGCTGCAGTTTCTGTAGCAACGGGCTTTTGCTATTTATGGCCTTTGGTCATTGCCTGATTTCCCTCACTTCTGGGTGTTTCCCCCATGATCACAATCGCTGTTGACTGCATGGGGGGCGACCACGGACCCCAGGTGACGCTCCCCGCGTGCAGAAATTTTCTTGATCAGCATCCCGATGCCGCTCTGATTCTGGTGGGTTTGCCTGATCAGGTGGGTGCGTTTGTGCACCCGCGGGCCAGCATTGTGACCGCCAGCGAAGTGGTCACGATGGACGACCCTCTGGAAATTGCGTTGCGCAAGAAAAAAGACTCGTCCATGCGTGTTGCCATCCAGCAAGTGAAGGATGGGAATGCTCAAGCGGCGGTATCTGCTGGCAATACGGGTGCCTTGATGGCTATTTCCCGCTATATCCTGAAAACGATCGACGGTATCGAGCGACCGGCCATTGCCGGGCAAATTCCCAATGCCACGGGTGGTGCAACCACTGTGCTGGATTTGGGTGCCAACGTGGACTGCTCAGCGCAGCATCTATTGCAGTTTGCCGTGATGGGTTCGGCCCTGGTTTCTGTGCTGAATGGAAAAGAGTCGCCCACTGTGGGTTTGCTCAACATTGGCGAAGAAGCGATTAAAGGCAACGAAGTTATCAAAAAAGCGGGTGAGTTGTTGCGATCTGCCGGCAAATCGGGCGATTTGAACTTTTTTGGCAACGTCGAAGGCAACGATATATTCAAGGGAACCGTGGATATCGTGGTTTGTGATGGATTTGTCGGAAATGTGGCGCTGAAGAGCAGTGAGGGTTTGGCCTCCATGATCGGGAATTTCTTAAAGGCTGAGTTTTCCCGCAATATCTTCACAAAACTGGCGGCAATTGCTGCTTATTCCGTTTTAAATGCGCTTAAAAATCGCGTTGACCACCGTCGTTACAACGGTGCCGCACTTTTGGGCTTGCGTGGACTGGTATTCAAGAGCCATGGCTCGGCCGATGTGCTCGCATTCGGGAACGCTTTGAGTCGGGCGTATGATGCAGCCCGTAATAACTTGGTCGACCGCGTTCAGGTTCGCATTGCGCATGCAGCACCGCTTCTGGCGGCAGCTGACAACCAGCAATAGCCTCAACGGGCGCTACTTATCTCCCCACCATGAAACGATATTCGCGTATTACAGGCACAGGCAGTTATCTTCCGCCACGTCGGTTGACCAATGCCGATCTGGTTGCAGAGCTGGCATGCAAGGGCGTTGAAAGCTCCGATGAATGGATTGTGGCGCGCACAGGCATCCGCGCCCGCCATTTCGCCGACGACGGTGTTTTCAGCAGTGACCTCGGGCTGGAAGCCGCAAAAAATGCACTGCAGGCGGCCGGTTGTACTGCACAGGATATTGACCTCATCATTGTTGCCACTTCTACTCCTGACATGGTTTTCCCGTCGACCGCGTGCATTTTGCAAAACAAGCTGGGTGCCAATGGCTGTGCGGCATTTGACGTTCAGGCGGTTTGCAGTGGTTTTGTCTATGCGCTGACCATTGCCGATGCCATGATCAAGTCGGGTGCAGCCACCCGTGCCCTGGTGATTGGTGCAGAGGTTTTTTCCCGCATTCTGGATTTCACGGATCGCACCACGTGTGTGTTGTTTGGTGATGGAGCGGGCGCCGTGGTTCTGGAAGCGTCCGAGACGCCAGGCATTTTGGCCAGCGATTTGCATGCGGACGGCAAGTATGTGGACATACTGTGCGTTCCAGGGCATGTGTCGGGTGGAGGCATATCGGGCAATCCCCTGCTGAAAATGGACGGACAAGCCGTCTTCAAACTGGCCGTGGGACTGCTGGAAGATGCGGCTCGCGCGACGCTTGCAAAAGCGCATTTGACCGAAGCAGACATTGATTGGCTGGTTCCGCATCAGGCCAATATTCGCATCATGCAGAGCACGGCCCGCAAGCTCAAGATGCCCATGGACAAAGTGGTGGTGACAGTAGACCAGCATGGCAACACGTCGGCTGCATCCATTCCGTTGGCGCTGGACGCAGCAGTGCGCTCCGGGCAGGTGAAGACGGGTGAGACGCTCCTTCTCGAAGGCGTGGGCGGTGGTTTTACCTGGGGTGCGTTGCTCCTTATTTTGTAGCTTCTTGCACAGGTTTGACGCGGGCTGCAGGCCTTTTACCTATAAATAATCTTATGAAACAGTTTGCTTTTGTATTTCCTGGGCAGGGATCGCAATCGGTTGGAATGCTTGATGCGTGGGGTGACCATCCCGTGGTCGCCGAGACCTTGCTTGAGGCTTCCGACGCATTGGGTGAAGACATTGGCGGGCTGATTCATGACGGTCCCAAGGAGGCATTGGCCCTGACGGCCAACACCCAACCCATCATGCTGGTTGCCGGTGTGGCTGCTTACCGGGTCTGGATGTCAGAAGTGGGCATTGCACCGATGGCCGTGGCGGGCCACTCGTTGGGTGAATATACGGCCCTGGTCGCGGCGGGTGCGCTTACCTTGGCGCAGGTCGCACCCCTAGTGAGGCTGCGTGCGCAGGCCATGCAGGAGGCGATGCCCGTTGGCGTTGGCGCGATGGCCGCCATTCTGGGTATGGACGCTGCCCGTGTTCTGGCTGGTTGTGTTGAAGTCACCCAATCTTTTGGTGCGGATTCCAGTGAAGTGGTCGAAGCGGTCAATTTCAACGATCCTGGCCAAACCGTTATTGCCGGAAGCAAGGCTGCGGTGGAAAAGGCGTGCGAGGTGCTCAAGGCTAACGGTGCAAAGCGGGCGTTGCCGCTGCAGGTATCGGCTCCTTTTCATTCCCGTTTGATGCAACCAGCCGCTGAAAAGTTGAAAGAGCGTCTGGAGTCCATCGAATTTGAATCCCCACAGATCGCACTTATTAATAATATCGACGTCGCTGTGGAAGTTGATTCCGACCGCATTCGTGATGCCTTGTACCGTCAGGCTTTTGGTCCTGTGCGCTGGGTGGAGTGCGTACAGGCCATCAAGGCCCGGGGTTTGACTACCCTTGTGGAATGCGGTCCCGGCAAGGTATTGGCTGGAATGGTCAAGCGGATCGACCCGGAGTTGACTGGCTTGGCGCTTTTTGATCCCGCGAGCCTGCAAGATACCAAAGGTGCATTGGCATGAATCACATGAAATTTGAAGGTCAGGTTGCGTTGGTCACCGGGGCGTCTCGCGGTATTGGTGCCGCCATTGCCCTGGATCTGGCTCGTAAGGGGCTGAAAGTGATTGGTACCGCAACCACGGAAGCCGGCGCGGCGAAGATTGCTGAAGCCTTGGCCGACTTCGAGGGCTGCTCCGGCCGCACGCTGGATGTGACCCAAGCCGGGGCTGGAGATGCGCTTGTGGATGCCATCGTCAAAGAGTACGGTGGTTTGCAGGTGCTGGTGAACAACGCGGGCATTACCCGCGATAACCTGGCCATGCGCATGAAAGACGAGGATTGGGATGCCGTGATGGATACCAACCTCAAGGGCGTATTCCGCATGAGCCGGGCGGTCATGCGCACCATGATGAAGCAGCGCTATGGACGCATCATCAACATCACCTCTGTGGTGGGGGCGTCCGGGAACCCCGGTCAGGCGAACTACGCAGCGGCCAAGGCCGGGGTGGCGGGCATGACGCGTGCGTTGGCGCGTGAACTGGGTTCGCGCAACATCACGGTCAACTGTATTGCGCCCGGGTTTATTGAGACCGATATGACCGCCAGTCTCCATGAAGACCAGCAAAAGGCTTTGTTGGGTCAAATTCCACTGGGGCATCTCGGCAAGCCGGCGGACATAGCGCATGCTGTTGCATACTTGGCGGCTCCTGAAGCCAGCTACGTGACGGGGCAGGAACTGCACGTCAATGGCGGCATGTACATGTAACGACCAAAAAATCAGCCGATTTCTCCGTTCGGCTACCCGATTAGAGTTCATTCTCTAAGCGCGGGTAAAATTACGGATTCTTTTACAACCCTTAGAGGGAAGCCATGAGCGATATCGAAGTCCGCGTCAAAAAAATCATTGCCGAGCAACTCGGAGTGGAAGAGTCTCAAGTCACCAACGAAAAAGCTTTCGTGGCTGATCTGGGTGCTGATTCTCTCGACACCGTGGAGCTGGTGATGGCGTTGGAAGACGAGTTTGGAATTGAAATTCCTGACGAAGACGCGGAAAAAATCACCACCGTGCAAAACGCGATTGATTACGCCAATACGCACAAAAAGGCCTAATTAGTCTTTTGCGGCACCCTGGGTGTCGCGTGGACCAGCAGGCAAGGCGGCCATGCCACCCGCCTGCTGGGCCGAAATATCGCCGCTAACAACGGTCTTTTTTTTGACAAACTGCTGAAAACTGATTGCCATGTCCCGTCGTCGCGTTGTTGTCACTGGTTTAGGTTGCGTCAGTCCCGTAGGTAATACGGTGACGGAGGCTTGGTCGAATCTGCTCGCTGGAAAGTCCGGCATTGATCTGATCACCAAATTTGATGCATCCGCATTCTCCTGCAAGATTGCTGGAGAGGTTCGCAATTTCGATCTGGAGTCCTATATCAGTGCAAAAGATGCACGGGCTATGGATTCCTTCATTCACTATGGCATCGCAGCCGCAGTGCAAGCCGTGGCTGACGCCGGCTTGCCGACGGGGGATGCACTGGGGGATGAAGAGTCGACGCGCATCGGTTGCGTCATCGGCTCGGGCATTGGCGGCTTGCCCATGATTGAGGGCATGCATACGGAATACACGAATCGGGGTCCACGCCGGATTTCTCCGTTCTTTGTGCCTGCGACCATCATTAACATGACCGCAGGCCATGTTTCCATGCGCTTCGGTTTCAAGGGCCCCAACATTGCTATCGTCACGGCGTGTACGACCGGTTTGCATTGCATTGGTGAGGCTGGCCGCATGATCGAATACGGTGATGCCGACGTCATGGTGGCGGGTGGCTCGGAAGCCACCGTTTCGCCATTGGGCATCGGTGGATTCGCTGCCATGCGGGCATTAAGCACACGAAATGACGATCCGGCCACTGCCTCGCGGCCTTGGGACAAGGACCGGGATGGCTTTGTACTGGGTGAGGGCGGCGGCGTGATGGTCCTCGAAGAGTATGCGCATGCCAAAGCGCGTGGTGCAAAGATTTATGCCGAATTGGCGGGTTTTGGCATGAGTGCCGATGCCGGGCACATGACGGCTCCCAATATGGATGGCCCTCGCCGTGCCATGCTGAGCGCCCTGCGCAATGCTGGCGTCAACGCAGATCAGGTTGATTACCTGAACGCGCACGGCACGTCCACGCCGCTGGGTGATCTCAATGAAACCAATGCCATTAAGGCAGCCTTGGGCGACCATGCCAAGAAAATTGTTGTCAACTCCACCAAATCCATGACCGGTCACTTGCTGGGTGGCGCCGGAGGCATTGAATCGATTTTCACGGTTCTGGCGCTCTATAACCAGAAGAGTCCACCCACCATCAATATTTTCAACCAGGATCCAGAGTGTGATCTTGACTACTGTGCCAACGTGGCGCGTGATATGCGCATCGACGTGGCGGTCAAGAATAACTTTGGCTTTGGTGGAACCAACGGAAGCCTGGTTTTCAAGCGTATCTGACGGGCGCAAGTAACCCATTCAGGACATGCACCGACCCCCCGCGGTCATTTTTTCTGTCATCCGATCGCAGTGGCATCTGCGGCTGCTGGCTATTTTCTGGCTGTTGGGGCTGTCTGCCGCCTGGATATTTGCTGAGAATCAGGCGCTTGCTGGTGTGGTTGTGGTGTTTATATCCGTACTTGCAGCCGGTCTGATTGCACTGCTCGGGTGGCGCAATGCTTCAGTGGGTACCCTGCGATGGGATGGTCAATACTGGCACTGGTCCGGTTTTGATGAAGACGCGTTATGTCAGTTGGTCTTGCAACTGGATTTCCAGAAATTGCTTTTGATCTCCGTCACGGACAAGACAAAAAATCGGGTCGTACGCCTTTGGCTGGAAGCCGTGCCAGGCGACATCCGATGGATCGCGCTGCGCCGGGCCGTTATGGATAGCAGGCGATCGCCCGATGCCGAGTGTGCTACCAGTAGGCCCTTGGCTGACGGAGGTTTGCCGTGAGCAACGAGCCACCGACTACATCACAGGATTCAGACCTGGAACTCGTTCAGCGAACCGTTTCCGGAGATCAGCGCGCCTACGGACTGCTGGTGTTGAAGTACCAAAGACGTATTCAGCGATTGATCGGCCGCATGGTGCGCGACGTCGATCTGGTGGAAGACATCGCCCAGGAAACATTCATCCGGGCCTATCGGGCTTTGCACCAGTTTCGTGGCGATGCCCAGTTCTACACCTGGCTTTACCGGATTGCCGTGAACACGGCCAAGAAATTCCTGCTGGACCTCAAGCGCAATCCCACGGTGTCGGATAGTTTCCCTTTAACGGACGAAGAGGATGAAACTTCTTGGCGAAAAAAAGAACCAAGTACAGACGAGACGCCTGAGTCCGTGCTGGCAGCCAAGGAGATTGCCGCCGTAGTCAATGCGGCAATGGACGACTTGCCGGATGATTTGAAGCAGGCGGTCACCTTGCGGGAGATTGAAGGTTTGAGCTACGAAGAAATTGCTACGGCCATGGACTGTCCTATTGGCACGGTACGCTCACGTATTTTCCGGGCCCGTGAGGCGATTTCGGCAAAAGTGAAGCCGCTTCTGGAAAAACAGACGAGCAAACGCTGGTGAGAGAGAAACATATGAATGAAACGATTCCCGAACCCGGTGAACGCATTTCTGCGGTGGTGGACGGATGTCTGCAAGGTGCTGATCTTGCGCGGGTTATGGATGATTTACTGTCCCATCCGCAGTCCCTGCAAACATGGCACACCTTCCACGTGGTGGGTGATGTCTTGCGCAGTTCAGAGCTGGCACCGTCGGACGATGGTTTTGCTTTCTGGCAGCGATTGGAGTGCAGACTGGCCCTGGAGCCTGCGCGACCGGTTGCGATTGCTGAGGCCAATGGCACCTATCGCGTCGGCGTGGTGGCGCTGCCGTCCCCAGGCGTCGTTATAGCCAGTGCCAATGCGTCCGTTTTTCGATGGAAGGCGCTCGCTGGGTTTTCCTTCACTGCTCTGGTAGGCGTGGTCGGACTGGGGCTGTGGACCCAATCCTCGCCGCCCGGCGCAGCGCAGTTGGCGGCACTGTCCACCCATGCGCTTCCTGCACCGCAGATCACCGTTCCCGAAGGGAGCGCCGGGATCATGATTCGCGATCCGCAACTCGATGTGCTGATGGCTGCACACCAACAGCTGGGCGGGCATTCTGCCTTGCAGATGCCGGCGGGCTTTTTGCGCAATGCTACCTATGAAAGGTCCGCACGGTGAAGTATCTGGTGCGTATCGGCCCTGCTTTGGCTCTCATCATTTCGCTGCTGGCTGTACCTGCACAGTCCTTGGCTCAGACTGTAGCGGATACCCCGCTCAATGCCTGGTTGATGCGCGTTCACGAGGCGTCGCGGCAACGCGCCTATTCGGGAACCTTTGTCGTATCGGCGGGGGGCAATATGGCCAGCGCCAAAATCTGGCATGTTTGCGATGGCAATCAGCAAGTGGAGCGCGTGGAGGCGCTGACCGGGACGCCTCGCTCGACCTTCCGGCGCAATGATCAGGTAGTCACGTTTTTTCCGGATTCCAAAGTTGCTGTGAGAGAGAGGCGTGAGTCGCTGGGTCTATTCCCCAATTTGCTCAAATCGAATGATTCGGCTATCGGTGATTTTTACCAACTCCGGCAGCAACCGGGCGAGCGCATTGCCGGGTTCGATGCGGAGGTGGTTCATCTTGTGCCCAAAGACCCGTTGCGATACGGATACCGCGTCTGGAGTGAGAGACGGACCGGTCTGGTGATTCAGCTTCAAACGCTCGATCTGGAGGGCCGTGTGCTGGAGCAGGCTGCATTTTCAGAACTGCAACTGGATTCGCCGGTCAGCATGGGCAAGTTGACGCAGATGATGGAACACACCGAGGGGTACCGGGTCGAGCGAACCGATCTGCAGAAAACCACTGCAGATGCGCAGGGGTGGGTTTTGCGCAAGGCCGTCACGGGTTTCAAGCCCATGGGGTGCTACCTGCGCCCGATGGGTGTTTTGGCTGGTAGTGCGGGGCAGTCTGGAAATGCCATGCAGTGGGTTTTCTCCGACGGGCTGGCGATGGTGTCATTGTTCGTGGAAGCGTATGACAGCCGCCGGCATGCGCGAGAGGGGGCAACCGAACTTGGAGGTGCTACCCACACCCTTACGCGTCGGATCAGCGACTGGTGGGTCACGGCTGTCGGAGAAGTTCCGCTGTCTACGTTGAATGCTTTCGCGCAAGGCCTTGAGCGGAAGAAATGATATGACCCATATTGGTCTGACTTCAAACGGGAAAAGCATGATGACAATTACTGCAATTGCAACGTGGCCTTTACGATCCCTTTTCATGGCGATGGCGCTAACCGGCATGGTCTTTATTGCGATAGCTCCTTTGCAGCCGGCAGTGGCGCAGGTTCGCGCTCTGCCGGACTTCACGGATCTGGTCGATCAGGTGGGACCCTCCGTGGTCAACATCCGCACACTGGAGAAAGCCATGGCCCGTTCAGCCCAAGGCGCCCCGGGTGAAGAAGAAATGCTCGAGTTTTTCAAACGCTTTGGCCTGCCGATCCCGAATATTCCAAGGCAGACACCCCGGCAGGGGCGTCCCCAGCCGGACGAAGATCAGCCGCGTGGTGTGGGATCAGGTTTCGTTCTTACTGCCGATGGCTTCATCATGACCAATGCGCATGTGGTCGATGGAGCGGATGAAGTGCTTGTTACGCTCACCGATAAACGCGAATTCAAAGCCAAAATTATTGGTGCCGACAAGCGAAGCGATGTTGCTGTGGTGAAGATTGAAGCTACTGGCCTGCCCGCTGTGAAGATTGGTGATTTAAATCGCTTGAAGGTTGGTGAATGGGTCATGGCCATTGGCTCCCCGTTCGGTCTGGAGAATTCGGTCACCGCCGGCATTGTCAGTGCGAAACAGCGTGACACGGGCGAATATCTGCCCTTCATTCAGACGGATGTGGCGATCAATCCCGGGAATTCCGGAGGACCATTGATCAACATGCGCGGTGAAGTGGTTGGCATCAACAGCCAGATTTATTCGCGCTCTGGCGGCTACATGGGCATCTCGTTTTCCATCCCCATTGACGAGGCGGTTCGCGTGAGCGATCAGTTGCGTAGTGCCGGTCGGGTCTCGCGCGGGCGCATTGGCGTACAGATTGATCAAGTCAGCAAAGAGGTGGCAGAGTCGATTGGCCTGGGTAAACCCATTGGCGCACTGGTGCGGGGGATAGAGGTTGGCTCACCAGCTGAAAAAGCCGGGGTGGAAGCGGGAGACATCATTGTCAAGTTTGATGGCAAAACGATCGACAAGTCCAGTGATTTGCCGCGCATGGTCGGTGGCATGAAGCCTGGCACCAAGAGCACGATCACGGTGTTTCGTCGCGGTGCATCCAGGGAACTGAGTGTGGTGATTGCGGAAGTTGAAGCAGACAAACCTGTAGTCAAGCCAGCAAACCGCGAAGAGAAACCCAAAGCGTCTTCTGCTGGTCAGTTCTTTGGCCTGGCCGTCAGTGACCTTTCAGATGCTCAAAAGAAGGAGCTAAAAATCAAGGGAGGCGTCAAGGTGGAGGCGACTGTTGATGCCGCCGCGCGGGCGGGTCTGCGAGAGGGTGACGTTATCCTTTCGCTTGCCAATACGGAGGTGCTATCGGTCAAGGAATTCGAGGTGATTCTGTCCAGGCAGGACAAAAGTAAAGCCCTGAATGTGCTGTTTCGCCGTGGCGAGTGGACCCAGTACGTCGTCATTCGCGTCAGCCGCTGATCGCCAAATGAAGCACCCCCCCCCGCGTTGACTGAGGGTTTTCCGCATTTTTTGCTAAGCCGATCACGATTCGAAATGATTGAATCCAAATGATGGGAATGTTGGCATGCGCTAACTTCCTGGATGCATTTTGGTTTTTGGTTAGAATACGGAGGAACTGGGTTCCATTATGGATATATGGATCGATAAAAAATCCATGATATGGAATGGCTCAAAGAACCCACAGTTGATCCACAGATCACCCACATGTTGTCCAGTGTCCCATCTTTCAAATTGTTGATAACCTGTGTACAAATTTACTGTTGCTGACTTGCAACGACGTCCGAGTTCAACTTTTTGGGCTTTATTCCCCAGACTTTTTGCCTACAATGAAGCTCCAACCTTCGCAGTTGCCAAAGATTGTTGGTTCAGGGCGCGTCGCTACGAGACGCGCCCTTTTTTCTTGCCTATCTCAAATTAATTCAATCACTTAAGTGTTTTCGTTGATGAATCACATCAGAAATTTTTCGATCATTGCGCACATTGATCATGGCAAATCCACACTCGCGGATCGTTTGATTCAGCGTTGTGGTGGACTTGAAGCACGGGAGATGCAGGCACAGGTTCTAGATTCGATGGACATCGAAAAAGAGCGTGGGATAACCATCAAGGCGCAGACGGCTGCGCTGAAGTACAAAGCGCAGGATGGACAGGTTTACAACCTCAATCTCATTGATACACCAGGGCACGTTGACTTCTCTTATGAAGTCAGTCGCTCGCTTTCGGCGTGCGAAGGCGCGCTTCTGGTTGTGGATGCCAGTCAGGGTGTTGAAGCGCAAACCGTCGCCAACTGCTACACCGCGCTGGACCTCGGTGTGGAAGTACTACCGGTGCTGAACAAGATCGATCTGCCCAATGCGGACCTCGACAATGCCAGGACTGAAATCGAAGACGTGATTGGCATCGACGCGACGGACGCGATTCCTTGCTCAGCCAAAACCGGTGTGGGCATTGACGAAATTCTTGAAGCCATCGTCGCAAAAATTCCGCCACCCCGGGGCAATCCAAATGGGCCCTTGCGTGCCATGATTGTCGATAGCTGGTTTGACAGTTATGTGGGCGTAGTGATGCTGGTGCGGGTCGTTGATGGTCGACTGGCAAAAGGCGAGCGGATCAAGATGATGGCCTCGGGCGCAACCTACAACGCCGACAGCCTGGGTGTTTTCACTCCGGCGAATGAGCCGCGCCAGTCGCTTGAAGCGGGCGAGGTGGGTTACATCATCGCGGGCATCAAGGAATTGCAGGCGGCGAAGGTGGGTGATACGGTCACGCTAATCAAACTTGGCACAGGCGGTGCCGCGTTTACCGCAACCGAGGCATTACCCGGTTTCAAGGAAATTCAGCCGCAGGTTTTTGCCGGCTTGTATCCAACGGAAGCCAGTGAGTACGACTCGTTGCGCGATAGCTTGGAAAAGCTCAAACTCAACGATGCGTCACTGCATTACGAACCCGAAGTTTCACAAGCGCTGGGCTTCGGATTCCGATGTGGCTTCCTGGGGCTGTTGCACATGGAGATCGTGCAGGAACGCCTGGAGCGGGAATTTGACCAGGACCTGATCACTACCGCCCCCAGCGTGGTGTACCAGGTAGTCAAAGTGGACGGTGAAGTGGTCATGGTCGAGAACCCGTCCAAAATGCCGGAAATTGGCCGCACTGCGGAAATTCGTGAGCCGATTGTGACGGTGCACTTGTACATGCCGCAAGAATACGTGGGTGTGGTCATGACGCTGGCCAACCAGAAGCGTGGCGTGCAGATGAACATGGCCTACAAGGGCCGCCAAGTTGTGCTGACCTACGAGATGCCGCTGGCCGAGATCGTGTTGGACTTCTTTGACAAGCTCAAATCCGTTAGCCGGGGCTATGCCTCGATGGATTACGAGTTCAAAGAATATCGTGCCGCTGATGTGGTCAAGGTAGACATTTTATTGAATGGCGAAAAGGTCGATGCTTTGTCGATCATCGTGCACCGCAGCCAGTCGCAGTACCGGGGACGCGCCGTGGTGGCCAAAATGCGTGAGATCATCTCGCGCCAGCAGTTCGACGTGGCCATCCAAGCCGCCATCGGCTCCGGCATTATTGCCCGTGAGACAATTAAAGCGCTGCGTAAGAACGTTATTGCCAAGTGCTATGGCGGCGACATTTCGCGCAAACGCAAGCTGCTTGACAAGCAAAAACAAGGTAAAAAACGCATGAAGCAAATCGGCTCGGTAGAAGTGCCGCAAGAGGCTTTTCTGGCAATTCTGCAGGTGGAAGATTGATGCAAGTTCTGACGGCAATGATTTTGGCGGCTTTTGTCGCCTACGGTGGAGCCTGGTACATGGGCATGCTGGAAGGCAACTTTGCCTTGCTGCTGTTTTTGGCGACTTTGGTGACGGGCTTGTATTGGCTGGCGGAAAAG
>JAYTRR010000163.1:0-12676 GCA_043746005.1 Burkholderiales bacterium
TACGACTCGGCCGAAGGCGACACCCTGGAATACTGGAACCAGCTCAAGAAAGACATTGCCGACTTTGCCGAAGTGCAGGGCCGTCGTCCCCGCGTCATGATCAGCAAACTGGGCCAGGACGGCCACGACCGCGGCGCCAAAGTGGTGGCTACGGCATTTGCCGATTTGGGTTTTGACGTGGACATGGGTCCCTTGTTTCAGACCCCCGAAGAATGCGCCCGCCAGGCGATTGAAAACGACGTGCACGCCGTGGGCGTGAGCACCCTGGCTGCAGGCCATAAAACGCTGGTGCCCGCCATCATTGCCGAGCTGCAAAAGCAGGGCGCCGACGACATCATCGTGTTCGTGGGCGGCGTGATTCCGCGCCAGGACTACGACATGTTGTATGCCGCGGGCGTCAAAGGCATCTACGGCCCGGGCACGCCGATTCCGGTGTCTGCCAAGGACGTGCTGGCACAAATCAACAAAGCTATCGCCTGAATTTTGTGAACCCCATTTCTGTTGCCGCGATTACGCAAAGCGCTGGCCCCCAGCAGCGCCGCGCCATAGCCAAAGCCATTACGCAGCTGGAATCCACCCGCGCGGACCACCGCGCGCTGGCCGATGAACTCTTGACGGCCTTGCTGCCGCACACCGGACTGTCCTTTCGCCTGGGCATCAGCGGTGTGCCGGGCGTGGGCAAGTCCACCTTCATCGAGGCGCTGGGCCTGTATTTGATAGGCAAGGGCCACCGCGTGGCGGTGCTCACCATTGACCCTTCCAGCACAGTATCGGGCGGCTCCATTCTGGGCGACAAGACCCGCATGGAGCTACTCTCGGTGCGCGAGGAAGCCTACATCCGCCCCAGCCCCAGCAGCGGCACCCTGGGCGGTGTGGCCGAGAAAACGCGTGAAGCCATGCTGGTGTGTGAGGCGGCGGGCTACGACATTGTGATCGTGGAAACCGTGGGTGTCGGCCAAAGCGAGACGGCGGTGCAGGGAATGACCGACATGTTTGTGCTGATGCAGCTGCCCAATGCCGGTGACGACTTGCAAGCCATCAAAAAAGGTGTGATGGAGCTGGCTGACCTGGTGCTCATCAACAAGGCCGATATTGATCCCGACGCCGCCACGCGAGCGCTGGCCCAGATTGCGTCATCGCTGCGCCTGCTCGGCATGCATGGCAGCCCCGGCCACGACCCGCATTCGGCCACGGTATGGCATCCGCAGGTGATTCGGCTCAGCGCTTTGAAAAGCGAAGGGATCGATGACTTCTGGAGCGCCGTGACCCAATTCCAGACCCTGCAGAGCGCCAACGGCCAATCGGCCAGCCGCCGCCAGAGCCAGTCCCTGGCCTGGATGTGGGAGCGCATTGACGCCGGATTGAAGCACGCCTTCAAGCAAAACCCCGAGGTGCGCGCGCGCTTGCCCGAGTTGACCAGTGCCGTAGCGTCTGGTCAGATGGCGGCCTCTACTGCAGCACGAAATTTGCTTGCAGCCCTCGCCAGTACTGCGTAAAAAGCTATCAATTAAGTAGCAACTGAATTTAACCCCGATCACTGACCTGAAAGAAGAAAACCATGCACGACATTCTTGAACAGTTGGAAGCCAAGCGCGAACTCGCGCGCCAGGGCGGCGGCGAAAAACGCATCGCAGCCCAGCACAAAAAAGGCAAACTCACAGCCCGTGAGCGCCTGGAGCTGCTGCTGGATGAAGGCACGTTTGAAGAGTGGGACATGTTTGTCGAGCACCGCTGTGTGGATTTCGGCATGCAGGACAACAAGATCCCCGGCGATGGCGTGGTCACCGGCTACGGCATGATCAATGGCCGCCTGGTGTTTGTGTTCAGCCAGGATTTCACCGTGTTCGGTGGGGCGCTGTCAGAAGCCCATGCCGAAAAAATTTGCAAGGTGATGGACCAGGCCATGAAGGTTGGCGCGCCGGTAATCGGTCTGAACGATTCGGGCGGTGCCCGCATTCAGGAAGGCGTAGCCTCCCTGGGCGGCTATGCCGACGTGTTCCAGCGCAACGTGATGGCCAGCGGCGTCATCCCGCAAATCAGCATGATCATGGGGCCATCGGCCGGCGGCGCGGTATATTCCCCCGCCATGACCGACTTTATCTTCATGGTCAAGGACTCGTCCTACATGTTCGTTACCGGACCTGAAGTGGTGAAGACCGTGACGCACGAAGAAGTGACGGCCGAAGAGCTGGGTGGCGCCATCACCCACACCACCAAAAGCGGCGTGGCCGATCTGGCGTTTGAGAACGACGTGGAAGCGCTGCTCATGTTGCGCCGCCTCTACAACTACCTACCTCTTTCCAACCGCGAAAAAGCGCCCGTGCGCAAGAGCGGTGATCCTAGCGACAGAATTGACAAAAGTCTGGACACCTTGGTGCCGGACAACGCCAATAAGGCATATGACATGAAGGAGTTGATCGTCAAAACGGTGGACGATGGCGACTTTTTTGAATTGCAGCCTGAGTACGCCAAAAACATCCTCATTGGCTTTGCCCGCATGGACGGCCAGAGCGTGGGTATTGTGGCCAACCAGCCGCTGGTGCTGGCGGGTTGCCTGGACATCAAGAGCTCCATCAAGGCGGCGCGTTTTGTGCGCTTTTGCGATGCGTTCAACATTCCGGTCATCACGTTTGTGGACGTGCCCGGCTTCATGCCCGGTACTTCCCAAGAGTACGGCGGCATCATCAAGCACGGCGCCAAACTGCTGTACGCGTATGCCGAGTGCACGGTGCCAAAAATCACCGTTATTACCCGTAAGGCTTACGGCGGCGCGTATGACGTGATGGCTTCCAAGCACCTGCGCGGCGACGTGAACTTTGCCTGGCCCAACGCCGAGATTGCGGTGATGGGTGCCAAGGGTGCGGTAGAAATCATCTTCCGCGAAGACAAGGGCGACCCTGAGAAGCTGGCCGCCAAAGAGGCTGAATACAAGGCCCGTTTTGCCAATCCGTTTGTGGCAGGCGCCCGTGGCTTTATTGATGACGTGATTTTGCCCAGCGAGACCCGCAAGCGCATCTGCCGCTCATTGGTGATGCTCAAGGACAAGAAGCTGGAAAACCCGTGGCGCAAGCATGGAAACATTCCGCTGTGAGTCATTGTGTGCGTGGCCGTGGCTTTCTTCTCGGGTGGCCAGCGGACAGGGCGCGCGCTCTGCTCCGTGTCCCCCGGCCTGCGGCCTCCTCTTTTACCTACGCAGAGCGCACACCCTGCCCGCTGGCCAAGCGGTTGTTCTTGCCTGCTGACACGCAAAGCCGTTCGCAGCAGCAGGGTGGGGGTGTCTGTCGTAGCGAAGTAAAGGAGGAGTTCAAAGGCGGGAGCCTTTGGACGGGGGGCATGAGCGCAGACAGATACCCCCACCCTGTTGCGGGCCCAGTACAAAGCGGACACCACCTTCGCTGACCAAATAACGTTAGGAGAGAACCATGTTTACCAAAATTCTGATTGCCAACCGTGGCGAAATCGCCTGTCGCGTCATCGCCACCGCCCGCAAGATGGGCATCAAAACTGTGGCCGTGTACTCCGAGGCTGACAAAGATGCGCGCCACGTGATGATGGCCGACGAGGCGGTGCACATTGGCCCCGCGCCCAGCCGCGAGAGCTACCTGCTGGCCGACAAGATCATTGCCGCCTGCAAGCAGACCGGCGCGCAAGCGGTGCATCCTGGATATGGCTTTTTGAGCGAAAACGCAGGCTTTGCCAAGCGCGTGGAAGAAGAGGGCATCATTTTCATCGGTCCCAAGCACTATTCGATTGGCGCTATGGGCGACAAGATCGAATCCAAGAAGCTCGCGGGTGCTGCGGGCGTGAATTGTATTCCCGGCGTGAACGACGCGATCGAGACGCCTGAAAAGGCAGTCGAAATCGCCGAGGGCATTGGCTACCCCGTGATGATCAAGGCCAGCGCCGGTGGCGGCGGTAAGGGTCTGCGCGTGGCCTTCAATGACAAGGACGCCTTTGAAGGTTTCACCAGCTGCCGCAACGAAGCGCGCAACAGCTTTGGAGATGATCGCGTGTTCATCGAGAAGTTTGTCGAAGAGCCCCGCCACATCGAAATCCAGCTGATCGGCGACAGCTTTGGCAACGTGATTTACCTGAACGAACGTGAGTGCTCGATCCAGCGCCGCCACCAGAAGGTAATTGAAGAGGCGCCAAGCCCCTTTATCAGCGAGGAGACCCGCAAAGCCATGGGCGAGCAGGCGGTTCAGCTGGCCAAGGCCGTCAATTACCAAAGCGCGGGCACGGTCGAGTTTGTGGTCGGCAAAGACGAGAGCTTCTATTTCCTGGAGATGAACACCCGCCTGCAGGTGGAGCATCCGGTGACGGAATGCATTACCGGACTCGACTTGGTGGAGCTGATGATTCGCGTCGCGGCTGGCGAAAAACTGCCCCTCACGCAAGCCGAAGTCAAGCGCAATGGCTGGGCCATGGAGTGCCGCATCAACGCCGAAGACCCATTTCGCAATTTCCTGCCCTCCACAGGCCGCCTGGTGCGCTTTGCACCACCTGACCAGACCATGTTCCAGGCCAATACGCAAGACTGGCTGGGTGTACGCGTCGATACCGGTGTGCAGGACGGGGGCGAAATCCCCATGTTTTATGACTCGATGATCGCCAAGCTTATCGTGCATGGCACCGACCGCATGGATGCGATTGCCAAAATGCGCGAAGCCCTGAATGGCTTTGTCATTCGCGGCATCAGCAGCAACATTCCGTTTCAGTCCGCCTTGTTGGCGCACCCCAAGTTTGTGGCGGGTGATTTCAACACCGGCTTTATTGCCGAGAACTACGGCAAGGGCTTTGCTGCGGAAGATGTGCCACACAAAGATCCCTCGTTCCTGTTGGCACTGGCCGCCTTTGTGCGCCGCAAGTCCCGGGAGCGCGCTGCCGGTATTTCGGGCCAACTGCCTGGCTATGCCGTCAACGCGGGCAAGGACTACGTCGTGATCACACTGGGCGCGACGGGTGAGAACAGCTACACCCCGGTGCATGTAGATGAGTTTGTAGGCGATACGGGCTCTGCCCGGGTGAGAATAGGCGCGTCCAGCTATGAAATTCGTAGCAACTCCCGTTTGAACGATATCGCCATCCATGGCGCGGTGAATGGCCAGCCGTTCAACGCCCAGGTGGAACGGGGCACGCCCCGCAACCCGTTGGCCTTGCGGTTGCAGCACAACGGGACGCGCATCGATGCCTTGGTGGTTTCGCCCCGCATGGCAGAACTGCATGCGCTGATGCCGCACAAGGCGGCGCCCGACATGAGCCGCTATGTGCTGTCACCCATGCCAGGCCTGCTGGTGGATGTGGCAGTGGTCGTGGGCCAAAAGGTTCAGGCCGGTGAGCGAGTGGCAGTGATTGAGGCCATGAAGATGGAAAACGTGCTGTTTGCGCAAGCCGATGGCGTGGTGGGCAAGGTACTGGCAACCAAAGGTGAGAGCCTGACCGTGGACCAACCGATTGTTGAGTTTGTCTGAGGATCAAAGTCATGACACAACGACCTTTTACGGTGCTGGGCATCCAGCAAATCGCCATTGGCGCTCCTGATAAAAACAAGTTGCAAAGACTCTGGGTCGACATGCTGGGTCTGGAGGTGACCGGCACGTTCAAGAGCGAGCGGGAAAATGTGGACGAAGACATCTGTGCCATCGGTAGCGGCCCGTTCAAAGTCGAGGTCGATCTCATGCAGCCCATCGACCCGGACAAAAAACCGGCCGTGCACACGACACCGTTGAATCACGTGGGGCTGTGGATCGATGACCTGCCCACCGCTGTAGAGTGGCTGACCGCGCAAGGCGTGCGCTTTGCGCCCGGGGGCATTCGCAAGGGTGCAGCCGGATTTGACATCTGCTTTCTGCACCCCAAATCGAATGAAGAGTTTCCGATAGCAGGGGAGGGTGTGCTGATTGAACTGGTGCAGGCCCCGCCCGAAGTGGTGCGTGCTTTTTCGGCGCTGGCTTCTGCATGATGGTCGACATTTACGGGTTGTGATTCAAGGGTTTTTCTAAGGTAACGCCACGATTTTCGATCGTAGAATGTGCCGCAAAGGGATGCATATAAACCCTTACCTATATTCTTGGAGACGGCCTGATGGTGTTTTTTACCCTGTTGAATCCCGGTGTCTGGTTGCTTAGGCGCATGCGGTTTGCTGGCAAGCTGGCACTGCTGGCCTTTCTGTCGGTTTTGCCTGTCATTCCGCTTGCGTGGCAATTTTTTTTGGGTGCGGGCGCTGCAGCCGGATTTGGTGGTGCGGCTGTGGCCTGTTGCGTTGGGCTGGTCGTGCTGGTGTATTTTTTCATGGCTTTTCACCATAGCGTGTCACAGGACCTGGGCCAGGTGATACTGGCTACAAACAAAATGGTTGCGGGCGATTTGCGCCTGAACTTGGTCAACCATGGCCAGGATGAGTTGGGTAGCCTGACCGCGTCGATAGGTCAGTTGGGGCGTACCGTGTCTTCCATGGTGGCCAATGTGCGCAGCAACGCAGCGTTTGTGGCGCATTTGGGCAAGAGCCTGGCAGCCGGCAATCGGGACTTGTCGGATCGCACCGAACAACAGGCTGCGAACCTGGAGCAGACCGCAGCCAGTGTGGAAGAACTCTCTTCCACCGTTCAGGAGAATGCCAATACGGCCAGCCAGGCCAGCGCACAGGCGACCCAGTTGCGAGATGCAGCCGACAGCGGGGCGACCACCATGAGCCAGGCTATCGAGTCGGTGGAGGCTATCCAGGGTAGTGCCAAGCGCATGGATGAAATTGTGGGTGTCATCGATGGCCTTGCGTTCCAGACCAACATCCTGGCACTCAATGCGGCGGTAGAAGCGGCCCGTGCGGGCGAGTCAGGCCGCGGATTTGCCGTGGTAGCCAGTGAGGTACGGTCACTGGCACAGCGGTCTGCCGCATCTGCCAAGGAAATTCGGCTGCTGATTGGTACATCCTCCAGCCAGGTCGCCAACAGCGTGCAAAAAATTCGCGCGGCGGGAGCCAACATCACACAGATGGTGTCTGGTGTGCGGGGTGTGGCAGCAAACATGTCGCAAATATCCACCTCCAGTGCGGAGCAGAGTTCGGGCTTGTCCGAGATCACATCGGCAGTGCGCCAGCTCGACGAGATTACCCAGCGCAATGCCCAGATGGTGGAGCAAGCCGTAACACAGGCGGAAAAACTGGAAGGCCGTGCCAGCACGCTGGTTGAGTCCGTGGCTTTGTTCAAACTGCAGCAGGGTTCAGCCGAGGAGGCCGTGGACCTGGTGGAGCGCGCTATTGCACACCGGCAGCGCACGTCGAAAGATGCATTTTTGCGCAATATCACAGATCCCGCCAATGGTTTTCATGATCGGGACATGTACGTTTTTGTGCTGGACCACAATGGCACCTACGTCGCCTTTGGCGGCAACAAGTCCAAGGTGGGTGCGCGTGTTCAGGACATCGCGGGAATCGACGGAAACGGTTTGCTGCAGTCCATCATCGATCAGGCCAGCCGCGAGCCAGGCTGGGTCGAATATGACATCAACAATCCTGCCACGGGTAAGGTGCAGGCCAAAATGTCCTATGTTCAGCAAGTGGATGAGGTCTTTGTGGGCTGTGGCGTCTACAAAAACCTGGTTTGAGGCTCATGCGCATTTCAGACAGCGGCACCGGTATGGCGCAAGTGGCGCCTATCGAGTCTTAACCTGACTCAGCGGTCAGATGCTTGGCGTCTGGCTCTTGCACGCTCAAGCGCGGCCTCAATGACAGCCCGCTTATTGTTTAACACGGCGGGGTCTGTGTGCTGTGAGTGGGCGCCAAGGTCTGCCAGCTTGGTACGGGCTTTTTCTTCAAGTCGTTGACCTTGCTCTTTCAGATCCCGGCTGCGCCGTGTGATGGCAGATTCGTAGCGTTTGCGCGCGGTGTCGGCCAAATGCTGTGACCATGCGTCCCAGCCAGTAGCGTCTGCGCTGGCGATTTCGAGTTCAATGCAGTCCACCGGGCAGACCGGCAAGCACAGCTCACAGCCTGTGCAGTGCGCCTCTATCACCGTGTGCATGCGCTTGTTGCTGCCGATAATGGCCTCGGTGGGGCAAGCCTTGATGCACAGGGTGCAGCCGATGCACCAGTCTTCATCGATAAAGACAATACTGCGCCGTCCTTCGGTGCCAAAAGCGGGATCCAGGAGTTTCTCAGGCTGACGGGTGATTCGGGCAAGCCGAACCACACCTTCTTGGCCACCAGGGGGGCACTGATTTATGCCTGCTTCACCGCTGGCGATGGCGCCTGCGTAACCGGCACAGTCCGGGTACCCACACCGGGTGCACTGGGTCTGGGGTAGGGCATCCAGAATTCGGGCGACCAGCCCTGTGGCTTGAGTCGCCCTGTCGGTCACTTCTTGTCGGAGATGCGTTTGGCTGCTACTTTTTTCGTAGCTGCTTGCGCAGTCTTTACAGGGGCTGCAGCCGGTTTAGCGGATTTTTTTTCGGCAACCTTGACCGGTGTCGCCATGACAACAGGAGCTTCTGCTGCCTTGACCGGCGCCGCTTTGGGTGGAGCCACTTTGACGGCTGGAACAATCTGCCCGGAAGCGATCTGGTTGTGCGCCAGGATAAAGGACTTGACTTGCGGGTACACCAGCTCGCGCCAGCGCTTTCCGGAAAAAATGCCGTAATGGCCAGCACCTTTGGCTTCGAAGTGACGCTGCTGAGTCTTCGGTACACCGGTGCAGATTTCGTGCACGGCCTGTGTCTGGCCCGAGCCAGAGATGTCATCAAGCTCACCTTCGACCGACAGCAACGCCGTCGTCTTGATGTCGCCTGGGCGCACGCGCTCAATTTTGCCGTTCACGCCCTTGATGTCCCACGTGCCGCTGACCAGGCTGTAATCCTGGAACACCACTTTGATGGTCTCCAGGTAGTAATCCGCATCCATGTCGAGCACGGCGTTGTACTCATCGTAGAACTTGCGGTGGGCGTCGGTACTGGCGTCGTCGCCCTTGATCAGGTCTTTGAAGTAATCGTAGTGACTCTTGGCGTGGTGGTCCGGGTTCATGGCCACAAAGCCCGTGTGCTGCAGGAAACCGGGGTAAACACGACGTCCGGCACCTGGGAAGCTGGAGGGAACGCGGTAGATCACATTGTTTTCAAACCAGCTGTGGCTCTTGTTCACGGCCAGGTTGTTCACCGATGTTGGCGACTTGCGTGCGTCAATCGGGCCACCCATCATGGTCATGGACAATGGCGTTTTCTCGCCACGACTGGCCATCAGAGATACCGCTGCCAGCACGGGAACGGTGGGCTGGCAAACGCTCATGACGTGGCAGTTGCCGTAGATGCCTTGCAAATGGCGGATGAACTCCTGCACGTAATTGACGTAGTCGTCTAGGTGGAACTCGCCTTCAGACAGGGGAATCAGGCGCGCGTTTTTCCAGTCGGTGATGTAGACCTTGTGGTCTTTCAGCATGGTCTTGACAGTGTCACGCAGCAAGGTGGCGTAATGGCCTGACAGGGGCGCCACAATCAACACAGCGGGCTGGTTCTTGATCTTGTCCAGCGTGCGCTGGTCGTCACTGAAGCGCTTGAAACGACGCAATTCGCAAAACGGTTTGTTGATTTCTACCCGTTCATGGATGGCGACGTCCACGCCATCGACTTTGATGGTGCGCAGACCGAATTCTGGCTTTTCGTAATCTTTTCCCAAACGGTGAATCAGGTCATATCCGGCAGAAATGCGCTGCGCGAACGGGTTCTGTCCAGCAACCGACAAGGGGTTACCGTAGGCCTTGGCCGCAGCATGGGCCATGTCTGTGAACGGCTCCATCAGGGAGCGTTGGGTTTCGTAGAGCTGGTACAGCATGTAAGACTCACTTTTAGAAAATGTTGCAGCGCAATATAACAGTATTCACTGACTTAAGGGTTTGCACTGGTGCTCGCCTTGAGTATGCCCCTTATGGCATTTCGGCTGTGCGCCGCAAAATTGCCTAGCAATTCGGCAATGGCGCGGTCAAGCCTGGCTTTTTCGGTCGCATCCCGATTGGCCATTTCTCTAACCATATTAATCCCTGATTCGTTGACGCCAAAGTCAAAAGTGGGGTCAGAAACGAATCCTGCAGGCATGGCAGCCACCAAGGTTTGATCAAGTTGCCTGCCAAAAGCGGCTGATTGTGCAGAGACAACGTCGCGCAGGTAAGTGTCACTCCATTCGGGGTAGCCACGGTCTTTGCTGGTGTCTCTAAGGGCTTTCTCAATGGCGGTGTCCTGTTTGTTGCGGGCCGCATTTCGCAGTAACTCGGTCTGGTATTTTTCCAGAGCGGTATGCCGGTTGGATAGCAGCACAATCATGTCGTTCTTCATGCTAGGCATGCCAGCCATCGCCAGCGCGTTGGCGCTGATCAGCTTCAGGGTTGAAACCCCCGGTGCAACGCTGGCGTGATAAGGCTGGGTCAGATCCTGCAGGTAGTGCAGTGACAGGCCTGCAAACCGCCAGCCCCAATAGTCGTGGCCCGTGCGAAAGGCCAATGCTGAGAGCGTCGAGTATTGGTGCGATCGCAACAGCGGAAAGGTTCGTTTCAGGAATGGGGCGGCCAAGTAGAGCAGCTTGTCTTCATGGGAAAACCCCATGTGAAACGGTGCCTGCGTCGAGTAGTAGAGCGCGGGGTTGCCAAACGGAAGTGGGCCAAAGCCATAAACCTTACCCCAGTCGGACGGACTGTCGTCCCAGAGGTTGATGTCCAGTCCGTAATCCGGCTCATCCGAAGCCGAGGCCAGAATGGCGAGTGGCTTTATTGGTTCGCCAGCCTTCAAGGCTACGTAGGTATAAACAGAATTGGGCTGCTCCGGCAACGTATTGACTGCCGCGTGAGGTAGCAGGGTGTTTGCTGCGGGTTGGGTCTGGGGGTCCGGCTGAATATACAGGGCGAACTTGCTGTTGGGTGCGACCCGAAGCGCCATCAGAAAAGCCAGTCGGCGTGCTTCATCGGGACGGTCGGTGTTGGCGGTGAATGCCAAGGCGGCCGGGCGTGCAGGGTATTTCTCCAGATTGGCAACCGCCCATGCCTCCTGGCCTGCGAGGAGGGCCTCGATAGTTTTTTCTTCTGCTCTCAGGAATGCATCGAGAGGTTCTGCCTTGACGGAAGCGGCGTTGGCTACCTCCGGCATGGACTCAAATGTCCGGTAGGCTGAAAAGCTATGGTTGCCCCAGGCGAATGCATGAGGCGACGCCACAGCCAAAATCAAGCTGAGGACGATGGCTAAACAGGGCATCCAGGTGTCTCCGTGATCTATGACCGAAGTGCTGATGCAGTTTATTTTTCTTTGTGCAATGGCAGCGCGCCTCACCTTGGAGCGGATTATGCGACGAATCACGACACCCATTGGCCGCTGAAGAGATGCCGTCAAAGACCTGCAACCAGCAGGTCTCTCCTTTTTGATGCCGTGTAGACCCTGGTTGCCTGGGATCAGACTACCTTGGCAATCGACGCACACACATAGTCGATGTTTTTACTGTTCAGCGCCGCTACGCACATGCGGCCGGTGTCCGTGCCGTACACGCCAAACTCGTTGCGCAGACGCACCATCTGGTCCTTGGTCAGGCCCGAGTAGCTGAACATGCCAATCTGGCTGGTGATGAAGCCCATGTCCTGCTTGACACCGGCGGCCTTGAGGCCATCCACCAGTTTCTGGCGCATCGCCTTGATCCGCACGCGCATTTCGCCCAGCTCTTTTTCCCACAGGGCGCGCAACTCGGGGTTCCCCAAAACAGCGGCCACCACGGCGCCGCCGTGCGTTGGGGGATTGCTGTAGTTGGTTCGGATCACGATCTTGAGTTGGCTCAGCACCCGGTCCGCTTCTTCCTTGCT
Source organism: Burkholderiales bacterium (assembly GCA_043746005.1). Lineage (GTDB taxonomy): Bacteria > Pseudomonadota > Gammaproteobacteria > Burkholderiales > Burkholderiaceae_C > Allorhodoferax. The sequence goes on from JAYTRR010000163.1 coordinate 11,820, forward strand.
TTCGCACAGCACGGAAAGCGCTCCGACGCGCTCGCCGTACAGGCTGAAGCTCTTGGAAAACGAAGTGGACACAAAGAAGGTCAGACCGGCGGCCACAAACTTGCCGATAACCGCGCCGTCTTCAGCAATGCCGTAGCCAAAGCCCTGGTAGGCCATGTCCAGGAAAGGAGTCAGGTTCTTGGCCTTGCAGGCTGCAATAACCTGGTCCCACTGTGCCGGGGTGATGTCGTAGCCGGTCGGGTTATGGCAGCAGGCGTGCAGGACCACGATGGTTCCCGCGGCAGCGGCGTTGAGCGCTGCCAGCATGGCGTCAAAGTTCACGCCGCGCTTGACTGCGTCGTAATACGGATAGGTGTCCACGTTGAAGCCCGCATTGGTGAACAGCGCACGGTGGTTTTCCCAGCTGGGATCGCTGATCAGCACTGTTGCATTAGGGCTGAGTCGTTTCAGAAAATCGGCACCCACCTTGAGGCCGCCGGTGCCGCCGATGGCTTGCACCGTGGCGACGCGGCCGGACTTCACCGGCTCGCTGTCTGCGCCAAACACCAGCGCCTTGACGCTTGCGTCATACGCAGCAATACCGTCGATGGGCAGGTAGCCGCGGGGTTTCGGGGCTTCCATCATGGCTTTTTCCGCGGTCTGGACACATTGCAGTAGTGGCAATTTGCCGTTGTCGTCGTAGTAGACGCCTACACCCAGGTTGACCTTGGCGGAATTGGTATCGGCATTGAATTGCTCATTCAGACCCAGAATCGGGTCACGGGGGGCCATTTCGACGGCGGAAAACATGGACATTGCAATTCCTCTTGGAGTGGTCAAAAAAAAAGAACAGATAGTGCACAAAGAACGGGCGATTG
>JAYTRR010000164.1:0-12508 GCA_043746005.1 Burkholderiales bacterium
GCTTCCTTCGTTTCCATGGGCCGCGTATCGGTTTACTTTGAAGCGGCTGCAGTCATTATTTCCCTCACCCTTCTGGGGCAAGTCCTGGAGCTGAAAGCACGCTCACAAACGTCTGCAGCCATCAAGTCCCTGCTGGGCCTGGCTCCCAAGACGGCACGACGTATTCAGGCCGATGGTAAGGAAGAAGATGTGCCACTTACCCACGTACATGTGGGTGACATGCTTCGCATTCGGCCCGGCGAGAAAGTCCCGGTGGATGGCGTGGTGGTGGAAGGCTCCAGCGCGGTGGACGAGTCCATGCTCACGGGGGAGCCAGTGCCTGTGACCAAACGCGTGGGCGACAAGGTAATAGGCGCCACCATGAATACCAGCGGCGCGCTGGTGATGCGCTCCGAAAAAGTGGGCAGCAGCACCATGCTTTCTCAGATTGTCCAGATGGTGGCGCAGGCCCAGCGATCCAAGGCACCCATGCAGCGTATGGCGGACGTGGTCGCTGGGTACTTTGTCGTGGTCGTGGTCGCCATCGCAGTGCTGACATTCTTCGCCTGGGGACTGTGGGGACCTGAACCCAGTTGGGTGTTTGGCCTCATCAATGCGGTCTCGGTGCTGATCATTGCCTGCCCCTGTGCCCTGGGTCTGGCAACGCCCATGTCCATCATGGTAGCGACCGGCAAGGGCGCTACACAAGGCGTCCTTTTTCGTGACGCGGCGGCGATAGAGAACTTCCGCAAGGTCAATACCTTGATCATTGACAAGACAGGAACCCTCACGGAAGGGCGACCCGCATTTGACAAAGCAGTTCCTGCCAATGGCTTTAACGCATCGGAGGTCTTACGTTTGGCAGCCAGCCTGGATCAGGGCAGTGAACATCCCTTGGCAGATGCCATCGTGCGTGCTGCACGAGAGAAAAATCTGAGTCTGGACAAAACCGAACACTTTGAATCCGGCTCCGGCATTGGTGTTCGCGGCCAGGTGGCGGGCCACCAACTTGCTCTTGGCAACACCACGCTTATGCAGCAACTTGGCGTTGTCGTCGATGCCATGGTTACCCAAGCGGAGGCCTTGCGCGCGGAGGGAGCAAGTGTCATGCACCTCGCAGTGGATGGGCAGCTGGCCGGTCTGATTGCGGTATCGGATCCGATCAAACAGAACACCCCGGAAGCACTCGAAACCCTTAGGGCTGCCGGCCTGCGCATCGTGATGGCAACGGGTGATGGATTGACCACCGCCAAGGCAGTAGGTCAGCGTCTGGGGATCTCGGAAGTTCATGGCGAGGTCAAGCCTGCCGACAAGTTGCTTCTCGTGGAAAAGCTTCAAAAGGAAGGCTGCGTCGTTGCAATGGCGGGTGATGGCATCAACGATGCTCCGGCACTGGCAAAGGCTGATGTGGGTGTAGCGATGGGTACCGGTACCGATGTGGCCATGAACAGCGCTCAAGTCACCTTAGTGAAAGGTGATTTAAGAGGCATTGCCTTGGCACGGCAGTTGTCGGAAGAAACGGTTGGCAACATGAAGCAGAACCTGATGTTTGCCTTTCTGTATAACGGTTTGGGCATTCCGATTGCAGCCGGTGTTCTTTACCCACTGACTGGCTGGTTGCTTTCCCCGCTAATCGCCGCTCTCGCCATGAGTTTTAGCTCGGCATCGGTGATTGGGAATGCGCTACGGCTACAAGCCAACAGAAAGTGACGATTTCATGCGCTACGAATCCACGGGAGTCCTCATCAACGCCAACCCCGTGGCGGTCTTCGAAAAACTCGATGACCATCGGGCGCTTGCGTCGCACATGTCGAACGCATCTTGGATGATGGCGGGGAGTTCGATGAATATGGAAATGGATGACAAGAAAGGTCGTGGACTCGGTTCCGTTATCAAATTGCGCGGCAGGTTTTTGGGTATCCCTTTGAGTCTTGAGGAAGTCGTTACTGAATACAGTCGATCGATAAAGAAGACTTGGGCCACTGTGGGAGAGCCCAAGCTATTGATCATTGGTTCGTACCGAATGGGCTTTGACTTGACATCCGAAGGGGTTCAGACACGCGTCAATATTTGGATTGAATATGACCTACCCATAGGATGGGCACAGAAATTTTTGGGGAAATCTCTAGGGTCCATTTATGCGCGCTGGTGTGTGCAACAAATGATGAAAGATGTGCAGAGAGCGTTTTGAAGTGAAAAAAATCAGCATCTTCATCACTTTTGCGGCTCGATCGAAAAGTTCAAATAGGCACATTTTTTCGCTAGGAAATTCCGACAAGCTTTCTACAAGTCAAAAGCAAAATTCTTGATCGAGGTTACTATTTGCACATGGCACGCTTTTTCATCATCCTGCTGATTGCGCTGTTACCCCTGCGCGGGTGGGCAGCCGAGCGCATGGTGTACCAGATGAATAGGGGTACGCCGGTATCAATGCAGGGACAGGTCGTAGGGGTTGCCATGACTCCTGATTGCGCCATGAACTCGGGTGGATCTCAAGAAACATCGACGACCATGAACACCGCAGACAACAGTGAGTGCCAGGTTTGTCAGCTGTGCATGCCTTTGGTTGCGCTGGACAATATCCCTATGGTGCATAGTGCACCGATAACCCACAAAGTGGCTGTTCGTCAATTCAGTGACTTTGTCAGCGCCGATCCTGCGCGCACCGCCAAACCACCCATTTTCTGATTCAAACGCCACAAGTTCGTCCGAAATTTGCAGGCGGCTGAGGTGAGCTTAGGCTCAAGTTTCCCCTATTCTGGGGATATTGAATCAGAGGATTGAAATGAAACGTTTTGTATTATCTTTGGCGCTGGTTTGCGCCACTTCCGTATGGGCTGCGCCAGAATGGATACGCGGAGAAATTATCAAACTCGCACCTGAAACGGGCCAGGTGACGCTTAAACACGAGGCCACCAAGGGCATGGATGGCATGACCATGCCCTACAAGATGGTCGATGCAAACGCGCTCAAAGGATTCAAAGCGGGCGATGCGGTTCGCTTTACCATCAAGTTAAAAGGCGACCAGATGCTTGCTGAGTCTCTGGAACACGCCAAATGAAGCCGCTTTCAGCAGTGATGCTGGGCTGGTGCATGGCAATGAACGCCCATGCTCAGGAGCCGACCCCAGGCGCGAGCGTGGAGTCGCTGCTGGCCATTGCTCGGGATAGCAGCCCCGATCTTGCCAGTATGCGGTTTGAGGCTGCGGCGGCGATGGAGCGCGTCGCCATGGCCGAGGCCTTGCTGGACCCGCGATTCAAAGTCGAATTGCAGGACATCACCCGCATGGGTTCGCAAGGCCCCACCATCATCCCCGGCAACGTGGGTAGCACCCGCTACACGTTGAGCCAGGACCTGCCATGGTTTGGTACGCGCGCGCTCAAGCGCGAGCAGGCCGAGTTATACGCCCAAGGCGCACATACTCAAGTTGCAGGCGTATGGGCCGACCTCGCTTCGCGCATCAAGGTGACTTATGCGCAACTCTATTTTTTGCAACGCAATGAGAAGTTGAGCCAGGAAATCCTGGTCCTCATGCAGCGTCTTGAACAAATTGCACAGACCCGCTACGCGGGAGGTTTGGCGCCGCAACAGGATGCGATTCGCGCGCAGACCGAACAGACCACGATGCGATCCGAACTCATCGCCCTGCAGAGCGAGCGGCGGCAAGCGCAGACGCGTTTGAATGGCTTGCTCTCCAGGCCGTCCATGGCGCCTTTGGCTGAACCGCAAAGCCTGCGTCCGCTACCAGACGCAAGCAAACTCGATTGGGACTCTATTGCCCAGCGGGCCATCGCCCACAGTCCTCAACTTGCGGTTGAGGAAGCCAAGGTGCGGGTCGCCGACAAAGGCCAGGAGATTGCGCTCAAAGGACGGTACCCAACCTTCACCCTGGGGATCGCCCCCACCCAATTCCAAGGCGATTTCAAAACCTGGGACCTGATGCTGGAGATGAACATTCCGCTGCAACAGGGCACGCGCCGGGCGCAGGAGCGCGAAGCTTTGGCGATACGCGACGCGGCCCAGTCACGTCGCGACACCACGGCCAATCAATTGCTGGCCGACTTGTCGGAGAACCTGGTCGCGCTGCAAAGCGCTCAGCAAACCGAAGCGTTGGTCAACGACCGCCTGCTGCCACAAGCGGAGCTGACACTGCAATCCGCATTGGCTGGCTACGAGAGCGCCAAAGTGGATTTCGCGACGGTGCTGGAAGCCCAGCGACAAATTCGCCAAGCCACGCAATCGCGCATCAAAGCGCAATCGGAAGCCCAGGCGCGTCTGGCTCAAATCGAACGCTTGCTAGGAGAAGATTTATGAGCAAGAACACAACGGCCATCGCCGCAGCGCTGGCATTGGCCGCAATCGCTGGCTTCACGGGCAATTGGTGGGGATCGCACCACGTCTCAACAGAGGCAACTATCACGACAATGGACTCTGGAGCGGTGAAGGCTCCGGGCAAAGCGCCCAAGCTGCTGTTCTATCGCAACCCCATGGGCTTGCCCGACACCTCGCCCAATCCCAAGAAAGACCCGATGGGCATGGACTATGTACCGGTTTACGAGGACGAGGGGGATGCCGAGCCCGCTTCAGCCAATCAACTCAAAATCAGCGCCGACAAAGTCCAAAAGCTGGGTGTCAAAACCGAGGCTGCGGCTATGCGCGTCCTGGACAAGTCGGTTCGGGCAGCGGGTCGCATTGAGCCCGATGAGCGGCGCACCTATACCGTGGCACCGAAGTTCGAAGGCTACGTTGAAAAGTTGTTTGTGAATGCGACAGGACAAGGCGTCAGCAAAGGCCAGCCACTCTTTGAGGTCTACAGTCCAGACTTGGTGTCGGCGCAACGCGAATACGCGATAGCCTCACAGGGCGCGCGCACCCTTGCCAACGCAGGGGAAGACTCTCAAAAGAGCATTCAGCAGCTGGCCGATGCCAGCCTGGCACGCCTGCGCAACTGGGACATTTCCGAGGAGCAGGTCAAAGAACTGGCCCGCACCGGCTCCACGAAGCGATCCCTGACGTTCCGCTCCCCGGTATCCGGTATCGTGACGGAGAAGAAGGCCGTGCAAGGCATGCGCTTCATACCAGGCGAGTCGCTCTACCAAATCACCGATCTATCGTCCGTGTGGATCGTCGCCGACGTTTTCGAACAAGACATCGCGATGGTCAGAACCGGCGCACGCGCCAAGGTCAAAGTCAATGCGTATCCGGACAAAGTGTTCGAAGGCGCGGTGTCCTACATCTATCCGACACTCAATGCCGAGACCCGCACCATGCCCGTCCGCGTGGAGCTTGCAAACCCTGGCTTGCTGCTCAAGCCCGGCATGTTCGCCGAGGTGGACGTGCCCATGGGTGCGAAAGCCAAGGTACTTACGGTGCCCATTTCGGCAGTGATCGACAGCGGCAAGCGCCAGATCGTATTGGTGCAACTTGGCGAAGGCCGGTTTGAGCCGCGGGAGGTCAAGGTCGGGGCTCGCAGTGACAACTATCTGGAAGTTTTTGATGGGATCAAGGATGGCGAACAGGTGGTCGTTTCGGCCAATTTCCTGATCGACGCCGAAAGCAATCTCAAGGCTGCCGTCGCTGGATTCGGCAAGCCCGCAGCCCCGTCTGACACTGCCTCGAAAGACTCGGTTTCTAGCCCGTCAGTCGGACATCAGGGCAAAGGGAGAGTGGTGGAAGTGGATCCCAAGGACGGATCGGTGACCATCAAACACGAGGCCATTCCCAGCTTGAAATGGTCCGCCATGACGATGGATTTCAAGGTCTCCAACAGCGCCTTGATGGCGAAACTGAAGCCAGGTACCGAGATCGCTTTCGAGCTGGTAGAGCGCGCCAAAGGCGAATGGGTCATCACCAAGGTGGTGCCCGCAGCCGTTGATCACTCGGCCATGGGCTACTAAACCCTCAGCGCGAGAACACCCCCCATGCTGTCAAAAATCATCGACTGGTCCGCTCGCAATCGGGCGCTGGTCCTTCTTGCCACATTGTTCATAGTGCTGGCCGGCATATTTGCCGTCATGAAGACTCCGCTGGATGCACTGCCTGACCTCTCCGACGTCCAAGTCATCGTCTATACCGAGTTCCCGGGCCAGGCTCCACAGGTGGTGGAAGACCAGGTGACGTACCCGTTGACCACAGCCATGCTGTCGGTGCCCAAGTCGCGTGTGGTGCGCGGCTTCTCGTTCTTTGGGGCCTCCTTTGTTTATGTGATTTTTGAGGATGGAACAGACATCTACTGGGCACGCTCTCGGGTGCTGGAGTACCTGAACTTTGCATCAGGACGCATGCCCAAAGGTGTGACGCCGTCGCTTGGACCTGACGCAACGGGGGTTGGTTGGGTTTTTGAGTATGCCCTGCTGGCCAAGAACAAGACCTTGGCGGAGCTGCGCACCATCCAGGACTGGTACCTACGCTACCAGTTGGCCAAAGCCCATGGCGTTGCGGAGGTGGCGTCGATCGGCGGCTTTGTTCAAACCTACCAGGTGACGGTGGATCCGATCAAGCTGCGCTCCTTTGGCATCCCTTTGACCAAGGTGTCGCAAGTCATTCGTGACTCCAATCGCGATGTGGGAGGCCGCGCCATTGAGATGGCCGAGACCGAATACATGGTCCGAGGCAAAGGCTATCTGCGCGGCGCCTCCGACATCGAGAACCTGGTGCTCAAGAGTGACAAGGGCACGCCGGTTCTGATCCGAGACATTGGCCGTGTCGAAATGGTGCCCGATGAACGTCGCGGCATCACCGAACTCAACGGCGAAGGCGAAGTGGTTTCAGGTATCGTCATGGCGCGCTACGGGCAGAACGCGCTGGAAGTGATCTCCAACATCAAGGACAAGATCGCCGAAGTGTCTGCCGGGCTACCGGAGGGGGTATCCATCCAGGCCGTCTATGACCGCTCGGACCTGATTCACCGCGCCATCGAGACGCTGAAACACACGCTGCTGGAGGAGAGCCTGGTAGTAGCCGCCGTGTGCGTCATCTTTCTGCTGCATGTTCGCTCAGCGCTGGTGGCCATCCTGATGCTACCGGTGGGTGTGCTAATTTCATTCATTGCCATGCGCCTGCTCGGCATGAACTCCAACCTGATGAGCCTGGGCGGCATTGCGATTGCCATTGGCGCGATGGTAGACGCCGCGATCGTGATGATCGAGAACGCGCACAAGCACATCGAGCGCTTGAAGCCGGGAGAATCCCGCGCCGAGGCCATAATTGCCGCGTGTAAAGAGGTTGGCCCCGCGCTGTTCTTCTCGCTGCTGATCATCACTGTGTCATTCCTGCCGGTATTCACGTTGGAGTCGCAGGAAGGCCGTCTCTTCTCGCCCTTGGCCTACACCAAGACTTTCTCCATGGCGGGGGCTGCCCTTCTGTCGGTTACGTTGGTTCCGGTGTTGATGATGCTGTTTATCCGGGGCAACGTCATGCCCGAGCGCAAGAACCCTGTGAATCGCTTTCTGATCTGGGTCTACCGGCCCATCATTGCCTGGGTCATGCGCTGGAAGAAGGTGACCATCGCGCTGGCCCTGTTGACCATGGGCGTGTCCTTTTACCCTGCGTCCCAACTGGGCTCTGAGTTCATGCCCACACTCAACGAAGGCACACTGCTCTACATGCCCTCGTCCCTGCCTGCGATGTCCATCACCAAGGCTGCGGAGTTGCTGCAGACGCAGAACAAGATCATCAAGAGTTTTCCGGAAGTGGAGTCGGTGTACGGCAAGGCGGGACGCGCCAACACCGCGACCGACCCGGCACCGACTGAGATGTTTGAGACTGTGATCAACCTCAAACCCGAATCCTATTGGCGCGCGGGCCTGACCACCGACAAGTTCATCGCCGAGCTCGACAAGGCCTTGCAATTCCCCGGCGTGTCCAACGCCTGGACCATGCCAATCAAGGCGCGCATTGACATGCTGTCTACCGGAATCCGTACGCCTATTGGAATCAAAGTATTTGGCAAGGACCTGGTGGAAATGGAGCGTCTGGCCAAGGAGATCGAGGCGGTGGTTAAGAAGGTTCCAGGCACCACCTCGGCATTCGCTGAGCGCATCACTGGCGGCTTCTACATCAATATCGAGCCCGACCGCGCGCAACTGGCCCGCTATGGCCTGGCCGTGGGCGATTTGCAGGATGTGATCGGTACCGCTTTGGGGGGGGAGATGGTGACCACCTCGGTGGAGGGGCGCGAGCGCTTTGGCGTGACCGTGCGCTATCCGCGCGAGTTGCGCTCCAGCCCACAGCAAATCGCCAGTGAAGTTCTGGTACCCGTTATGGGCGGCGCCATGGTGCCGCTGGGGCAATTGGCCAAGGTGGAAATCGCCAAGGGTGCGCCCAGCATCCGCACCGAAAATGCGCTGCTCTCGGCGTATATCTACGTGGACATCCGCGACCGGGACATCGGCGGCTATGTAAACGACGCCCGCAAAGCGGTCAACGCCCAAGTCAAATTCCCGCCTGGCTACTACGCCACCTGGAGCGGCCAGTTCGAATACATGGAACGCGCCATTGAAAAGATGAAGATCGTCATCCCCGTGACCCTGCTCATCATCTTCTTACTGCTCTATCTCAACTTCCGCAGACTTACCGAAACCCTGATCGTTATGCTGTCGGTTCCGTTTGCCCTGGTTGGAGGCGTGTGGTTGATGTGGGCGCTGGGCTACAACCTGTCTGTGGCCGTGGCCGTCGGTTTCATCGCCTTGGCGGGCGTGGCGGCGGAGACCGGCGTCGTCATGCTGATCTATCTGGATCATGCATGGGAAGCGGCGAAAGAGCGAAAGCGCGCGATTGGGAAGCAGCCGAACGCGGAAGACCTCTATGCAGCGGTGATGGAGGGGGCGGTCGAGCGCGTGCGGCCCAAAATTATGACTGTCGTGGCCATCATGGCAGGCCTGCTGCCCATCATGTGGGGAACCGGCACTGGATCAGAAGTCATGAGTCGCATCGCCGCGCCCATGGTGGGCGGCATGATTTCTTCAACCATCTTGACGCTCGCAGTCATTCCCGCGATCTATGCCCTGGTCAAACAATGGAGGTTTGACCGGGGACTTTAAGCTGATAAGCCGCTTGGTTTACGTGGCGGGCTGCATGGCGATGATGGACATACCTATGAGCGCAACACAAGCGCCTCCAATGTCCCATCTCGTCAGGGCAACTCCATTCACGATCCGCAGCCACGCCAAAGCAACCGCGATATAGACACCGCCATACGCCGCATAGGTTCTGCCAGCAGCACTGGGATGGAGCGTCAAGAGCCAGGCGACAACCCAAGCGACAAAGCAGCAGGCAGCAACAGCCACGGGTTTGTTGCGATGGTGGGAGACGGCATCAATGGCGATCTTTGGCGAAGCAAGCATGTAGATGGCGGTCTTCGCCGACATGGGCGCGAACCTCATTGTCGTGGCCAATGGCTTGCGCTTGATGCGCGCATCCAAGGATTGAACTGGATTTGAAACTGAATGGTGAATGAATACGCTATCGATGGTCACGTTCCCAACGTCTTTCATGGTGATCATCTCCTTCGGTCTTGCTCAAAAAACGAGCAACGGGGTCAATCGCATTGGGCAATTTTTCCGCGCGCCAGCAAAAAGATGGTAGCAGCTACACACATCAGGTTTAAAACAAAACAATATCAGCGCAAATTACCTGTGTGCCCCAATGAGTATCTGCCGGGCTGCGGCCACACGGCAAGTCCATGCGGCTCCTGTCCAACCTTGATCTGATCCACTTGGCCTGATGCAGTGTTAAACCGATAAACCACGTCATCAAATCGGCCGGCAAGCCACAGCCATTTTCCATCGTTGCTCACATTTCCCATGTCGGGACTACCGCCACCAGGAATCGGCCAGTTTGAGACCGCTTTGTTGGTTGAGAAGTCAATGACGGTGACACTTCCGGGACCTTGGCGTTTGCCATGAATATTGTGCGAGCCGCGGTTGGCAACGTAGAGAGATTTACCATCCCGACTTGGATACAGACCATGTGCGGCGACACCCGTTGCAATGAAGCCGATTTCCTTGAACGAGTCACCCTCAACAAGGTGCACGCCGTCGGATTCCATATCCGCCACATAGAACACTTTCCCGCTGGGTGAAACCCGAATGTCTTGCGGCATCCCTTTGGTTGCCGAGCAAATCTCTGTCTCCAGAGGGTTGGGCGATTTGACGCTGTCTTTAAAGCGCGTCTTGGGCAAGGCCAGCTTCAAATATCCGACAACGCTCTTGTTCACCAGATCAATTTTGGCGACACTCCCTTGAAACTCACAGGTGAAGATTGCATAGCGCCCATCGATGGAAAATTCTCCGTGATTGATACCGCCACATTGGGGAACATCAATCGAATACTGCAACTTCAGTGTCTTGGGATCTCTGAAGTCCAAGCGATGTTTCGCCTCTGCCACAACAATTGCAGACTGGCCATCCGGACTAAAGTACAGGTTGTAAGGGTCATCCACCGGGACCGCCTTACCTGGTTTACCTGTGCGTGGATCGATTGGCGTCAAACTTCCGTCATTTCCTCGTTCGGCATTGTTGGCAACCCAGAGCGTGCGCAGATCCCAGGATGGCACGATATGTTGCGGTGCACGACCGACTTTGAAGCGGTCAATGACCTTCAATGTCTTGGGGTCGATCACTGAAACATCGTTCGAACGCAAGTTGGGCACATACACGCGCTCTAAATCATCCTTTACCGCTAGGTTGAATTGATCAGCCTTGGTTTCGCTATACAGATTGTCCGAATCAACCACTGGCGGCATACCGACAACCGTACTGATGACCGCTTTCTGTTGCCCTGTATTAGTGGCAGCGGAAACATAGTTGATGAGCGCCGGAATCAAGAGTGATCCGGTAGCGATGGCCGCAATGTATTGAAAGTTGATTTTCACAATTTTCCCCTAATTTACCGAGTGCCGCGTTGCCGGATAGCGTCTTGAATCGCTTGAACCGACTTGTCAACAATCATCTGAACGCCGATTTGACCCAGTTCTGCAGAGGATCTTCGGGGATCTCCGTAGACACCATCTGAAGGGCTAGTTTTTGCGCCTTCAGCCAGCAAGTTCATGCGCACCAGCGACGGATCAACGGCCAGGGTCAATGAGGTATCTGAAAGGCCAGCGTGTAGCCCGATCTCAGCATCGGAAAATCCTTTGTTCTTTAACGCCTTAATGAAGGGAGCCTGGGCCGCTTCGTAATAGGCGGTCAGACCAAAGGCGCGATATTGGGTGTCAATCGACCATTCCTTGTTGATCTTCTCTGCCGCGTGCATCTCGCTTTTCTGGTATCCCCCGTGGTCGCCCAAGAACACAACATTGTGAAACCCGTGTTGCTTAAAACTTCTGGCAGTTGACTCCAGGATGCTTTCAAACGTGGCTTCTGGGATGGAAATCGTTCCTGTAAATCGCATATGTGCAACTGGAGGAAAAATGGCTCCTTCGGGTACATAGGAAAGGACTGGCGCAACAACCGCATTTCCAAGTCGCTGAGCAATCTGACCCGCTAGGAATTTAACGCGCACGTTATGTTTGCCCAAAGCCATATGCGGACCGTTCTGCTCGGTTCCACCGATCGGAATCAGAACGGTAGTTGTCCCATTCATAACTTTTTCACGCAGTTCGAACGAGGTGAGTTCCTCAAGAAATACGTTGTTTTTCTGAACTCCTGCCCAGATGGCCGGTGACCATGCTATCAATGCAATACAGACGATTGCTTTGACACGACTCCCAAATGAATTCAACGTTCTAATTTGCATCTTGGAAATTATGCGCTTGATGATTTGACTGTTAACTCACTATCAGTAGTGTCCCACGTTTGCATATCAGGACGTCGTAAGTTAATGATTCACTTGGAGAATTTGGTATTTGAGTCTGATCTCGGTTTGAACGTCAAAAGTCAGACTGGCGGTTTTTTGCGGATTTCCGCCCAAAACCGCCATGCACCAAGGCAAGCTCGTATTTGCGCAACTCATGCTCTATCTGCCACTGAGCACGTTGCGCCGCTGTGTGGCCGATCACCGAGGCGAACACAAGGCCAAGGACTTCTCCTGTCTGGACCAGTTCTTTGCCATGGCCTTTGCCCAGTTGGCGTATCGGGAGTCCTTGCGCAACACGCTGCAAATGCAGATGCCACGCGTCCTTGGCAGATCTACGCCGACTTTGCGCAGCACTTGATTGATATGGCGCGCCCGCTGTATGCCAGCGAGCCCTTCGCACTGGATCTGGATGCGACGGTCTACGCATTCGACGCCACCACCATCGACCTGTGCCTGTCGGTGTTTGCCGGGGCGCCGTTTCGCTCCACCAAAGCGGCCATCAAGTTGCACACCTTGCTGGATTTGCGGGGGAACATTCCCAGCTTCATTCACATCACCGACGGGAAAACCCATGAGGTCAATACGCTGGACCATTTGACGATCGAGCCGGGCGCGATTCACGAGTCCAAAGCGTTCTTTGTCACTGGCGCCAAGAGCAACACCAAGTTCAAGGCGCTACTCGCACCCAGTAGATCGGGTCAACACGAATGTTCTGTGCGATCAGACGGGTGTG
>JAYTRR010000165.1:0-12483 GCA_043746005.1 Burkholderiales bacterium
TGCTGCCGGGCAGCGCGGATGGGTTGAAGGCAATTTTGCTCCGATCGTCCCCAGAAGCGCATACGGTTTTTGATCGCATGCAAAAAGTGCTTTTGCTGATTGATGGTCTGGCCTTGTTACTGTTTGCCGTAGGTGCAAGCTTGTTGGCGCGGCGGGTCGCGAAGCCACTGGATTTGCTCGTCACCGATACAGAACGGCTGGGGCGGGGTGACTACACGCAACCTGTGAACGACTTTGGCCGCCATGACGAGGTTGGTAATTTGGCAAGGTCGTTTGACCGCATGCGCCTGAATATTCAAGCCAGCCAGTCCGAAATTCGCCAACTGGCTTATTGGGACCGGTTAACGGGCCTGCCCAACCAGGCCCAGCTTCGGGAAGCCCTTCTGTCCATGCTGGCAAAAGAGTCCACAGCCCTCCAGCATGCGGCAGTCATCGTGCTGGATCTCGATCGGCTGAAGCACATCAACGATGTGCTGGGCTACAGCTTTGGTGACCGCGTATTGCAGGTCGTAGCGCAGCGTCTGACCCGACTCGCCCAAGCCGAGAATGCCCTGGCTGCGCGGGTGACGGGTGGCGAGTTTGCCTTGCTGCTGGGGGCGTGTGACGCCGAGCGGGCGCTGGCTGTGGCTCGGCAGATTACCCTGGCATTTGAAGAGCCGGTAACGCTGGATAACCAGACGGTCGATTTGAGTGCGGGCATTGGTATTGCGTGCTGGCCCGAGCATGCCGACCAGGTTGATGTGCTGCTGGGACGTGCCGAGCTGGCCATGTACGCGGCCAAGCGCAAGAGCATAGGCACATTGGTGTACGACCCGTCGCTGGATTCGGGCAGTGCCCAGACGCTCTCGCTGCTGACCGAGTTGCGCCAAGCGATCGACCGCAACGAGTTAAGGCTCTTTTTGCAGCCGAAAATCGGCTTGTCCGACCACCGTGTTTCGGCGGCTGAGGCGCTGGTGCGATGGCAGCATCCGACGCGTGGCATGGTGCCCCCCATGGAGTTCATTCCGTTTGCGGAGCAGACGGGCTTCGTTCGGTATCTGACGCTCTGGATGTTCGAGGAGGTGGCCCGCCAGTGGCGCAGTCTGCAGCCTTCGGCGGGCCTATTGCGCATTGCCATTAATCTGTCGACGCGCGACTTGATGGACCTGGAATTCCCCGCCAAGATTGATGCGCTGCTGGCCAAATACGATGTGCCGCGCGACGGGTTGTGCCTGGAAATTACCGAGAGCGCCATCATGGATGACCCCCAGCGCGCGGAGGCCACGCTCAACCAGCTTTCATCGAGTGGCTACAAACTGTCGATTGACGACTTTGGCACCGGATATTCCTCGCTGGCGTATCTGAAGCGTTTGCCGGTCAATGAACTCAAGATCGACAAGTCATTCGTGATGGGCATGGAAACAGATGCCAGTGACGCCAAAATTGTCCGCTCCACCATCGATCTGGCCCATAACCTGGGATTGACCGTCGTGGCAGAAGGCGTAGAGAGTGCCCATATTTACGACATGCTGGCAGAGCTGCACTGTGATGAAGGGCAGGGCTACCACATGAGCCGGCCATTGCCGGGTTCAGACTTCAACGCGTGGCGCGCGCGCTGGGAATCCCAGCGTTCTTGATGGCCAGCGCAGTGTCTTTTACGAGCTGCGGTCCCTGGTAAATCAGTCCGGTGTAGATTTGCACGACATCTGCACCGGCCCTTATTTTTGCCACTGCGTCTTCGGCGCTCAGGATGCCGCCTACGCCGATGATGGGGAAAAGCGGACCCAACGCCGAGCGCAATTGCGATATGACTTTGTTGCTCAACTCTCGCACAGGCGCTCCCGACAGGCCACCCGCTTCCTCGGCATGCGCCATGCCTTGCACCGCCTCGCGGCTCAGCGTGGTGTTGGTAGCTACCACGCCATCCATGCCGTGGCGTACCAGCGTGGCGGCAATCACCGCGACCTGCGCTTCGTCCAGATCCGGTGCAATCTTCACAAAAATTGGAATCCGCTTGCCATATTGCTTTTGCAGCGCTTCACGCCGCTCTGCAATGGCACCCAGCAATGTGTCCAGCGCAGCGTCACTTTGCAGGGCGCGCAGGTTCTTCGTGTTCGGGCTGGAGATATTGACGGTCACATAGTCCGCATGCGGATACACGCCATCCAGACAGAGCAGGTAATCATCGGTGGCATTTTCAATCGGAGTGGCCGCGTTCTTGCCGATGTTCAGGCCCAGCAGCATGGTGGGATTTTTCTGGCGGCGCAGCGCAGAGCGCTGCACGTTTGCCACAAAGGCATCCAGACCGTCATTGTTGAAGCCCAACCGGTTGATCAGTGCATTGGCAGCGGGCAGGCGGAACATGCGGGGCTTGGGGTTGCCCGGTTGCGCCTTGGGGGTCACGGTTCCTACCTCTACAAAGCCAAAGCCCATGGCACCCAGTCCGTCAATGCACCGGGCATTTTTGTCCAGGCCTGCCGCCAGTCCCACCCGGTTGGGGAAATGCAGACCCGCCAGTTCAATCGGGTCATTGACCCTGGACGCGCAGTAGGCCAACTGCAAGGGCGTGCCTTGGGCCTTGGCGAGGCTGGCCATGGTGATTTCGTGGGCGACTTCGGGGTCCAGACTGAACAAAACTCGGCGGGCCAGCCCGTAGGGAACAAGAGACATCGGATAATTCCTGCAATATTTCAACAACTGCCCAATTTTCACCGATGAATAGCACCAACACCCCCAATCCTGCCGCACTGACACAAGATGAACTCAAAACGCTGGTAGGGCAGGCGGCTCTCCAATATGTAGTTCCGGGTGAAATCGTGGGGGTTGGTACCGGCTCCACGGTCAACAAGTTCATCGACGTGCTCGCGACCATGAAGGACCAGATCAAGGGTGCGGTTTCGAGTTCCGTGGCCAGCACCGAGCGCTTGCTGGCCTTGGGCATCCCGGTTTTTGATTCCAATGACGTGGACAAGCTCTCAGTTTATATCGATGGGGCAGACGAAATTGATGGTCATGGCAACATGATCAAAGGGGGTGGAGCCGCGTTGACCCGTGAAAAAATCGTGGCTGCGCTTGCAAGCCAATTTGTATGCATTGCCGATGAATCGAAGCTGGTGCATGCGCTGGGCAAGTTTCCGCTGCCCGTGGAGGTGATTCCCATGGCCACGCGACGCCTGATCAGCCAGTTTGCAGCGCAAGGCGGCACCGCCAAAATCCGCCTTTTAGATGGCAAGCCACTGGTGACTGACAACGGCCAATTCATCCTGGATGTGACGGGTTTGCAGATCACGGATCCTTTGGCGTTTGAATCCGAAGTCAGCCAGTGGCCAGGCGTGGTCACCGTGGGTGTTTTTGCCTGGCAACGCGCACAAGTGTGCCTGCTGGGTACGGCCAGCGGTGTCAAGACCCTGACGTTCTGATGCTTACAAACAAACAGATTGCCATTGAGGCGGCCGCGCCGCTGGCCTTGTGCCTGGGTGCCATGACGAGCGTCTTGCTGACCTAAAACTGAATGCCTGCCGGGTTAGCCGGGCTGGTTGCTGGCGCTGCCGACTCTCGAGCGGGTTGTTGTGGTTTTTCCTCCGCCTTGGCTGCTGGTGGCGCTGCTTTTTGCACGCTGACCAGCGGCGTTGGCGCCGGATTTTTGTAGGCGGCTGGAAGCACGGATGTCTTGGGGTAGCCTGCGGCATCCAGATACTGCGTCCACTCAGAGTCAATGAACCCCTTGATGCGCTGACTGCCAATGTTTAGCAATGGCAGCGAGGTCTCGCCGCTGAGTCGCTGCAGGTAGTCGCCATCTTCTGGTGTGGTTACGGTGCGCTCATTAAAGGGGATGCCACGCGCTGTGAGCAGAGTCCGCCCGGTATCGCAGGGTACGCATTTGGGGGCGCTGTACAGGGTTACCGGGTATTTGTTCACCACCTGGCGAAGCTCAAAAGGCAATGCGGACGCGGAAGCTGCGCCGCTGGCTCCAACGCCCGTGCCGGAAACTTTTCCCTGGTCTGCCGAGGCCGGTGGTTTGTCCGAGAAAGTGACCTTGCCATCGGCACCCACGATCCGGTAGATCGTTTGTGCCTGTGCGCCTGATGCGGCGCAGAACATTGCAGTGCTGCACAGCAAAAATGCGATGGTCCGGTGTTTCATGTGAGTGCTCCTGTTATCCTGCAAATGGTCACTGGCGGATCATTCCGGTCAGGCGGACATGCCCTGGTGGCGCAACAAAGCGTCCAATGTTGGCTCCCGGCCCCGAAACGCCTTGAACGACTCCATGGCGGGCCGGCTTCCACCCGCTTCCAGAATTGCTTCGCGGTATTTTCTACCGGTTTCCACATTGGGCAAGCCATCGGGTCCCGCTGTTTCCTCAAAGGCCGCATACGCATCGGCACTGAGGACTTCTGCCCATTTGTAGCTGTAATACCCGGCCGCGTAGCCTCCAGCAAAAATATGGCTGAATGTGTGGGCTGTGCGGCTCCAGGCGGGTGGCTGCAGCACAGATATTTCGCTGCGCACCTGATTCAGCAAGGGCATGAAATCCTGCTGGGCGTCGTGTTCCGTGTGCAGCAGCATGTCAAAGAGAGAGAACTCAATTTGTCGCAGCGTCTGCATGCCGCTCTGGAAGTTTTTGGCGGCCAGCATCTTGTCAAACAGCGCGCGCGGCAATGGCTCACCGGTTTCTGCATGGGCGGTCATGTGCTCCAGCACATTCCACTCCCAGCAGAAATTTTCCATAAACTGGCTGGGCAATTCCACAGCGTCCCATTCCACACCGCTGATGCCGGATACGTCGTGTTCATTGACTTGTGTGAGCATGTGGTGCAGCCCATGGCCGAACTCGTGGAACAAGGTGGTAACGTCATCGTGCGAGAGGAGGGCGGGCTTTTTAACGCCGTCCACTTCCACGCCGTCGGCAAAGTTGCACACCAGATGGGCCACGGGTGTTTGTAGTTCCGCAGTATCCGGGCGCAGCCAGCGGGTCCGCACATCGTCCATCCAGGCACCGCCGCGTTTGCCGCTGCGCGCCGTAGGGTCGAGGTAGAACTGACCCACCAGATGGGTGCCGGCCGGGCCGGTCCGCTCTATGCGATAAAACTCCACGTTGGCATTCCATACCGGCGCAGTGTCGCGACGGATGGACACGTCAAACAGCGTTTCCACAATCTTGAACAGGCCTGCCAATACTTTGGGTGCGGTGAAATATTGTTTGACTTCCTGTTCGCTGAAGGCATAGCGTGCTTCCTTGAGCTTCTCGCTCACAAAAGGCCAGTCCCAGGCTTGCGGATCAGCCAGGTTCAGGTTGTCCCGGGCAAAGGTGCGCAGGTCCGCCAGATCTTTTTCGGCAAAGGGTTTCGCCTTGTTCGCGAGATCCCGAAGGAACGCGATGACAGCCTCAGAAGAGGTCGCCATTTTGGGTACCAGAGACAAGGCCCCGAAATTGGGATAGCCCAGCAACAGCGCTTCTTCTTTGCGCAGGGCCAGGATGTCGCGAATGCCTTGTGAGTTGTCAAACTTCTGTGCAGAGGCATCAGCCTGATCGGAGGCGCGGGTGACATAGGCTCGGTACAGTGTCTCGCGCAGCGCGCTGCTGTGGGCGAACTGCATCACGGGCAGGTAGCAAGGCATCTTGAGGCTGAGTTTGTAGCCTTCTTTGCCTTCAGCCTGTGCGGTAGCGCGTGTGGCTTGCTGCACGTCATCGGGCACGCCAGCCATCTGATCCAGCGTGGCGTAGTAGCTGAAGCTATCGGTTGCGTCCAGCGTGTTTTCACTGAATTTCTGGCTCAGCGCGGCCTGTTTTTCCTGAATTTCAGCGAAGCGCTCGCGTTGGGCACCCGCCAGATCGGCGCCGCCCAGCACAAAGTTCCGCATCGCGTTTTTATGGGCTTGTCGCTGTTCAGCATTCAGTGTGCTGACATCAATGGCCTTGTATTTTGCGTACAGGCGCTCGTCGGCTCCCAGACGGGTCCAGAATTCCGTGACCAATGGCAGTGCCGCGTTATAGGCTGCTCGCAGTTCAGGAGTGTCGGCCACACTGTTCAGGTGACTGACGGAGCCCCAGGCCAGACCCAGTTTCTCGGTTGCCACATCTAGTTCGCGAGCTATGGCCGTCCACTGCGCCGGGAAGTTGGCTGCGGTAACCGTTTCCAGGGCCTCATTGACTTGGGCCAGCAGCTTGTCGATGGCAGGCGCGACATGTTCCGGTTGGATCTGGTCAAACAGGGGCAGCGTCTCAGAACTCAGCAGAGGATTCATGGATGGATGGGGTGTGGATGAATGCGAAATAGCTAGCGCTTATTTGGGTACGACAGCTAATGTTTCAAGCCGTGCCGCTTCGCGTTCAGCGGCCTCCAGGGTGTTGACCAGTAGCATGGTGATGGTCATGGGGCCTACGCCACCGGGTACTGGCGTGATGTAGCCGGCAACCTGGCTGACGCCAGCGAAGTCGACATCGCCACACAGTTTTCCTGCGCCTGCTTCTCCGTCTGGAAGGCGGTTCATGCCGACGTCAATCACTACGGCGCCGGGCTTGACCATGTCGGCGGTCAGTACATTGCGTTTGCCCACGGCCGCCACGATCACGTCGGCTTGCAGGGTCATGGCTTTGAGGTCCGGAGTCGCGCTGTGACACACCGTGACGGTAGCATTTTTTTGCAGAAGCATAAGCGCCATGGGTTTTCCCACAATGTTGCTGCGCCCGATGACCACAGCGTGCTTGCCACGCAAGTCGTAACCAATGGACTCCAGCATCTTCATGCAACCATAGGGGGTGCAAGGCCAGAAGCCGGGCTGCCCCACCATCAAGGCACCCGCGCTGGATACATGAAAACCGTCCACGTCCTTGGCGGGTGAAATGGCCTCAATCACCTTGTGTGCGTCAATATGCGCGGGCAGTGGGAGCTGCACCAGGATGCCATGAATACTGGGGTCGTTGTTGAGCGCATCGACACGGGCCAGCAACTCCGCTTCTGTCATGCTCGCATCAAAACGTTCCAGTACCGAGTGCAGGCCTGCGTCAGAGCAGGCCTTGACCTTGTTGCGTACATACACTTGGGAGGCCGGGTTTTCGCCGACTAGCACGACGGCCAAGCCAGGCGTCAGGCCGCGGATCTTGAGTGCAGCGGTGCGGCGGGCAACGTCGCTCCTCAGTTGGGCGGAGAGTGCATTGCCATCAATGATCTGGGCTCTGGTACGGGTAGTCATGGTTGTCTCGTGAAGTAAAAACGCCCGCAGTCCTGGTGGGGCGGGCGTAAGGCACTAATGAATTAGTAGCGTCAAGTTTTTGGGGCGTTTTGTCCCAAGGCAATTTTTAGCAGGTCAGCGACGGTATTTGCGCTCAGCTTTTCCATGATGTTGGCGCGGTGGGCCTCCACCGTCTTGATGCTGATGCCCAGGTCATCGGCAATTTGCTTGTTCAGGCGACCGGCCACAATGCGTTCCAGCACCTGCGACTCGCGCAGAGTCAGCTTGGACAGCAGCGCGTCACGGTTGGCCGACAGCTGATAGTCGGAGAATGAATCTTTTGCATGCTCCAACATGCGTTCCACCAGACCTACCAGCTGCTCTTCCTTGAACGGCTTCTGGATGAAATCCATGGCGCCTTTCTTCATGGTGTCCACGGCCATAGGCACGTCGCCATGCCCGGTGATGAACACGATGGGCAGAGGAGATCGGCCTTCCACGAGCCGGTTTTGCAGTTCCAGCCCGGTCATGCCCCCCATTCGGATATCCACAATCAGACAAGCAACTTCCCGAGCGTCGTAGCGGCTCAGAAAGGACTCCGCCGAATCAAAGCAACGAACCCGGTACTCTTTTCCTTCAAGTAGCCACTGCAGTGAGTCGCGCACTGCCTCGTCGTCATCCACTACGTAAACCGTACCTTTTTTGGGAATCAAGCTCATTCAGTGTTCCAGGGTTTTATTTGCGGTTGCGCTGATTGCGTGCCAGATCAGGGCTGGTTTCTGTCAGGGGTATCCAGAATGAAAAGCGGCACCCCGATACATCGGCGCCATTGTAGATGTTCTCGGCGGTCATTCGCCCCAGGTGGGATTCCACAATGGAACGACACAAGCTCAGGCCAATACCCATGCCGTCGGCTTTGGTGGAATAGAAGGCCTCATACAGGCGGGCCATGACTTCCGGTGCCAGACCCTTTCCCGTGTCCTGTACCGAAAATTCCACAACCGGTTTGTCCTCAATGGTGCGGGGAATGACCCGCAGTTCTACATTCCGTTCGGACGTAGGGCGCAATGCCATGTCAATGGATTCGGCTGCATTGCGCAGCAGATTCACCAGCACTTGCTCGATCAATATGGGGTCCACCATCAGAACGGGCAATCGTGCCGCAACGTAGTAGTTCAAACGCACGTTGAAACGGCGGAGTTCCAGCTCCGCCAGTTCTACCGCTTCGGCAACCATGAGACTGATCTCCGAGGGCGTCCGATTGGGCTCGCTGCGCTTCACGAATGCGCGAATGCGGTGGATGATCTGGCCTGCCCGCTGTGCCTGCTTGGCTGTTTTCTCCAAGGCGCCCAGCAGGTCTTCCTCGGTGATTTGTTTGGCTTTGATGCGTGACACCATCCCGTTGCAGTAGTTGTTGATGGCCGTTAGCGGCTGGTTCAGCTCGTGCGCCACGCTAGAGGCCATCTCGCCCATGGTGATCAGTCGACTGGCATTCTGGGCCCGTTCGGCCTGGCTCGCAGATTGCTCTTCTGCCAGGCGGCGGCTGGTGATGTCGGTGGCAATCACCATTTGAGCCAGCCGCCCGTCTACCCAGCTCAGATAGCGGGTACGCACCTCCAGCCATTTACCAATCTCGGAGATGAAGATCTCTGCGCTCTCGGTTTCGGTGTCGGGCAGGGCGGTGGTGGGCAGGCCGGCAAACGAGTCCACGCTGTCCATTGATTCGTCATTCGTCGGGCTGGTGGGTACGCCTGCCTGTGCCACCAGTTGAAGGTGTCCTCCCGCCAGTGTGCCGAACCACTGGCGGTAGAGTTTGTTGGCAAACAACAATTCGTCGCTGCCCAGCGGGGCCACGGAGATGGAGGCATCCAGCGCCTCCAGCACGGTCGTGAAACGTTGGTGTGACGCAGACAACTGCTCGCGGACCCGGTTGGGTTCCGTGATGTCCGTCATGGAGGTCATCCAGCCGGTTTGCGTGCCCATGGCATCAATCAACGGCGATACATAGAGGCGGGAATCAAACACGGTGGCATCCCGCCGTTTGACCCGCACCTGAATTCCGCCTGGTTTGGTTTTCCCGGCCAGCTCCTCTTCGAGCAGCATGGTGAGTTGTTCACGGTCGCTATCAGGCCAGTACGGAAAAGGTGCCGTGCGACCCACCAGATCGGATTCGCTCCATCCCGTCATCTGGCAAAACGCAGCATTGACGTAGGTAATACGCCCCTGCAAATCCATGGCACGCATGCCGGTCAGCATGGAGTTTTCCATTGCGCGACGGAAATTGGTTTCTGAAATCAGGGCCTGCTGTGCCTGCACGCGCCTGCGGGTGTGGCGCCAATTGGTGATCAGCATCCAGGCGGTCATGACGCTCAGGGCGGTGACCAGCCAAAACAGTCCGCTGCCAATAACGCCCAGGGACGTTCGGTAGGCCTGGGCCCGAATCACGAGTCCGCTGCCCACAGGAGAGACCGGCATGGAGTATTCATTGGCGGGGCTGGCCCATGGCAGCAGATTGGCGATTTTGCGTTTGGGCATGGAAGTGCCCGCTAGCAGCGCTCCGTTGGCGTCCAGCAGCGAGACGGCATACCGCGCAGAAACCTCCGAAGGCACGCCGTATCGAAAGAGGCCGTCTACCGAGTATTCAGTCAATAGCACGCCGGAAAAGCGGCCACGGTCGCTCAAGGGGATCTGCATCTGCAACAGGGGCGCGCGGTCCTCCGATCGGACGCGCTGCAGGTACACCGGCTGGCGGGATTCTCGGGCCTGTGCAAATCCATTCAGGCCGTCGCTGCGTTGTGGGCCATCCACTGACTGGCTCAATTGGGTGGCCGCAAGGATGGCCGAACCCAGGCTGGTCTTGACGCGCCGGCGGTCATCCACCCAGGCCACGCCCTGCAACTCAGGGTATTGGTTCAGCATGGACTCGGCACGGGCCTTGAAGTCAACCACATCCAGCTCACGATTGGAGACTTCGCGCGCGATACGCATGACCTGTTCCTGGCGTTCCAGCAGCCGCAGACGAAGGCGCTGCTGGGTGTACTCCACGTCGCGCTGAACGGCTTGCTGCTCCCGGTCCATTTCTTCGGCGCGCAGATAACCCAGCGCCGCCACGATGGCTGCGAAAAAAAGCAACACAGCCGCAAGTGGAGCCAGCATGGCAACCCGGTCCTGGCGGTGGGGCGTCAGGCGGTGCCACCAGCGCCGTGCGCGGCCGACAGTGGGCAGGTTCAGCTGACCGGTCAGCGTAATCAGATTGGGCAAAGGCATGGTCCAAGTGTAGGGGAGGAGGCCACTTGTTGTTTTTTGTAAAACCGCATTATGAAATCAATTGGCATTATTTGAAATTTTAAATAAAATATGAGAAACTAGACGGACCGTACTAAATTACACAAAAGCAACCAGGAGACAAAAAATGTCAGCAGTTCCCCAGAATGCGGCTCCCGCCAACTCTCTTGACCTGGACAGTCAAGAAACCCGTGAATGGATGGATGCACTGTCCGCTGTGATTGAGAGCGAGGGTCCTGAGCGCGCCCACTTTTTGTTGGAGCAATTGCTGGAACATGCCCGCCAGAAAAGCATCGACATGCCTTTTTCCGCCACCACGGGCTATGTCAACACCATCGAGACCGATCAGGAAGAGCGTTCTCCCGGCAATCTGGAAATTGAAGGGCGCCTGCGTGCCTACATGCGCTGGAACGCCATGGCCATGGTCGTCAAGGCCAATCGCCACCACCCCATTGACGGTGGCGATCTGGGCGGCCACATTGGCTCGTTCGCCTCGCTGGCCAGCATGTTTGGTGCCGGTTTCAACCACTTTTGGCACGCTGAGAACAATGAACCCGGCAAAGAGCACGGTGGTGACTGCCTGTACATCCAGGGTCACGTGTCGCCCGGTGTGTATGCCCGCGCTTATCTTGAAGGACGCTTGACCGAAGAGCAGTTGCTCAATTTCCGCCAGGAAGTGGATGGTAAGGGCTTGTCCAGCTACCCGCACCCCAAATTGATGCCTGAGTTCTGGCAGTTCCCCACCGTCTCCATGGGCCTCGGCCCATTGATGGGTATTTATCAGGCGCGGTTCTTGAAGTACCTGCACGCCCGCGGCATTGCCAACACCGAGAACCGCAAGGTCTGGGTGTTCTGTGGTGATGGCGAAATGGACGAAGTGGAGTCGCTGGGCGCTATTGGTCTGGCGGCACGCGAGAACCTTGACAACCTGGTGTTTGTCATCAACTGCAACCTGCAGCGCCTGGACGGCCCGGTGCGCGGCAACGGCAAGATCATCCAGGAGCTGGAGGGTGAATTCCGCGGTGCCGGCTGGAACGTTATCAAACTGCTGTGGGGTAGTGGCTGGGATCCGCTGCTGGCCCGCGACAAGGACGGCGCGCTGCGCAAGGTCATGATGGACACGCTCGACGGCGACTACCAGGCCATGAAGGCCAACGACGGTGCCTATGTGCGCAAACATTTCTTCGGCAAGGACCCCCGCACGCTGGAGATGGTTTCCAAGATGAGCGACGACGATATCTTCAACCTGCGCCGTGGTGGACACGATTCCCAGAAGGTGTATGCGGCGTTCCACGCAGCGGTCAAGCATGTGGGCCAACCCACCGTGCTGCTGATCAAGACCGTCAAGGGTTTTGGCATGGGCAAAGCGGGCGAGGGCAAGAACACCGCGCACCAGACCAAGAAGCTGACCAACGACGACATCCAGAGCTTCCGCGACCGCTTCAACATTCCCGTCAGCGACGAGCAGATTGCCGCTGGCATTCCGTTCTACAAGCCGGCTGACGACACGCCGGAGATGAAGTACCTGCATGAGCGCCGCGAAAAGCTGGGCGGCTACCTGCCGCAGCGCCGCGCCAAGGCTGACGAGCAATTCACCGTGCCCGCGCTCAGCACCTTCCAGGCGGTGCTCGACCCCACCGCTGAAGGGCGTGAGATCAGCACCACCCAGGCCTATGTGCGCTTCTTGACCCAGTTGCTGCGCGACAAGGCGCTCGGCCCGCGCACCGTGCCCATCCTGGTCGACGAAGCCCGCACCTTCGGCATGGAAGGCCTGTTCCGCCAGATCGGCATCTACAACCCCGAAGGCCAGAAGTACACCCCGGTCGACAAAGACCAGGTGATGTACTACCGCGAGGCCAAGGACGGCCAGATCCTGCAAGAAGGCATCAACGAGGCCGGCGGCATGGGCAGCTGGATCGCTGCGGCCACCAGCTACAGCACCAACAACCGCATCATGGTGCCGTTCTATGTGTACTACTCGATGTTCGGCTTCCAGCGCATTGGCGACATGGCCTGGGCCGCTGGCGACATGCAGGCGCGCGGCTT
>JAYTRR010000166.1:0-12475 GCA_043746005.1 Burkholderiales bacterium
GGTGGCCACTTACAGCCCGCGCACCACGTCAATCGCCTCTTCAATGCGCTCGATGGCGTGCACCGTCAGGCCCTCGATGGGCCGTTTGGGGGCGTTGGCCTTGGGCACCAGGGCCACACTGAAACCCAGTTTGGCGGCCTCTTTCAGGCGCTCCTGACCGCGTGGCGCGGGTCGCACCTCGCCGGCCAGGCCCACCTCGCCAAAGGCAAAAAACCCAGTCGGCAGGGCCTTGCCACGCAAGCTGCCCTGGATCGCCAGCAGCACCGCCAGATCGGCGGCGGGCTCGCTGATGCGCACGCCGCCCACGGCGTTGACGAACACGTCCTGGTCGGCGCTGTCCACGCCGGCGTGGCGGTGCAGCACCGCCAGCAGCATTGCCAGCCGGTCGCGGTCCAGGCCCACCGACAAGCGCCGTGGCGACGGCCCGCCGGTGTCCACCAGCGCCTGGATCTCGACCAGCAGCGGGCGTGTGCCTTCGAGTGTGACCAGCACGCAAGAACCAGGTACTGGCGCGCCGTGGGTTGACAAAAAGATTGCGCTGGGGTTGCTCACGCCCCTCAGGCCGCGCTCGGTCATCGCGAACACGCCGATCTCATTGACCGCGCCAAAGCGGTTCTTGATGGCGCGCACCAGCCGGTAGCTGCTGTGGGTGTCGCCCTCGAAATACAGCACCGTGTCGACGATGTGCTCCAGCACCCGCGGCCCGGCCAGCGCGCCCTCTTTGGTCACATGACCGACCAGCACCACGCACACGCCACTGGCCTTGGCCGCACGGGTGAGGTGCGCCGCGCATTCGCGCACCTGCGCCACCGAGCCGGGGGCGGAAGTAAGTTGTTCTGAATAAACGGTCTGAATCGAATCAATCACCGCAATGCCGGGCTGCATGTGGGCCAGCGTGGCGAGGATTTTCTCCAGTTGAATCTCCGCCAGCACCTTGACCTGCGAACCCTCCAGCCCCAGGCGACGTGAGCGCAACGCCACCTGCGCGCCGCTCTCCTCGCCCGTCACATACAGCGTGCTCATGCCCGTGCGTTGCAGCGAATCGAGCGCCTGCAACAGCAGCGTCGATTTGCCGATACCGGGGTCACCGCCGATCAGCACCACGCCGCCCTCCACAATGCCGCCCCCCAGCACGCGGTCCAACTCATCGTTCCCGGTGGGTGTGCGCGCCATGTCGGTGGCGTCGATGTCGGCCAGCGTCATCACCTCAGCGGTTTTGGCCAGCGCGGCAAAGCGGTTCTTGGTCGGCGCGGCGCTCTCGGCCACCGATTCGATCAGCGTGTTCCAGGCCTGGCAGTGCGGGCATTTGCCCAACCACTTGGGGCTGATGCCGCCGCATTCATTGCAGGTGTAGATGGTTTTGTCTTTGGCCATGGGGAAGGTCCTGTTTTAAGCCAAGGACTTTCGCGGCCCGTCAGGCATGGTGCGCAGCATGAATTGGTCAAACAGCGGCACGGTGAATGCGGTGTCACCATGCGCCGGGCTGTAAATCATGCCTTTTTTGATCAGGCTTGAGCGCAAGGGCGCAATGGTCTG
Source organism: Burkholderiales bacterium (assembly GCA_043746005.1). Classification (GTDB taxonomy): domain Bacteria; phylum Pseudomonadota; class Gammaproteobacteria; order Burkholderiales; family Burkholderiaceae_C; genus Allorhodoferax. The sequence goes on from JAYTRR010000166.1 coordinate 1,537, forward strand.
CACTTTGACACCCAAACGCTCCGCCACACCACCTGATCGCTGGTTGCCCGCGCCCATCTCGGCCAAAGCGCAGAGGTAGTCTTTTTCACGGGGCGTGAGCCGGTCGAAGCGTACCCTGAAAAAGCTGCTGTCCAGACGCTCTGTGGAGGAAATAGTGGTTTGCTGGATCCGCGGCAGGTCAATGGGTGAATGATCGGCCAGGTTCCACGATTGGTAGCCCCATTCCTGCAAAAAGTACGGGTAACCCTGAGTCACACGATACACCTCGGCCAGAGCCTCGGGCGTGAAAGAAACGCTTTGTGAGTTGACCGGTCCTTGCAGCGCCTGCGCCGCATCAGCCATCGCGAGCGCACCGACTTCCGGGTAGTTGAACAGACGTTCAGCATAGGATTTGGACTTGCCCGCCAGACCGACCAGTTGCGGTAGGCCTGCACCAATCAGCACCAGAGGCAAACTGCGTTGTGAAACACGGTGAATTGCCATGATGAGCGCACTCATTTCGAGCTCGGTCAAATACTGCAACTCGTCAATGATGATGGCCACGGCGGTGCCACGGTCTGCCGCCGCTTCGCCGACAGCGACGAACAGTTCGGCCAAATCGGCCTCCAGATCACCGCTGTCGGCGGAGCCTGTTTCTGGGTCAATGTCAAGGCCAAACTCGGCGTCGCCCACCTTGACTTTGACCGCGCCTATGAAGCTGCGCAGCACCCGCAGGCCCCGTTTGACTTTTTGACTGACGTTTTGCATCCGGTCCAGCGCAAACAGTGTTTGACGCAATGGCGGCGAAAGCAATTGAGGCAGCGATTTGTTCTCATGGGCCTCAATCAGCACTGCCTGATAGCCCTGCGCTTGGGCAATTTCACGCACGCGATTGAGCAGCACGGTTTTGCCGACTCCACGCAACCCCACCATGAACATACTTTGCTCGCTGCGGCCGGCTTTGATTCGGGCCAACAAAATTTCAACTTGGCGCAACAAATCGCTACGTCCAGCCAATTCCGGCGGCTGATTGCCGGCACCAGGTGAAAACGGATTGGTCAGAGGATTCATATTTAGTGAAGTTACTATGGTTTATCCATTTTATGGGTAACAATAATAAAGCGACATAACTTTGATAGAAACACGCAAACTCATCTCTGATGTTCGCAGTGACTTGGTTGCGCGAACAGACATCGACGCTTGGATTTAGGCTAGAAAAATAAGCTGTACAAAAAAACAGTTTAACTGATGACAAAATCAACAATATCTCGCACCTTTCATTCATCACCATCTCACCATGCCTCACCTCGTCATCCTCTACACCGCCAAGCTCGACGCCGAAACCGACATGACCGCGCTGTGCCGCAGCTTAGGCAATGTCATGCTGGAACAAAAAGACGAGGCAGGCAAGCAAGTCTTCCCCACCGGCGGCACGCGCGTGCTGGCCTACCCGGCCCCGCACTCGGCCATTGCGGATGGCCAAGGCGACTACGCTTTTGTCTATCTCAATCTGCGCATGGCGGCGGGCCGTTCTGCCGCCGTCAAAAAACACGCAGGCGACCAGTTGCTGATGCAGGTCAAGACGCACTTTGCGCCTGTGTCTTCATCCCGCCACATCGGCATCACGCTCCAGATTGACGAGGGCGCTGAGGTCTATGACGGGCGCCACAGCAACCTCCACCCTTTGTTCAACCCCCAAGCACCCACCGCATGACCATGACCACCCTCACCAACCCCTTCAAACAAGCCCTCGCCAACAAACAAGCCCAAATCGGCCTATGGCTGAGTCTGGCCAACGCTTACACGAGCGAGATTTGCGCCGAGGCCGGTTTCGACTGGCTGCTGCTCGACGGTGAACACGCGCCCAATGACTTGCGGAGCATGCTGGCCCAGTTGCAGGCCATCGCGCCCTTTCCGGCTTCGCACCCGATTGGCCGCATCCCGCTAGGCCACGGCGAGGCCGGTGTGGCCAACATCAAGCAGTACCTGGACTTGGGTTTTCAAACCCTCTTGGTGCCCATGGTCGATACGCCGGAGCAGGCCCAACAGTTGGTGCGCGCCACGCGCTACCCACAGACGGATGACAAGAGCGGCCTGCGCGGCATGGCCGGTACACGCGCCTCGCGCTGGGGCCGCCGCCCCAACTACGCTAGGGAGGCCAACGACAGCATTTGCCTGCTGGTGCAGGTCGAGACGCAAAGCGGCCTGGACCATCTGGAGGCCATTGCCAACACCCCCGGTGTGGACGGTGTGTTCATCGGCCCGGCCGACCTGTCCGCCGCCATCGGCCACCCCGGCAACGCCACCCACCCCGAGGCGCAGGCCACGATTGACGAGGCGATTCGCCGCATCGTCAAAACCGGCAAAGCCGCTGGCATCTTGACCAGCGACGAAACCCTGGCCCGCCACTACCTGGCCCTGGGTGCCACCTTTGTGGCGGTTGGGCTGGACATCAACATCCTGGTGCGCCAGAGCAGCGCCTTGGCCAAGCTGTACAAAACCGATTTGAAGGTGGCCACCCCGACGGAAAAGACCTACTGAAAACTTGCGGGACAGACCATGCTTCTCACCTCCTTCCCGTCCGCCCTGAGCTTGTCGAAGGGTTGTGCGCATCTGCTCCAGGTACGCTTCGACAGGCTCAGCGCGAACGGGAGTATGTGATGCACCCCGACGAACAATCCGCCCGCGTCCAGCTCGCTGCCCTCTACCGCGTCTTCGACCTGCTCGGCTGGACCGAAATGATCTACAACCACATCACGCTGCGTTTGCCCGCCAGCGTGAGTGGCGAGCGCAAAGAATTTCTCATCAACCCCTTTGGCCTGCACTACAGCGAGGTCACGGCCAGCAATCTGGTCAAAATCAACCGAAAGGGCGAGGTGCTGGACGGCTCCAAACACCCAGTCAACCCGGCCGGCTTCACCGTGCATGCCGCCATCCACGACGCCCTGCCCGACGCGCACTGCGTCATGCACACCCACACCACCAACGGGCTGGCCGTGGCCTGCACCGAGGGTGGACTGGCGCAAAACAACTTCTACTCGGCCCAGCTGCACGACATGGTGGCCTACCATGACTTTGAAGGCATCACCGTGCACGCCGAAGAAGCGCCGCGTCTGCTGGCCAACATGGGCAACAAACCGCTGCTGATCCTGCGCAACCACGGCCTGCTGGCCCACGGCCCGACGCTGGCGCTGACCTTTGTGCGGCTGTGGACTTTGCAGCGCGCTTGTGACATTCAGGTTACCCAAGCCGCGCTAGGTCGCGCCATCACCCTGTCACCGGCAGTCGCGGCCAAGACCACCCATGAGTCCTTCCAGTTCGACGCCCAATTCGGCGCGGGCCAAGATGTGCTGGACGCGCTGATCCGGCGGGTGGACAAGATGGATCCCTCGTACCGGCTATGAGTCGCTATTGTTTTAGTAGCTGTTTACGCTACTGTTTAATGGCTTAAAGGCCTGAATGACCATGAAAATCTGTGTCGTGGGTGCCGGTGCCATTGGCGGCTGGTTGGGGGTGCGACTGGCGTTGGCTGGGCATACGGTGAGTGTGTTTGCACGCGGGACGACATTGACGGCGATTCGGGCGCAAGGCTTGCGGCTGCAAGCGGATGGGCACACCCATGACGTGTCGGTGCAGGCCAGTGAGCGGGCAGAAGAACTCGGCGCGCAAGACCTGGTCATCATCGCCGTCAAAGCGCCGTCACTGCTGGGCGTGGCGCGCCAGATCACGCCCTTGATTGGCTCCAACACCCAGGTGCTGAGCGCCATGAACGGTGTGCCTTGGTGGTTTTTTCAAGGCTTTGGTGGCACGTACAGCGGCACGGTGCTGCAGGCGGTGGACGCGGGGGGCGAGATCGCGCGCCTGATACCGGCACACCAAGTGCTGGGCGGCGTGGTGCACGCGTCTTGCACCTCACCCGAGCCGGGTCGGGTGGTGCATGGTTTTGGCCAGGGGTTGATCGTGGGTGAACCCTCTGGCGGCGAATCAGCGCGCGCGCTGGCCTTGGCCCACGTGTTGAAAGAGGTCGGGTTCGACGCCAGCGTGTCGCCCCAAATTCAGCGCGACGTGTGGTTCAAGCTCTGGGGAAATATGACCATGAACCCGGTGGGTGCACTCACCGGCGCCAATATCGCGCAAACCCTGGCCGACCCGCTGGTGCGCGCGTTTTGCTCGCAAGTCATGCTGGAAGCCAACGCGATCGGCACGCGCCTGGGCCTGCCCATTGCGCAAAGCCCGGACGATCGTCATGCGGTGACGCTCAAGCTCGGGGCCTTCAAAACCTCGATGCTGCAAGACGTGGAGAACAGCAAGCCGATTGAGCTGGACGCGCTGGTTGGGGCCGTGCGCGAACTCGGGCAACTCACCAGCGTGCCCACGCCGCAGACCGATGCGCTGCTGGGCCTGACGAGGCTGATGGCGCAGGTGCAGGGCTTGTATTGATTGATCACGATCCGCTATTTATTTAATAGCTGCTTACGTACGTATTCATTAATCTGGAGGCCCTATTGACACTCAAAACGAACACGCGCGCCATCAGCGGCGCCGCCTTTGCCACCCTGTTGCTCATCGCCTGCCTGATGGGGGCCAACCATGTGGCCGCGCGCATTGCGTTCAATAACGGCGTGGACGTGGCCACAGCGGTGCTGTTTCGCAGCACCGTCACGGTGTTGATCGTTGGCATCTTGATTTTTTTACAAGGCGTTCCACTGGCTTTCAAAGCCCGCCACAAACGCGCTCTGCCCTTCATCGGCCTGCTGATCGGTGTGCAAAGCCTGTGCCTGTACTCGGCGGTGGCGCGCCTGCCCGTGGCGCTGGCGCTGCTGGCCTTTAACACCTACCCCCTGTGGACGGCGCTGTGGAACCGGCTGCTGTACCGCCAGCACCCTGAGCGCGCCATGTTGCTGGCGATGCCGGTGATTCTGCTCGGCTTGGCACTGGCGCTGGATGTGCTGGGCGCAAGCTCAGGTCTGGGCACGACGGGCCAGTGGCAAAGCATCGGTGCGGGCGTGGCCTTTGCCTTGGCGGCAGCGGCCTCGTTTGGTCTGGCCCTGGTGGTGACGCAACACGAAACCACCGACCTGGATGGTCGCGTGCGCACCGTCTGCACCTTGGGGCTGGCCGCGCTGGTGGCGCTCGTCAGCGGGGCGAGCCAAGGCGGCTTTCACCTGCCGCAGGTGATGGCGGGCTGGGGTGGGCTGATCGCGCTGACCCTGCTCTACGGCACCGGCTTCACCCTGATGTTCACCGTGCTACCCAAGTTGGGCGTAGCAGGCAACTCGGCCATCATGAATGTGGAACCGGTCTTCGCGCTGGTGCTGGCCTGGCTCGTCCTGGGTCAGACCATTGCACTGGTTCAAATCGTTGGGGCGCTGCTGGTGGTGGGGGCGGTGATGGGGCTGGGGTTGAGGAAACGCGCCTGAACCTATACCACCACCGGCACCCGAGTCGCCAGCGCACACATCAGCTCATAGCCAATGGTGCCACCCGCAGCGGCGACTTCATCAATCGGCAGCAGCGCGCCATCGCTGGATTGGCCCCACAGCGTGACTTCACTGCCAATATCCGCGTCGGGCACAGGGGTCAAGTTCACCGTCATGAGATCCATGCTGACGCGGCCGACTGTGCGCGTGCGCACGCCGTTGACCAGCACCGGTGTGCCGTGCTCTGTCGTACCAGGGCTGCTGCGCATGTAGCCGTCGGCATAGCCGCAGGCCACCACGCCGATGCGCATGGGCGCGGGAGCGCGGAAGGTGGAGCCGTAACCCACCGTGTCACCTGTTGCCAGCGTTTGCGTGGCAACGATGCGTGAGCGCAGGCTCATGGCGGGCTGCAGGCCCCAGTCGGCGGCGCTGTGTTCGGGGTGGTCGGGCGAGGCCCCATAGAGCACGACGCCGGGGCGAATCCAGTCGGAGTTCAAGCTGGATTCAGGGCCGCCCATGTGGCGCAGGATGGCGGCGCTATTGCTCAAGGAACGCTCGCCCGGCAGGTCTTGCGTGATGCGCTCAAAGACGGCGAGCTGCTGAGAAATTCCAGCATCACCATCCGCATCGCTGAAGTGCGTGAGCAGCGAAATTTCTTCCACCTGCGGCAGCACATTGAGCCGCGCCCACGCTGCACGGAATTGCGCGGGGGCAAAGCCCAGGCGGTTCATGCCGCTGTTGAGCTTGAGAAAGATGCGGTGCGGCACATGGGTCTTGTGCGTGGCAAGCATGTCGATCTGCGCGTTGCAGTGCACGGTGTGCCACAGATCCAGGCGTGAGCACAGCTCCAGGTCGCGTTGCTCGAACACGCCCTCGAGCAAAAGTATCGGCCCGCGCCAGCCCAGGCCGCGCAGCGTTGCCGCCTCGTCCAAATCCAGCAGGGCAAAACCGTCGGCCCCGCGCAGTCCTTCAAACACACGCGCCAGACCATGGCCGTAGGCGTTGGCCTTGACGACGGCCCAGACGCGCGCGTCGGGTGCGCTTTGGCGCACGCGCATGAGGTTGTGGCGAAGCGCCTCAGTGTGGATGGTGGCCTGGATGGGACGGGGCATTGCGAGTGAGTAGAGCAGGGTATGCCCTTGATTTTGACAGGGACGGGCATGCTATAACCCGTTGTCGTTTGGATTCTCATTACAAATACCCTGCCGTCAGTCACACTGGAGGCCGTCTAAAGACAATGAAACGTGGTTTTTTCACCATCATGTCAGCGCAGTTTTTCAGCTCGCTGGCAGACAACGCTTTGTTCGTTGGTGCCGTGCAATTGCTGCGCAGCGGCGGTGCCGCCGAATGGCAGCAGGCGGCCTTGGTGCCCATGTTTGCCCTGTTCTATGTGATTCTCGCGCCCTTCGTCGGGGCCTATGCCGATTCGCAACCCAAGGGCAAGGTCATGCTGTACAGCAACAGCATCAAGATCGTGGGCTGCCTGCTGATGTTGTTTGGCTCTCACCCGCTGATGGCCTATGCCATTGTGGGCCTGGGCGCAGCGGCTTATTCACCCGCCAAGTACGGCATCCTGACCGAGTTGCTGCCCGCCTCCCAACTGGTGCGGGCCAATGGCTGGATCGAGGGGCTGACCATCACCTCCATCATTCTGGGTGTGCTGCTGGGTGGACAACTGGTGGGAATACAGGTCTCCAGCATGCTTTTGTCCATTGACCTGCCCTTGATCACCACCAGCGTTGACACCGCGCCCGAGGCCGCCATCAGCGTGCTGATTTTTATCTACATCCTGGCCGCCTGGTTCAACACCCGCATCCCGCACACCGGCGTCGAAATGCGACCTATGCCCAAGCGTCTGCTGGAGCTGTTGCCCGATTTCTGGACTTGCAATTCCCGCCTGTGGCGCGACAAGCTGGGGCAGATTTCCTTGGCCACCACCACGCTGTTTTGGGGCGTGAGCGGCAACCTGCGCTACATTGTGCTGGCGTGGGCCGCTGCGGCCTTGGGCTACAGCGTGACGCAGGCCTCGTCATTGGTGGGCGTTGTGGCCATTGGCACCGCGGTCGGTGCGGTGGTAGCGTCCATGCGCATGAAGCTGGAACACGCCCCCTTGGTCATGCCCCTGGGCATCGCCATGGGGGTGTTGGTGATTTTGCTCAACTTCATCACCAACGTCTGGGTGGCGGCACCATTTCTGGTGTTGCTGGGTGGCTTGGGTGGCTTTTTGGTGGTTCCCATGAACGCTTTGCTGCAACACCGAGGCCACAACCTGATGGGTGCGGGCCGCTCCATCGCCGTGCAAAACTTCAACGAGCAGGCTTGCATCCTCGGCCTGGGCGCGTTTTACAGCCTGTCGACCGGCATGGGCCTGTCGGCCTGCGGGGCTATCACGGCCTTTGGACTTGTTGTGGCCGGGTTCATGTGGGTCATCAAACGCTGGCATGCCCGCAACTGCATCAACGACGCAGAAGAAGTCGAGCACTTGCTCAACATCGCCCGCAACGACAACCTGCACGGTTGAGGCGTGCATTCATCCGGCGTCAATTGTTTCGGCCTTTGTCGAACTTGCCCAACACCCTGCGCGGCGCTTGCAGCCCCGCGCTCTTGGCCGCCCTGGCCCTGGTCTTCAACGCGCTGATCTGGGGCGTATCTTGGTGGCCCTTGCGCGCACTGGCACAACACGGTCTGCACCCTTTGTGGGCCACCGCCATCGTTTTTATTTTTTCATTGACCTGCCTGCTGTGCGTACGCCCCCATGCCTGGCGCGGCCTGACCCAGACGCCCTGGCTGTGGGGCTTGGCACTCGCCTCCGGCTTGACCAATGTGGGCTTCAACTGGGCGGTGACTCAAGGCGACGTGGTACGTGCGGTGCTGCTGTTTTACCTGATGCCGGTCTGGGTCATGTTGCTGGCCTGGCCGCTGCTGGGTGAGCGACCCAGCCGGGCGTCCCTGCTGCGCCTAGCCCTGGCGCTGATGGGCCTGGTGCTGGTGCTTAAAACTGCCGACTCGCCCTGGCCCGTGCCCGAGGGCTTGACGGATTGGCTGGCCATCATGGGAGGCTTTTGTTTTGCCCTGACCAATATTTTGCTGCGCAAACTTCACCACACGCCCGAGCCCACGCGCATCCTGGCCATGTTCGCGGGCGGTGTCATTGCCGCCACGGCAGCCGCCTTGGTGGGCCTGGGCCTGGGTGTGTTGCGTGCCCCGCCCGCGCCAACCCCGGCTTGGGTGCTCATTGCCGTGCTGCTCAGTCTGGCATTTTTAGCGGGCAACCTGGCTCTGCAATACGGTGCAGCGCGCCTGAGCGCCAGCACCACCTCACTCATCATGCTGACCGAAGTTTTGTTTGCCAGCGCCTCGGCGGTGCTGCTGGGGGCGGGCGAGTTGACACCCCAAACCTTGGGTGGCGGTGCGCTGATTTTGCTGGCGGCGCTGTGGTCGAGTCTGGGGACTGGACAGAACAAGTCAAGCGATGGATTAACGGTTCAAAATGAATCCAGCGGCAAATAAGCCAAGGGCTCAACCGTGACGGGATCAAGAAACACAGTCCAAGCCGTTTGGCGGCTGATCAAGGGCAGGTAAACCAGCGCCTCTATTGGCAACTTGGTCTGAGCAACTGCGGCATTGATCAGTGCCGCCTGGGTCGGAAAGCGTGTCATCAGCGTCAATGCGGGCTTGGCGGCTTGCAGCACCTGTGGACTGGCCTGTGAATAGCGCTGCCAGAGATGGGGCCGAGCACTGAGTGACACCCCCTGTAGGGCAGCCATTGTGGCCTCCATTTGCTCGTTGCTATCTCGAAACGGGCGCAAGGCCAACAAGGTCGGGCCATTCAGTGGCAAGGCCTCAACCCCGGATCGATCCTGCTGAATCAGTTCAGGCGGAATATCAACGGCGTGCACCACGCGAAAACGGTCGTACTCGAACACCAGGTGCACGGGTCGGGCCACAAACACCGTCCACAGGCCATAGCCCAGCGCGGCCAGCTGAAGCAGGCCCACCAGGGCCAGATCACGGCGCAACTCAGCTTTGGGTTTGGCACGATTAAAGACCGCTAGTGTGATCAAGGGGCCGAGCATGACGTCAACCACCACGACAATCAAAAATAGCTCTCGTCCGCCTGAGATTTCACGGTAAGGGTAGGGATACCAAAGCGCAAACACCAGCAGCGCCGCCAGCAGCGCAATGCCCAAACTGATAACGAGATGGATGCCACTGGCACGCAGTCGATCCCTCCAGAAAATTAAGCCCATTTTTATCATCCTCATAAGATGGTCATAATCCGTGACCGTTTATCCATGCGCCCATGACCGTGAACGTCGCTTGGCGATGAGCCTGTCCAGCACACCTTAAGATCAGATTTTCACATGAGTTCTTTAACCCACTTCGACGCCCAAGGTCAGGCCCACATGGTGGACGTGGCCGCCAAGGCCCGCACCCACCGCATTGGTATTGCTACCGGTCGCATTGAGATGTTGCCGGCTACGCTGGCCCTGATCGAATCCGGCACGGCTAAAAAGGGCGATGTCATCGGCATTGCCCGCATCGCAGGCATTCAGGCCGCCAAGAAAACCAGTGACCTGATTCCGCTGTGTCACCCATTAGCGCTGACACGCGTGGCGCTGGCGTTTGCAACCCACCACGCCACGGCCAGCCAGCCCAGCCATGTGAGCTGCACGGCCACGGTCGAAACCGTTGGCCCGACCGGCGTGGAGATGGAAGCCCTGACCGCCGTGCAAGTGGCTCTGCTCACGATTTACGATATGTGCAAGGCCGTGGACCGTGGCATGACCATGACGGGCATCACTTTGCTGGAGAAACACGGAGGCAAGTCGGGCAGTTTTGTAGCCCCTTAGCGTAGGCCGCACGGTAACGCAAGGCAAAGAACTGGGCTTCATCCTCGCGCCCCAGCAGCCGTGCACTGTCAATCAAGGTCTCCACGACGCGGGCTTCGGGCGAATAATGCAACAAGCCATGCGCCATGGCGTTGAGCTGCATGGCGTTATCACGTGTCAACGGCGTGGTCATCAGTTCAGCAAACTGCACCTGGTTTTGAAATAACCAGGAACTGCGGATTTTTTCCAGCGTGTGCTCTTTGTAGGCCGCTGAGCGCTGCGCGACGGGCAAGTAGATTTGGCTGATGCGATGGTAGTCCCACGCGGCGTAGCCCATAGTCGCTAGCAAAATAATAGCTGCCCATGCACGTATTGATTGCTCCACAGGCCAATTTTGCATATTTTTTGAGTCTGTCATCGACCCTAGAATCGGTTTGACTTGCGTCCGTGGCACCCACAGCAGCATCAGACAAAGCCCCACCGCCATTTGAAACGGGCCGTACCACAGCGGGTACTCCAGCAGGCTGTGCAGCCCTATCACCGCTAGCACCCCCCAAGCCATTTGCCGCGTGGCATCGGTTTCTTGCCAGGGCTTGGCGCGCCACACCAGCCAAGTCCCACCGCCACACAGGAGCAAGGCCGCAGGAAGTCCCAAGGTCACCGCCAGATGCAAAGGCAGGTTGTGCGCATTCCCCATGATTTCGCAAA
>JAYTRR010000167.1:0-4106 GCA_043746005.1 Burkholderiales bacterium
GCAGCCAGAAAATCCTGAAGGCGAGTTTCGCTTTCAAGCGTAATCCGCTCACGGGCACGAACGAGACGGCGAATGCGGTCCGACGCTTCACCCCACAACCCGCTACCCAAGGCAACATCGGAGATTGTTCCCTCGCGCAGCCAGCGCAACAAACGCACTCCGCGCACCGCATCCACCAGCAACCAGAGGTAGCCGCCCAACAGTGCCAAAACCAGTGCTTCAACGACTTGATTGCCCGTCGACGCCCAATACCACCCGAAGCCTGCCGCCACAGCCTGGAACAGGACAAAAGAGAGAAATCTCCAGAGCATGCGCGCTTGCAAGATGTGTCAAACGCCCGCTTTTTCGGTCACCGGCATTGCAGGCACAGGATTCGCTGTCAAACGGTAGCCTGCTCCCCGGACGGTTTCCACCATCGACCCGGCTTGGGCCAATGCTTCACGAAGACGCTTCACGTGGACATCCACCGTGCGCTCTTCGATATACACATGGTCGCCCCATACTTTGTCCAGCAGTTGCGCCCGGCTGTGCACGCGCTCGGAGTGACCCATCAGGTAGTGCAGCAATTTGAACTCCGTGGGACCCAGTTTTAAGGGCCGCTCTTCAAAGGACACGCGGTAGGTCGCGGGGTCAAGTACAAGCGCCCCAATCGTAATGACCTCTCCGACCTGTTCCGGGGTGCGGCGCCTGAGCACGGCACGGATTCGGGCCAGCAACTCTTTCGTGGAAAACGGCTTGGCGATATAGTCGTCAGCCCCCGCATCCAGGCCCGCCACGCGGTCGGATTCGTCGCCCCTTGCCGTCAGCATGATCAAAGGCACAGCCTGGGTCCGCGGGTCGGCGCGCCAGCGCTTGGCCAGCACCAAACCACTCTCGCCCGGCAGCATCCAGTCAAGCAAAATCAGGTCCGGTAGCGCAGCATTCATTTCGCGCTGGGCAGTGACACTGTCCATCGCCCAAATTGGACGAAACCCATTGTGTCGCAGGTTCACGGCGATGAGCTCGGCGATTGCAGACTCGTCCTCCACCACCAGAACAGTGGGCATAGTTCTCATTTCACCACCGATTCAATTTTTTCCATCGTGGTATGCCGTATGTCTTCGCCCTTCACCACGTAAATAATGAACTCGGCAATGTTCTTTGCGTGATCTCCGATGCGCTCGATGGCCTTGGCGAGGAACAGCAAGTCCAGGCTGGGCGAAATCATGCGCGGGTCTTCCATCATGTAGGTGATGAGCTTGCGCACAAAGCCGTCAAACTCGGCGTCGATCAGGTCGTCTTCCTTCAAGATCGACACCGCTGCCGCCGTGTCCAGGCGGGCAAATGCGTCAAGTGCCTTGTTCAATAGGCCAGATGCCAGATCCGCCGCAACACGCAGCTCCAGAGAGGGCAAGGCACGTGGCGCCCCACTCTGAATGATCGAGCGCACCATGCGCGCAATTTTCTCGGCCTCATCGCCCACCCGCTCCAGGTTGGCGGTAGTCTTGGAGATCGCGATCAACAGGCGCAGGTCACGTGCGGTAGGCTGACGACGGGCAATGATAGAGGAGAGATCGCGATCGATCTCAATCTCCATGGCGTTCACACGTGCTTCGTTTTCCGAGACCTCGTTGGCGACTTCCACACTGAAATGCGACAGCGCGTAGATGGCGCGTCGAATCTGCGACTCCACCAATCCGCCAAGCTCCATCACCTGGGAAGAAACGGAGGTCAGTTCGCTGTCAAATTGGGTAGATAAATGTTTATCGGGCATGGTGCTTCCTCTTAGCCAAAACGGCCTGTTATATAGTCTTCTGTTTCCTTGCGGGTGGGCTTGAAAAACATCTGTTCGGTTGCACCAAACTCCACCAGATCGCCCAAGTACATATACGCCGTGTAGTCACTGCAGCGGGCGGCCTGTTGCATGTTGTGGGTCACGATCACTACCGTGTAGTCGCTCTTCAACTCAACGATCAGTTCCTCCACTTTGGCGGTGGAAATGGGATCCAGCGCCGAGCAGGGTTCGTCCAGCAACAACACTTCCGGTTTGATCGCGATGCCGCGCGCAATGCACAAGCGCTGCTGCTGTCCGCCCGACAGACTGGAGCCGCTCTGGTGAAGCTTGTCCTTGACCTCACCCCACAGAGCAGACTTGCGCAAGGCCCACTCCACCCGCTCTTCCATATCTGTGGCGTTGAGCGACTCGAACAACTTCACACCAAACGCAATGTTGTCGAAAATCGACATGGGAAACGGGGTCGGCTTCTGGAACACCATCCCAACCTTGGCACGCAGAAGGGCAACGTCCTCCTTGCTGGTCAGCAGGTTTTCACCATCCAGCAGAATCTGCCCCTCCGCCCGCTGCTCGGGATAGAGCTCGAACATGCGGTTAAAGACGCGCAGCAGGGTGGACTTGCCACAGCCAGAAGGTCCGATGAACGCGGTGACCTTTTTTTCCGGAATTTCCAGGTTGATGCTTTTCAGGGCATGGAATTTTCCGTAATAAAAATTCAGGTCTTTAACCGAAATTTTGGTTCTTTCGGCTGCAGTAGAGGTGTTCAGCATGGAATGTCTTTTCAGATGAATGACTACAAAAGCGTTTAGATCTTGGTACGGGTCAGTACCCGGGCCAGAATGTTCAGAGCCAAAACCGCCGCAGTAATGATGAAGACGCCAGCCCATGCCAGCTTCTGCCAGTTCTCATAGGGGCTCATGGCAAACTTGAAGATCGTCACCGGCAAGCTCGCCATGGGCTCGCTGAGGCTACTGGTCCAGAACTGGTTGCTCAGAGCCGTGAATAACAGCGGTGCTGTCTCACCCGCAATGCGGGCCACCGCCAGCAAGACGCCGGTAATCACACCGGTCCTGGCGGCCTTGAGCGTAATGCTCAGGATGACCTTCCATTTGGGAGCACCGAGGGCGTAAGCCGCCTCACGCAGACCGGGGGGAACCAATTGCAGCATGTTTTCCGTGGTGCGAATGACCACTGGAATCACCAGCAACGACAATGCCAGCACACCGGCATAGCCAGAGAAGGACTTGAAGCGCGAGACCACCACCGCGTAGACAAAAAGCCCGATCACAATGGACGGTGCCGACAGCAGAATATCATTCACAAAGCGCGTCAACGAGGCCAACCAGCTCTTGGTATCGAATTCGGCCAGATAAATGCCTGCCATGACGCCGATGGGGGTACCCAAACCGGTCGCCAGTGCCACCATGACAAATGAGCCATAAATCGCGTTGGCCAGACCGCCTTCATCGTTGGGAGGAGGTGTCATCTGGGTGAAGGTGGCAATTGCCATTCCACCAATGCCCAGTCGTACCGTTTCCCAGAGAATCCAGAACAACCAGAACAACCCAAAGGCCATCGCGGACAGGGCCAAACCCGTCGCAAGCTGATTGACGCGCTTGCGATGGGCAAATTTGGCAGCCCGGAGTTGGTGTGCGGACGCGCTCATGTTTTGGCTCCTTCGTTTTTGCGCAGCTGTGCAAGTAACAGCTTGGAAAGCGACAGGATCACGAAAGTGATGAAGAAGAGAACCAGCCCCAAATACATCAGTGAGGCCTGGTGCAGGCCCTCACCTGCCTCGGCAAACTCATTGGCGAGCGCCGAGGTAATGCTGTTGGCGGCCTGGAACAGACTCAGAGAATCCAGCTGGTTGAAATTACCGATCACAAAGGTCACAGCCATGGTCTCACCAATTGCGCGACCCAGACCCAGCATGATGCCGCCGATGACACCGGACTTGGTATACGGCAACACCACTTTGGACACCACCTCCCAGGTAGTGGCGCCCAGCCCGTAGGCGGACTCCTTGAGCAGCGGAGGTGTCACCTCGAACACATCCCGCATCACCGCAGCAATGAAAGGAATGATCATGATGGCCAGAATAATGCCAGCGGACAAAATACCGATACCGACGGGTGGACCGGATACAAACGCACCCAGATAAGGCACCCCCGCGAAGGCCGCTTGTAAAGGCTGCTGCACATAGGTTGCGAGCACGGGTCCAAAGACCAGCAAGCCCCACATGCCGTAAACGATGGAAGGAACGGCAGCCAGCAGCTCAATGGCCGTGCCCAGTGGCCGCTTGAGCCACGCCGGCGACAACTCGGTCAAAAAC
>JAYTRR010000168.1:0-12466 GCA_043746005.1 Burkholderiales bacterium
GATCCGCGCAGTGACGGCTTGGCACTGGCCCTTCCAGATTAGAACCGAATCGATACGGTGCGCCCTGATGCGGTGCAGCGCAGCACAATACAAGGGCACTTTGCGTACACGCTGCCACTAAATTGCATACAAAGGCTGGCACGTCCTTTGCGTATGTCAAGGTATGAATGCAGCAGCCCCAACCGCCAACGCCATTGAAGTCATAGGCCTGAGCAAGCAATATGGCCCCGGCAAACCTGCAGTGGACAACATTAATCTGCGCGTCGCCAGTGGGAGCTACTGCTGCCTGCTAGGCCCGTCGGGATGTGGCAAGAGCACGACGCTGCGCATGGTGGCCGGACACGAGTCCGTGAGTGCGGGCGATATCCTGCTGGAAAACCGGAACATCACCAACCTGCCGGCGGCCGAACGGGGCACAGCGATGATGTTCCAGAGTTTCGCCTTGTTCCCACACCTCTCGGCGCTGGACAACGTTGCCTTTAGTCTGAAGATGAAAGGCGTAGCCAAGAAGCAGCGCCACATGCAAGCGGGTGATTTACTGGAGAGGGTCGCCATGGGGAGCCTGACCGATCGCAAGCCCGCAGAGCTCTCGGGCGGCCAGCAGCAACGCGTGGCGCTGGCGCGGGCACTGATCACACAACCCAAAGTGCTGCTACTGGACGAGCCCTTGTCTGCGCTGGACCCGTTTTTGCGTATCCAGATGCGAGCCGAATTGCGCCGCTGGCAAAAGGAATTGGGACTCACCTTCATCCATGTGACACATTCCCAGGAAGAGGCGATGGCTCTGGCCGACAGCATGGTGGTGATGAACCATGGAAAGATTGAACAGATGGGCTCGCCCCACGAAATCTACAACCGCCCGGTGAGCGAGTTTGTAGCCCGTTTCATGGGTGGACACAACATCATGGATACGCCGCAAGGGAAAATCGGGGTGCGTACCGATCGCATTCTGATACGCACCGCCGGCTCCGAGCCCTCCGACGCCACACGCAACCGCGACGCCACGATCACAGACGTCGAATACCAAGGCACCTATGTGCTGGTGGGCCTGCAGAACCCAGGGGTCACGCAGAACGCAGCAAGTACTGCCGAACTATCCGTCATGGTTCCCGAAGCCACTTTTGCGTCCCGCCCTTACGCACTGGGCGAAACCGTACAACTGTCATGGGCCCCCGAGGCAGCGCACCCATTGCATTCGGGTGGCCTTGTCGGCTGATTCTCAACTTGCTTGCTTTTCGCCTGATTTTCTCAACCCGTCTTCAACAGAAGACTTCACCACGCCACAAGGAGCTTTCACTATGTCTGACACCCCTTCGGAAAAACAACTTCCACTCAATGCTTTGGTAGCCCGTCGATCCCTCCTCAAGGGCACCGCAGGCATTTTGGCAGCCGGCATTTTCCCGGCGGTTCACTCTTCTGAGCCGATCGTCCTGCGCTACCTGGGCACTGCCGTAAACCAGGACAAGGCCATTGCCGAGAGGTTCAAGGCGGACACAGGGATCACGATTCAGTATGTGGCGGTGACGACTGATGATGTGAGCAAACGCGCCATTACGGCGCCCAACAGCTTTGACCTGCTCGACTCTGAATATTTCCAGCTCAAGAAGCTCGTCCCCACCGGCAACATCAAAGGCATCGACACCAAGCGCATCAAGAACGCTGACAAGATTACGTCTGTGTTCACAACCGGTAAGGTCGCTGGAAAAATGATTGGTGACCAAGGAACTGCACCCAAGAAAGTCATCTTTCTCGAGGGCGAAAAAAGCAAGGTGTTTGCCACGAGCCCGACACAGTACATGTCGCTGATCCCTACAACTTACAACGCAGACACATTGGGCATTCGTCCTGACCTGATCAAGCGGCCCATTTCGTCATGGGCAGAGTTGCTGAACCCCGAGTTCAAGGGCAAGGCCTCGATCCTGAACATTCCGTCGATCGGCATCATGGACGCTGCCATGGTTGTCGAAGCCATGGGCATTTACAAGTACCCGGACAAAGGGAACATGACCAAGAAGGAAATCGACCTCACCATCAAAACGCTGATTGAAGCCAAGAAGCAAGGCCAGTTCCGCAGCTTGTGGAAGGACTTTAACGAATCAGTAAGCCTGATGGCCTCTGGCGAGGTCGTGATCCAGTCGATGTGGTCTCCTGCCGTAACCGCCGTGCGAACCAAGGGCGTAGCGTGCACATTCCAGCCACTCAAAGAGGGCTACCGGTCGTGGGCGTCGGGCTTTGGTCTACCAACCACGTTGTCAGGACGCAAGCTGGATGGCGCCTACGAGTTCATCAACTGGTTCCTCGACGGCTGGGCTGGTGCCTATCTGAACCGCCAGGGCTATTACAGCGCGGTGCTGGAGACGGCCAAGTCCAAGATGGAGGCCTACGAATGGGCCTACTGGATGGAAGGCAAACCCGCGACGCAGGACATCAAGAGCCCACAAGGTGACCTGCTGGCCAAAACCGGCGAACTGCGCGATGGTGGCAGTTATGAGCAACGCATGGGAGCAGTCGCCTGCTGGAATGCTCTGATGGACGAGAACACCTACATGGTCCAAAAATGGAATGAGTTTGTTGCCGCCTGACCTGCACCCAGTCTCCCCAAAATGAGCGCACCTGCCACCACCCCGAACTACCAACCCCTCCAGGCCACACCGGGCAATTCGGGCGCGTGGTGGCAGGCTGCGCCTCTATCCCTCGTGTTCGTACTGTTCTTTTTACTGCCCTTGGTGCTGATCCTGATGGTGAGCTTCTGGAGCTTCACCGAGTATGAATTGTTGCCAGACTTCACCTTCAAAAACTACTTCACCATTTTTGACGGTTGCGGCAATGCCAGCGAAATGTGCGTCACCCTGAAGACGTATGTTTCCACTTTCAAGTTCTGCTTTCTTGTGTGGCTTATCACACTGGTGATTGGCTTCACGGTGTCGTACTTTGTCGCGTTTCATGTGCGCTCACCCAACGTACAAACGCTGTTGTTCGTGCTGTGCACCATTCCCTTCTGGACCTCCAACGTCATACGCATGATTTCTTGGGTGCCGCTGTTGGGACGCAACGGTCTGGTTAACCAGGGACTGGTCGGCCTGGGCCTGGTGGATCAACCCGTGGAGTGGTTGCTCTTTTCGGATTTTTCTGTGGTGCTGGCGTTCGTGCATCTGTACACCATGTTCATGATCGTGCCCATTTTCAACTCCATGATGCGCATCGACCGCAGCCTCATCGAGGCCGCCAGTGACAGCGGGGCATCGGGCTGGCAAACGCTATGGAATGTCATCGTGCCTTTATCCCGCACGGGAATCGTCATTGGCTCCATCTTCGTGATCACCATCGTCATGGGCGACTTCGTTACGGTCGGCGTGATGGGCGGGCAACAGATTGCGTCCATCGGAAAAATCATTCAGGTGCAGACCTCCTACATCCAGTTCCCGCTGGCGGCCGCTAACGCCGTGATTCTGTTGACGCTGGTACTGATGATCATTTGGGGCTTGACCCGGCTGGTTGATATCCGCAAGGAACTTTGACATGAATCGCGACAATCGCTCCGGCAGTTTCTGGTTGCTTTCAGCCTTTTTTGCGCTGTTTGTAATCTTTATGTATGGGCCGATGCTGGTCATCGTGGTGCTCAGCTTTCAGGGTCCCGAAGGGGGTTTGACTTTCCCCATGCGCGGACTGTCATTACACTGGTTTTACAAACTGGCCGATGGGCTGGGGGTGGTGGATATTGGTGCTGCCCTGAAGCGGTCCCTGGGACTGGGTTTCGCCGTCATGGCGTTTACCGTTGTGCTTTCAGTTCTGGCGGGGCTGGCGTTTCGCAAAAAGCTGGTGGGCGGAAACGCACTTTTTTATGTGGTGGTGGCGAGCTTGATCATGCCCTCCATCATTGTGTCACTGGGTATCGGGCTGGAGTTCAGACTGCTCGATACGGGAGTAAAGAAGCTGCTCGAACTGCTTGGGATGACCGACGCGTTGGAAAGCTACGGATCCGCCTTGGGCCTGTTTACGTCGGCACTGGGCGCGCATCTGACCTGGACGCTGCCGTTTGGGTTGCTGATCATGTTTGCCGTGTTCAACCGATTCAATCCGGCCTATGAGGAAGCTGCTCGCGATCTGGGTGCAACACCCTGGCAGAGTTTCCGTTACGTGGTGCTACCGCTGATCGCCCCCTCCATTGTGGGCATCGGAATGTTCGGTTTTACCTTGAGCTGGGATGAAATTGCGCGAACATCGCAGGCCATCGGCGATGTCAACACGCTCCCCCTTGAACTCCAGGGCTTGACCACCACCGTCACCACACCGTCCATCTATGCGCTTGGCACGGTAACGACGGTCGTCTCATTTGTGGTTCTCGGTGCCGCAGTGGGTCTGGCTGCCTTACTCAACCGCCGAAAAGCTGCTGCAGGCAGAAGATGACCTCCGTACCCGCTTTTTCAACAGCGCTTGCGTTGGCTCAAGCCTATGCCAACGGTCAAACCACTCCTGCGGAGGTTACCGAACAGGCCCTCGAAGCTTGCGCGTTGTCCGATCCGTCGATCTTTATCACCCTGACGCCAGAGCGCGCACGCAGGGAAGCCCAAGCCAGCACCCAGCGCTACCGGGATCAATGCCCGCTGGGCCCACTCGACGGCGTGCCCCTGGTGTGGAAAGACCTCTTTAACCTCGAAGGCACGATCACCACGGCCGCATCAATCCTCCGGCGCAATGCCCCCGTGGCGGCCCACGATTGCCTCGTGGCGTCCCGCCTGAAAGACTGTGGCATGGTCAGCATCGGCAAAACCAATCTGTCAGAGTTCGCCTTCTCCGGCCTTGGACTGAACCCTCACTTTGGCACGCCTGCCAACCCTTACAGCACGGGCCCCGTGCGCGTCCCGGGTGGCTCATCCAGTGGTACGGCGGTGGCGGTTGCCCGCGGACTGGTTCCTGTGGGCATAGGCACCGACACTGGCGGTTCCGTGCGCGTGCCTGCAGCCTTCAACGGACTGGTCGGCTTTAAGAGCAGCACCGGAAGAATCGACAAGACTGGTGTTTTCCCACTAAGTGAGAGCCTTGATTCTGTCGGCCCCTTGGCCCATTCAGTGGCCGACTGCGTCGCCCTTGACGCCGCCCTGCGCGGAGCACCCATCGTCGCCATTCAAGCAAGTTCTTTGGTCGGGATGCGACTGGTGGTTCCCACCACGGTCGTGCTGAATGAACTGGAACCTGACGTTGCGGCACACTTCGAAGCCGCCCTGCAGCAGTTGGCAAAAGCGGGCGCCCAAATTGAGCGGCGACCCATGCCGGAACTCGATGAAGTGCAGCGCCTGACGCTGGCACACGGCACCCTTGCTGCAGCTGAATCCTACCGACACCACCAACACTGGATGGAAAGCGCTGACAAAGCCAGGGTGGATGCGCGGGTGGTGAGCCGGATCGCGCGCGGCAAAACCATGATGGCGCTGGACTTGCTGGAAATTCAGGCGGGACGCACACGACTGGCCGCAGCTGTTGCGCAGGGTCTGAATGGTGCACTGGTGCTGATGCCGACCGTGGCGCATGTCGCACCGGAGCTAGCGCCTCTCGAGGCTGATTCTGCGCTGTTTCATCGCACGAACCTCTTGACGCTGCGCAACACCTTGTTTGGAAATTTTCTGGATTGGTGTGGGGTCGCTCTGCCCATGGGTATGGATCGTCAGGGGCTCCCGACCAGCCTGCTGGTATCAGCCCCATGGGGACACGATGACGCCTTACTGGCCGCGGCATTGGCAGTGGAGTCGCTGATGCCCAACCCAAATTCCGTTCACTGACTCTTAAAAAGGCTGTCCTATGGCTAAAGAAATATTGTGTAGTTTTGGTGTGGATGTCGATGCTGTCGCTGGCTGGATCGGCTCCTATGGGGGCGAAGATTCACCTGACGACATTTCGCGCGGCCTGTTTGCCGGCGAGGTGGGGTCACCCCGCCTTCTCCAGTTGTTCGAGCGCTTCGGAATCAAGACCACCTGGTTCATTCCGGGCCATTCCATAGAGACCTTCCCCCAGCAAATGCAGGCTGTTGCGGATGCGGGGCATGAGATCGGTATTCATGGTTATACCCATGAAAACCCCATCGCCATGACACCTTCGCAAGAAGAAGAAGTACTCGACAAATGCATCGAACTGGTCACCCAGTTGTCGGGCAAGCGCCCGACCGGATACGTGGCTCCCTGGTGGGAGTTCTCCCGGGTCAGCAACGAACTGCTTTTAAAAAAAGGCATCAAGTACGACCACTCACTCATGCACAACGATTTCCATCCCTACTATGTGCGTGTGGGTGATTCGTGGACCAAGATCGACTATTCCCAAAAGCCAGAAACGTGGATGAAACCGCTCCAGCGCGGGGTAGAGACCGGCCTCATCGAGATTCCCGCCAACTGGTATCTGGACGACTTGCCCCCCATGATGTTTATCAAAAAGGCACCGAACAGCCACGGCTTTGTCAACCCGCGCCACCTAGAAGAAATGTGGCGCGATCAGTTCGACTGGGTCTACCGGGAAAATGATTACGCCGTATTCCCCATCACCATTCACCCCGACGTGGCCGGGCGACCCCAGGTTCTGATGATGCTGGAGCGACTCTTTGCCTACATGAGCAAACACCCTGGCGTGCGGTTTGTCACCATGAACGAAATGGCTGACGATTTCGCCAAGCGTTTCCCGCGCGCCACATAAACCGTCGTCAGATCTGTGTACCCATGTGCGGTCTATGTGGAACCCTTGGCGGATCGGAGCACTGGACGGCGGGGGTGGGGCGATTGGATATGCCGGCTACGCGGCGCGGCGAAAGGGCGGAAAGAGTCCGCGTCGCCAACGGCGTGCTGGAAATTCTTCATTTGAAGCTGGATGACTGGCAGGGGAGCAGCTTTGTGCTCAATGGACCTACCGGTCAACGGGAGATCG
Source organism: Burkholderiales bacterium (assembly GCA_043746005.1). Taxonomy (GTDB): domain Bacteria; phylum Pseudomonadota; class Gammaproteobacteria; order Burkholderiales; family Burkholderiaceae_C; genus Allorhodoferax. Next base: position 6,907 of record JAYTRR010000168.1, read on the forward strand.
TGGACAGTCTGCCCGATGTCTGGCGCTGCGCTCTACAAATGACAGGTCGCGCCATGGATCCACTGGACCCTCAATTCCTGATGAAGCTGGGGCAAGTCCATGGATCCAAGTGAGCGGATACCGATCAATGTCCTGACGGGATTTCTGGGCTCCGGCAAGACCACTTTGCTCAACCACATGCTGCGCAGTGACGAATTTTCCAATTGCGCCGTTCTCATCAACGAGTTTGGTGAAGTGGGCGTCGACCATCACCTGATCGAATCGGTGCAAGGCGACATCGTTTTGTTGCAGTCAGGGTGTATCTGTTGTACCGTGCGCGGCGATCTGGCTGCGGCCATACGCCTGCTGTATGAAAAACGTGAAGCCGGTCAGGTGCCGCGTTTTCGCCGACTGGTCATTGAAACCACGGGCTTGGCAGACCCCACACCGGTGCTCTCCACCATCATGCATGAACGGGTGATTCAGTACCATTTCCGTGTAGGTAATGTGATCACGACCGTAGACGCAGTGAATGCCGAAAGCCAGCTGCGCAAGTTTCCTGAGGCCCTGAAACAGATTGCTGTTGCGGACCGCATTGTCGTGACCAAAGCAGACCTCGTTGAGGCTGCGCACGTTGTGGTCTTGCAGGCGCATCTGTCGCGGTTGAACCCGGGTGCAGTACTCGTTAATGCGAACCCAGGGAACGCAACCGCAGCGCAACTACTGGGCGAAGATGTGTTTACTGTGGCCAACAAGGACCGTGAGGTGCAGCGGTGGTTCGAGCGGGCTCCCTTGGGTGCATCGCGTGCTTTGGCGCGCTCGTCCGGCAGCGCGCATGCGCAGGGAGTGGAGTCCTTTGTTCTTGAATTCGACGATGCCGTGAACTGGACCGTTTTTGGCGTCTGGCTTACCTTGCTGCTGCAGTCCCATGGTGACAGGATCCTGCGCATCAAGGGGCTGCTTGATGTGCAGGGGTGCGACACCCCCGTTGTCATCCACGGCGTTCAACATCTCGTGCATCCACCATCGCATTTGCAGGCGTGGCCCCCCGGTAGACACCAATCCAAGCTGGTTCTAATTGCCTGCGACATCGATCAAGCACTGATCAGGCAATCGTTTGAGACATTTCAAATGGCCCTGGCCAAACATCCGCGTGTGGTGCACTAAAGAACAAGACAGCGACCCGATGACTGAATCTTTTGCATTAACCGAGAACGATATCTACGCGCGGATGGTCGCTACGATTCTGGACCACCGTTTGCCCCCAGGCACCAAACTGGGTGAAGACCGCCTGGCCTCTGCGTTCGGCGTTTCCCGCACGCGCATCCGTCCCGTGCTGGTGCGCTTGGCCAACGAGCAGGTCGTCACACTGACGCCAAATCGCGGTGCCACCGTGGCGCAACCCACCGAACAGGAATCGCACGAAGTGTTTCAGGTACGTCGCCTGATCGAGCCTCCGCTGATTGCGTGCTTCATGGAAAAAGCCAACCCCTCGGACTTCGACGTGTTGACGCAGTGCATCGTGCAGGAAGAGGAGGCGCGCTTTCGGGGCGATTACCACCGCGCCATTCGACTGGCCGGTGATTTCCACTTGCACATTGCGAACGCGTCCCAGCACCAGACGATGGGCAGAATGCTGCGTGAGCTGGTATCGCGCACTTCGCTGATTTTGATGGCATATGGCGTGAGCCACTTGCGCTCAGCTTCACGGGCCGGTGGCTGCGACTGCCACGAGCACCGCGCTTTGCTGGATGCCATTCGCCTGCGCCTTGCCGACGAAGCATCGCGCCTGATGCACACGCATCTGGTGGGGCTGGAAGCGCAACTGCAGTTCAACCAACCTGACTGGGGCGCTCCCGACCTCCTGTCGTTGTTCGGCACACCTGACGAAAACCCCAGCGCCGCCGACCTTGCGTGAGGACGTATGAAACGCGTTTTGATCATCAACCCCAACACCTCGCAGTCCATCAGCGAACTGCTCCAACTGCACGCCGCGCGCGTCGCCGGACCTACAAGTGCCGTCGCCGTGTGTACCGCGCGCTTTGGCGCCCCCTATATTGCCTGCGAGGCCAGCTACGCGGTGGCCAGCCACGCGGTGCTGGACGCATGGGCTTGTGCTCTGTCCCCGCAAAAAGAGCGTTTTCACTCGGTGCTGATTGGCTGTTTTGGAGACCCGGGACTGCTTGCGTTGCGCGAAGTCAGCCAGATTCCAGTCACGGGGCTCGCAGAAGCGTCGTTTACCGAGGCTGCCAGAACCGGGCGATTTGCCATCGTAACGGGTGGAGCCAAGTGGGTGCCCATTCTGGAGCGCCTGGCCCATGCCCTGGGATTTTCTCAACTTCTTGCAGGTATCCACACAGTAGCCCCTAGCGGTGCGCAACTGGCAGCAGACCCCATTGCGGCGCAGACGCTGCTCGCCCAAGCCTGCAATGCTGCGGCGAGTCGCTTCGGTGTAGAAGTGATCATTCTGGGTGGTGCCGGTCTGGCTGGAATGGCCGAGTTGATCCAGCCACTGGTAAGCGTCAGGTTAATTGACAGCGTCGTGTCTGCAACGACCTGCGCGGTGGATCGCGCCGCGATGGAAGCCGCACAACCGCGAAAGACATTTGACTTCACGTGGAAGAACCTGCCGTCTGAAATGCAGGATCTCAGCTGAGTTCGCCATGAGGTGAGGCGACTAGCCGGGTGGCGCAAGGAGTTCGGTCAGTCCGGCACACGCTTTCCATGGACAAGGCAAAATTGGCGTCAATGACCTCGCCACCCTCTTCCACGCTCTCCCCCTCGTCACCCGACCGCATTGCCGCCCTGATTCTGGCCGCCGGCCGCGGCGAGCGAATGCGCCCGCTGACGGACACCACGCCCAAGCCCCTGCTGACCGTGCACGGCAAACCGCTGATGCAGTGGCCCATGGAGGCGCTGGCGCGCGGCGGCTTTGCCAGTTTGGTGGTTAACACCGCCTGGCTGGGTGACAGGATTGCGGAGCAATTTGGGAATGCTTTTGCACTCCAGCCCGCGCCGAATACGCGCGAGCAGCTATCAAATCAGGAGCATATTCTTGATGGAGTGCAGATTGCCTACTCACACGAAGGGCATGATTTTGGCGGCGCTCTGGAAACCGCGGGCGGCATAGCCCGCGCGCTGCCGCTGCTGGGCGACGCTTTCTGGGTCTTGGCCGGTGACGTGTTTGCACCCGACTTTGTGTTCGGCCAGGCAGCGGTAGCCCGCTTTGTAGCCAGCGACAAGCTGGCGCATCTCTGGCTGGTGCCCAACCCCGAGCACAACCCGCGTGGCGACTTTGGCTTGGGCCCGACCGGACCCAACGGCGTGGGTCTCGCCCTGAGCCTGCCCGCCGATGACCCACAACCCCGCTACACCTACAGCACCATCGGCCTGTACCGCGCAGCCCTGTTTGCGCCGCCATGGTGCGATATACCCACAGGCAACCCACAAGGCATCAATGCACCGCTGGCTCCGCTGTTGCGGGCCGCCATGGCGCACCAGCAAGTGAGCGCCGAGATTTACACTGGCAGCTGGACCGATGTCGGCACCCCCCAAAGACTGGCACAAATCAACGCCTGAACATTTTCAAAATACATATGAACACACCCCACTCTGCTCCCCAGTATGCCCAACGCCGCGCCGCGCTGGCAGCCCAACTGGGCAAGGACGGCATCGCCATCATCCCTACCGCGCAAGAACAACAGCGCAACCGCGACAGCGATTTTTTGTTTCGCTCAGACAGCTACTTTTTTTACCTGTGCGGCTTTGCGGAGCCACACGCCTGGTTGGTCATCACCGGTGACGGCAAAACCACCCTGTTTTGCCAACCCAAAGACCTGGAGCACGAGATCTGGGATGGTTTCCGTCTGGGGCCGGATGCTGCGCCTGCGGCGTTGGGCGTAGACGCTGCCTACTCTGTAGCCGAGCTGGACATGCGGCTGCCCAGGATGCTGGAAAACCGCAACGTGGTGTGGTACCCGTTTGCGACCCACAAGGGCCTGGAGACCCGTGTGGACCGATGGCTGCAACCGGTGCGCGGCCGCGTGCGTTACGGGGCGCTGTGCCCCGAGCAACAGCGCGACTTGTGCGGCCCACTCGACGAAATGCGCCTCTTCAAGGATGCCAGCGAGCAAGCAACCATGCGCCGCGCCGCGCAGATCAGCGCAGGAGCCCATATCCGCGCCATGCAGCTCAGCGCCCGCATGCTGCGCGACGGCAAGGATGTGCGCGAATACCACCTGGATGCGGAGTTGCTGCACGAATTCCGCATGCACGGATCCCAATACCCCGCCTACGGCTCCATCGTGGCTGCCGGTGCCAATGCCTGCGTGCTGCACTACCGCGCCGATACGGCACCCATTCGCGACGGCGAACTGGTACTGATTGACGCCGGCTGCGAGCTCGACGGCTATGCCAGCGACATCACCCGTACCTTCCCGGCCAATGGCCGATTCACGGGTCCCCAGCGCGCGCTCTACGAGCTGGTGCTGGCATCACAAGTTGCCGCAGTGGCAGCCACCAAAACGGGTGCGCGCTTTACCGACCCGCACGACGCTACGGTCAAAGTGCTGGCGCAGGGCATGCTGGATCTGGGCCTGCTGAACAAGAACAAGGTCGGCACCCTGCAAGACGTGATCGAGAAGCGCGCCTATTTCCAGTTTTACATGCACCGCACTGGCCACTGGCTGGGCATGGACGTGCACGACTGCGGCACCTACACCGAACCCAGCCAGCGCGGCCAGATCAGCGAACGCAAAGATGCGCTCACCGGCGAGACCATCAAGGACCGCCCCGCACGCATTCTGCAAAGCGGCATGGTGCTAACGGTTGAGCCCGGCATCTACGTGCGCCCAGCAGAAGGCGTACCCGCCCAGTTTCACAACATCGGCATTCGGATTGAGGACGATGCAATCGTCACGGCCGAGGGCTGTGAGCTGATCTCGCGTGGTGTGCCGGTACAGGCGGATGAGATTGAAGCATTGATGCGACAGTAAAGGCGAAACCCATGGGGCCTACTCAGGTCGCAATACCCGTTCGATCCAGAATATCGCTCACCAGCTCCAGCCGCAGCAGCGGGTTGTCCAGCACCAGCAGGCGCTGTTTCAGGTCGGGGGGAATAGGCAGCAATTCACACCACCGGTTGGCCACCCAGCTGCAGTCATCCAGCTGGTAGGGTGCGCGCATCGGCATTTGCGCCGCGGTCACGCCGCGCAGTTGCAGACTCTGGATCACATTGCCCAAGGCATTTGCGGTGCGTTGCAGATCGTCGGGAATGGGGATGCTTTGATCGGCGGAGAGGTAAGTGACATCCGCAATCCACAAACCGTGCTTGAGTTTTTCACGCCGCGCTATCTCAAAACGCTGCGCGCCAACGCAGGTAATGACCATCAGGCCGGGCTGCGGTACTGCAAACTCGGTAATGTGGGCCAGCGTGCCGACGTTGTTGAACACCTCGTTGACAAAACCGTCCCCAGGGGAAGCCACTCCTTGGGATGACCCGGCATTGCGCTGACGCACCTCACTTCCTTCAGTCAGCGAGACGACGCCAAATGGTGCCCCCGACTTATGGCACTTGCCAATC
>JAYTRR010000169.1:0-4089 GCA_043746005.1 Burkholderiales bacterium
GTGCACGAGTGGTTTGTGATTGACGCGACCGACAAGGTCCTCGGACGAGTAGCCAGCGAAGTTGCTCTCCGTTTACGCGGCAAACACAAGGCCATTTACACGCCTCACGTAGATACCGGTGACTTCATCGTCATCATCAATGCAGCTCAGCTGCGCGTCACCGGCGCCAAGTCGATTGACAAGGTGTACTACCGCCATTCGGGTTACCCCGGCGGCATTTCGTCCACGAACTTCCGCGACATGCAGAACAAGTTCCCAGGCCGCGCTTTGGAAAAAGCCGTCAAGGGAATGTTGCCCAAGGGACCCCTGGGTTACGCCATGATCAAGAAGCTCAAGGTGTACGGCGGTGCAGAGCATCCCCACACCGCGCAGCAACCTAAAGTCCTGGAAATCGCCGGCATCTCCAATGCCGCAGTGAAACTTGCAGCACAAGGAGCCGCCAAATGATCGGTGATTGGAACAATGGTACCGGCCGCCGCAAATCCAGCGTTGCCCGCGTATTCCTGAAAAAAGGCTCCGGCCAAATCGTCGTGAATGGTAAAGACATCTCCAAGTTTTTTGGACGTGGCACTTCCATCATGATCTGCAAGCAGCCCCTGATGCTGACTAACCATGCCGAAACCTTTGACATCATGGTCAATGTGGCCGGTGGTGGCGAGTCTGGCCAGGCGGGTGCAGTGCGCCACGGCATTACCCGCGCCCTCATCGACTACGACGCAACGCTCAAGCCTGAGCTGAGCAAAGCTGGCTTCGTGACGCGTGACGCGCGCGAAGTTGAGCGTAAGAAGGTCGGCTTCCACGGTGCTCGTCGCCGTAAGCAGTTCTCCAAGCGCTAATTCGCTACTGCAACAGTCTGTTGCAAATTCTGAAGCCGCCAGAGCGCAAGTTCTGGCGGCTTTCTTTCGTTTGGCTGATAGACTGCGCCCCTTCATGAGATTTCGTCTGCTCCGCCGCCGTCTAACCATTAGTGCTCCCCGTATGGCGGTGCGCAGTGCGCTGCCGTGGCCGTTCCGGTGGGCGGCTTTGGCTGTCGTATTGGGCTTTTGTGCTGCGATCGGGCTTTGGGCGTTTGAATTTGGCAAGGATATTGCTGGTCTGGAGAAAGGTTCCAAAGAGGAGTTGGTGCGTTTGCGGACTGAGTTGACGGACATGCGCGCTGAGTTGGCTGGTGCGAAGGATGAGCGGGACAAGGCGCAATCCATTTCGAATACGGCGGGAACCCTTGTAACGGCGGAGAAAGCGTCGCACGAGCGCTTGCTGATGCAAGTGAAGCAACTCGAATTGGATAACCGTAGCTTGAAGGACGACCTGGGTTTTTTTGAAAAATTGCTACCGGCATCGGGCGTTGATGGTGTATCTATCCGCGGGTTGCAGGCGGATGTCCAAAACGGTGCCAAGATAAAATGGCAGGTGTTGGTGATTCAGGCCACAAAAAATGCGCCTGTGTTTAGTGGGCGACTGGAAATTTCATTTTCGGGAACGGTCAATGGCAAGCCTTGGTCTACTTCAATTCCGGGTGGGCATCAGGCCATCACGATCAAGCAATACGGCCGTGTGGAAGGGGAGCTTGACTTACCTGCACAGGTTGTCTTGAAGGGCGTTTCTGCCAAAGTATTGGATGGGAATGTTGTCAAAGCAACGCAATCCATCAAGTTGTAGTTTTCAACAAGGTTCACGATGTTCAACAAAAAAAAGCAACCACCGATCAAGAGCTTGATTGCCGAGGGGAGCCAGATCGTTGGGAGCATGACCTTCACCGAAGGTCTGCGGGTGGATGGGCAAGTGAACGGCAACATTCATGCTGCAGAGCAGACTCCGAGCATCCTGGTGATTTCGGAAACCGCCTGCATTGCGGGGGAAATCGTTGCGGATCACATCATCATCAACGGCACGGTCAAAGGCCCTGTTCATGCCCGCATGATGCTGGAACTGCAACCCAAGGCGCGCATTGAAGGGGATGTGCACTACGCCGCGATCGAAATGCACCAGGGGGCGCTTATTACGGGTCAATTGCGCCCGATATTGAGTGGCGAGGAAAAGCCCACACTCAAACTAGCGGCAAATAATCAGTAGCAGAATTCCCGAGAGAATTGCTGTACTATTTGGCTAATTTTTGAATTTACGGGAGTAACCCATGAGCGCTGTAGCAGAGAACATCCAGACTGAAATGCCCGCCCCTATCCTGTTTACTGACAGCGCGGCGGCCAAAGTGGCTGATTTGATTGCAGAAGAAGGCAACCCGGAGTTGAAGCTGCGCGTGTTCGTGCAGGGTGGTGGTTGTTCCGGGTTTCAATACGGATTTACCTTCGATGAAATTACCAACGAAGACGACACCACGATGACCAAGAACGGTGTCTCGTTACTCATCGACGCCATGAGCTACCAATATCTGGTTGGCGCAGAGATCGATTACAAGGAAGACCTGCAAGGGGCGCAATTCGTGATCAAGAACCCTAATGCAACGACCACTTGTGGTTGCGGATCGTCTTTCTCGGCCTGATTGCAGATCTACCCTGCGGTCTTATGCAGGGTAAATTGCACCAAGAATGCGGGCACCTCTGGTGCCCGTAACGCTTTTCAGGCTCGCGGTTTTTCGCAATATAGCCTGCTGGGCCAGCCAGGCAAACGCAGTTGCCTCTACCTGCAGGGGTGGCAGGCCTCGCTCGGATGATGAGACAACCTGACACTTTGGCAATTTCGACTGCAAACGCCCCATCAGATTCAGATTCAATGCGCCACCACCGCAGACGATGAGCGTTTCGCATGCAGCGCTCAGGTTCAGCAGGCTGATGGCGCAGGCGTGTGCCGTGAGCTCGGCTAATGTGGCTTGTACATCCTGAGGGGGCAACTGCTCCAGGCCCACCAGTCGGGCGGACAACCATGGCCAATTGAACCGGTCACGCCCAGTACTTTTTGGGGGCTTTTTGGCAAAATAAGGCTCTTCGAGCAAGCGGGACAGCAGAGGCTGGTGAACCTGACCCTGCGCAGCCCAGCGACCTGCATCATCAAAGGCATGACCGGTATGGCGGAGAGACCACGCGTCCATCAGCGCGTTGCCAGGGCCGCAGTCGAAGCCACATACGGATGCTGCGGTGGGGTCTAGCACGGTGATGTTGGAAACCCCGCCAATATTGAGCACAGCCGTCACCCGGTCGGGCTGACCAAAGAACGCCTGGTGAAATGGAGGAACCAGCGGGGCACCCTGGCCACCAGCGGCCACATCGCGGCTTCTGAAATCGGCTACCACATCAATTTCGCATAACTCGGCCAGTAAAGCGGGTTGGTTGAGTTGCAGGGTGTAGCCCGTGCCGTCAAATTCCTGAGGACGGTGACGTACGGTCTGCCCATGGGCCCCGATGGCACGCACTGCCGAACCCGCCACGCCACATTGTTTCAAGAGCGTATGCACTTGTTCTGCATATACCCGCACCAGCGCATTGGCTGCCAGAGCCGCCCGGTGTAGTTCGTTGTCGGTAGGCGCGTTCAGCGCCAGCAATTCGGCCTTGAGTGCAGCAGGTAAAGGCGCACTGCAGTGTCCGAGCACAACAGCCCTGTCCTCCGAAAAGTCCGCCAGAACGGCATCTACGCCATCCAGTGATGTACCGGACATGAGGCCGACGAACAACCCGGACATGATCGAACTTTCAATCGGTACTTATTGCGCGCTGCCTGGCAGCATCTGCGCCGCGACAGCCAACTGCGTACGGACTTGGGATGCGGCCTGGGCGAACGCCTGTTTGGCCGCGGCTGTCACCGGAATTGACTCACTCTGGCGAGCGATGGTCATCGGGTCATGCTGCACGCCACCCACCCGGACCTCGAAATGCAGATGCGGTCCAGTGGCCCATCCCGATGAGCCGACGAGACCAATCGTCTGACCTTGTGTCACATTCTGGCCGCGCTGAACCAGAAGTTTGCTTAGGTGTGCGTACACCGTTTCGCTGTTATTGCGATGCTTGACGAACACCACATTGCCGTAGCCATTCTGTACGCCAGAGAATTCCACAATGCCATCACCGACTGTTCGAGCGGGCGTGCCGGTCGAGGCAGCAAAGTCTGTACCCAGGTGGGCCTTCCATTGCTTCAGTA
>JAYTRR010000170.1:0-32528 GCA_043746005.1 Burkholderiales bacterium
CTGCGCAGCATTGCCGCGTAAAGGGTTTGGATGCTTGTGTTCAATGGCCATGGCTCCGTGTTGTAGCGAGGTCCGTTTGATCCGCTTTGAATCACGACGCGACCCGCTAAAGCATGTAGAGGAGCATAGACACGACCACCGAGAACGTCTGTGCGCGAGCGAACATAGAGAAAACCCCATCGCTTCGACCATCAATTGACGCAGCCGGGTTCATCCGGCTGCATCCAAGCGCAATCTCTAGATTTGCGATTTGAAGTAGCTGAAAGAATGGACAAAGGCATCGCGAATTTTCTCCGTCTCTGCCACCATGCGATCCCAGGAATCTTCACTCGATGCCTTAAGTTCCTCGAACTTGACTACCGCCAGTTTGGATTGATTGCGCAACTTGGCCATTTCAGCCTTGTAGTTTTCACGCGCATCTTCTTTTGCTTCCTTCGTCCGGGCTTCAAGCTGGTCCATTTTCACGTTCAACTCGTCGAGTTCTTGCTTCATTTTGGCAGTGTATTCTTCACGTTTTGTCATGAGAGTTTTCCTTTGTAGTGGATGAATGCTTCTGGGGTGCAACGTTGCCATTAATCACGTGCGAGTCACGCAACAACTAGCGCAATGTGAGGCTAAAACCAGGCAGAGACGATGTCTGTGCGCTGTCACACATAAGGGCGAAAGGCCGCATCGGAGCGACCTCTCGTTGATGTGTTCCGGCTTCTTTACGGTACGCGGCGCTGAACAGTAATCTGCTCGACCTCAACACGGCGGTCGGGTTCCAGGCACTCCACGAGTTTGGCCATCTTTTTCTCGGTGCAAACCACGACTGGATTCGACTCGCCCTTGCCCACAGTATTCAGTCGGGTAGCGTCCAGACCCTTGGTCGTGAGGTAGTCTTTTACTGCGATCGCGCGGCGTTCAGATAAAGCCTGGTTGTACTTTTCGGAACCGAGTCGGTCCGTGTAACCCGTGATGACCACGTTGGATACCTCGCGATTGGCGGTTAAGGCGGCTGCGATTTCATCCAGTTTTGGCTGGGGCATCTGCAGTTGGGCGCTATCAAAGCCAAACAATTCGGTGGCTGACAAGGTGTAACGTTCAAAACGTGGTGCAGGTGCTGGAACTGCCACGGGTGCTGGCGGTGCGGGCGGTGCGATATGCGCAACCGGTGCCGCCGCTACCGGCGGTGGTGCCGCTGCTACTACGGAGCGCTCACGGGCCGGTTTGTCGAAGGCGTAATTGACGCTAAAGGTCAGGTAGTTGTTGTTGGAGCTGTCGGCACCCAGGTTGTTACCTTCGCGGAAGGCGTGGTTGCGGCGGTAGTCCACCTGCACAGCCCATTGGTCATTCAGCGCTGCCTGAATGCCTGCGCCAAGGCTCAGGTAGGGCGAGGTCTGCGAAGTGTTGCCAGTGGTGCGTTCGAGCTCGTCGTATTGAACGCCAGTGCCAACCAACAGAAACGGACGAATGCCGCTGCGCGAAAACATATACAGTCCGTCGACTCCCAGAGTTGTCTGGCGAAAGCGGGGCAGGTTATCCGAAGTGCGGGTTCCGGTGATGCCCATTTGCACGTCCCAATTCTGGGAAATGGGCTTGCCAACGCGCAGCCCCAAGCCGTTCGTATTTTTGTCCGTTCCCATTTGCGTATCGGGTTGCGAAATGTTGACGCTTGGCGAAATATACCAAGAGGGGTTGAATTCGGTGGTTTGCGCCTGGGCGCTTGCGGATATTGCGCTGGCCAGGATAGTGATTGCTAGTGCAATCTTGTTCAGATCGTTCATAAGTTTCCTTGGTAAGTGAGCCGAGAAGGCCGGAGTAGAAAAAGCCGGCTGGGGAATTGCCAGGCCGCCGTGGAGTGCAGGTTAGGGCGTTCGCAGCCCTCTGTCTGTTCGTTGCCGAACCGAATACGCATGGAGCGGTGCCGACTTTGTGAACTACCGGCGCTGACTACCCGAGCTGAGCGCAATCAGCCAGGCTGCGCGGAATGCGGCGATCGGTGCCGTGGCTCGGTCTCGAATACCACTGGGCAGGTGGGGTCGATGAGCAGCTCGAGCAGTACGATACCCCTGCCCGTCACGTCTTGCCAGTGCGCGTTGCATTCGTCGCTCCTGCGCGGTGTCAAACCATGTCATGGGACAAAAAGGGGTGCGGCTGATGGGCAGGAAAGGCTTTTCATGATCTGTGTTCGACACCACACAGACGGTGTACCCGTCTGTTTGTATTCTGGAGTCCGTGTACCAGCGCGAGATTGTCTTTTTCAGGAGGAAATTCCATGTCGCTTGCCAGAAATTCTCGCATTGAGCACTCGCTCGTCGTCAATCTTCCCCAGCAGAGAAAATTTCGGCTGAGCCTCCCTACGCCGATGCCCACGCTGGTTCAGAAAGCCACTCCTGGTCGCTATCTCGACAGGGTGCGCTGGTTGATCACGGGTCGGTGATGTGCGTCGAGCATGCTTTGCAACCCGCCCGACTAATGGCCGCGCCGGAGGACTGCTGCCATGCGGAACCCGGACCCGGCCGGCAATGTAAAAATGCTTGCCTTGTGGATGCTTTTCGCTCCAGCGGCGGCGTTGCGACGGGCAGTGAACTCGCCGCGATCCTCTCTCCGCTGGTTGATCAGTCGATTTCGCGAGTGGCCCGTTGGATTGTTTCCCGCGAGGTGGTCACATTTGCGTGGCGGGCAACCATTCTGATTCCGCTCTTTCAGTTTGATCTGGACCGCATGTGCGTTCGGGCGGGGATGCATTCGGTCTGCTCGGAGTTGTGGGGAGCTATGGACTCGTCGGAGCTTGTGCTTTGGTTTGCCCTGCCCAACGCGTGGCTTGATGGTGCGACGCCCGCCAAAAAAATGGCAACCGACGTGGGTGCGGTACTGAATGCGGCGCGGGCCGATCGTTTCATTGCAAAAGGATAGGCGACGCGTGCCCGGGATTACCGGCTGGTCGGACTATCCGGGAAATCAGGAACGATCTGGGTGCCCGCCGTGCCGATCACCGCCCTCTTGCCTGTAGTCTGCACGAATTCACCAGCGGCTCCTACCTTAGGACCCATTGACCCTGCCGCGAATAAATTGCGCGTAAGCGCCTGTGGCGATGTCTTTACAAGAGCGCGCTGTTCGGGAAGCCCCCAGTCAAGGTAGACCGCACCCACGTCGGTTGCGATGACCAGACAGTCCGCATGGAGTTCTCGCGCCAGCAGCGCACTGCACAGGTCTTTGTCGATCACGGCCTCCACACCGCGCAGATTTTCGCTGTCTGAACCCCGCACCGCTGTAATGCCACCGCCACCTGCCGCGATCACTATGACACCACGTTCCAGCAGTCGCCGTATCGGATCCAGACTCAGTATGCGACGCGGTACCGGCGATGGAGCCGCTGCCTTTCGCGGCTGTGTGCGTTGGCGTACTGACAAAACGATCTGCGGGTAATAGCCTTGCATTGCCAACTTTGGAATAAAGAACAGGAAATACCATGAATAAAACTCTTATCGCGACTACGGTCGCAATGGCTTCGGCAGTTTTTCTCACCGCCTGCGCTAGCCCCCCGCAGCAGACCAGCGCGCCCTACTACCCAGCCAGCCAGACCGGTTACCAGTCGAGCTTTGGTTTTATTGAGTCGATCCAGGTCGTCGCAGCCAACAGGTCCACCGGCCCTGGCGTCGGTGCAGTGGTCGGTGGTGTCGTGGGTGGCATCCTCGGCAATCAGGTGGGCGGCGGCACGGGCAAGGACGTCGCTACGGTTGTGGGTGTTGTTGGAGGCGCCGTCGTTGGAAACAAGATTGAGCAAAGCAACAGGGTGGCCACGCGCGATGTCTACCAGATATCTGTCCGACTTGACAATGGAACGCGTCAAAGCGTACAGCAAGAAAGCCTGGACGGCATGCAGGTTGGGAACCGCGTTCGTGTTGAAAACGGTCACGTCTACCGCAATTGAGATCGTATCCACCATGACGCGGTAAGCACAATCCGTATGTGGAAGGCAGTCCATTGCTCTCTCTCTGGGCATCACGACATTTTTGTTTGCCGGAGCCTTGTGGGTTCATATTGGTAATCGCTGGGGCTGGATTTCTGGCCCCGTCAGGGATCGTGTCGTGTACGCGCCGGCACTGGGCTCCTTCGGAGGTGGCAGCATCGGCGCAGTGGGCTGCTTCACTTTGGGGCCCCGCGCGGTATCGCGCTGACGTGCGAAAGCGAACAGACTTTTTCGCTGCAGACGGGGATAGTGGCCCGTTGCGCTCCATTTACTGCCAAGTCGCTTCTGCTGTTTTGACTCGACAACGCCAGCGTAAAAAGAACCATCCAAAGGAAATTCCCAATGAACAATCAATTGACGAAAATTGCCATCACCATGGCATTCACGGTGACCGCAGCGGCGTTCATAACCGGCTGCAATCGCCAGGAACCAGTGCCGACGCCTGCAAGCCCGACCACCGTGGGCACGGAGCTTGGCGACACGGTCGTAACCACCCGGGTCAAATCCGCGTTGCTGGCTGACCAGGACATCAAGGGCTTTGACATCAAGGTGGCAACGCGCAAGGGCATGGTTTTGTTGAGCGGCTTTGTTGACAACCAGGGCCAGATTGACCGGGTCATGTCGGTCACACGCATCGTCGAGGGTGTCCGGGACGTTGAAAACAGAATGACCCTTAAAGACGGCACTGCAACCATTGGCAATAAACTCGATGATGGCATCGTCACCACGAAAGTGAAGTCGGCGCTGCTTGCGGACTCCAGCATCAAAAGCGCTCAGATTACTGTTGTCACCCAAAAAGGCGAAGTGCAGTTGAGCGGTTTCCTGGATAATCAAATGCAGATCGATCGCGCCATTGTTGTTGCGGGTGCGATCGAAGGGGTGCGCAAAGTGGTAAATGAAATGAGTATCAAAAAATGATTCTGCGAGTCCGTGCCAGCCCCTAAACGCCTGACCTGTGCGGACTGTCTGCGTCCGCTGAGTACCTGTATTTGCAGGTGGATCACTCCAACAGACCATGTAATCGAGGTGGTTGTTTTGCAACATCCGCTGGAGGTGGGCCATGCGAAGGGGAGTGCACGGCTCCTGCATTTGAGTTTGCCGAACAGTGCACTGGCCATTGGCGAGGAATTTGACCCTGAGATGCTGCAGGCCCTGATCCGCGGGCCGTTGCGTACCCCTTCGAAGAGCGCCTCGCTCACTCCAAAGCACAGCATCTTGCTGTACCCGGATTCACCGCAAGTTCCGGTGGCTAGGATGCCAGCACCGCCTGCCATGGTGGCCGATGGCGCGCTTGACTCGTCTCGCATACGCCTGATCGTGCTCGACGGGACGTGGCGCAAGAGTCGCAAGATGCTCTATCTCAATCCGCTACTGCACCAGCTACCCCGTCTGGCACTGCGCGACATGCCCGCATCCCACTACCGGATTCGCAAGGCACGCAAGCCGGATCAGCTGTCCACGCTGGAGGCAACGTGCGCTGCGCTGGCCCAACTGGAAGGCAATGCCGAGGCGTGGGTTCCACTGCTGGCTGCGTTCGATGGATTTGTTTCACAGCAGTCTGAGCACCACAAGAGCCGCTAACATAACGAAAAATCGGAAGAATTCAGTGGAACACCATCCGGAAAACGCCAACCTCATCACCCTTGCGCCGTCGCTGGGCGACCGCCCAGATATTTTTGGTGCGGATGGCGGTGCGATGTTCAAAGTCTTTTTTGATCACGGTCCCGAGGCGATCGCGCTGACGCGTGCGAGCGACAGTGCGATCGTCGAGGTGAATCAGGAGTGGCTCAACTTGACGGGCTTTTCGCGCCAGCAAGCCGTTGGGCGCACCGCAGTAGCGATGGGCCACTGGGCAGACGAAGCGGCGCGTGAGTGGGCGATGCGGCCACTCAAAACGGTCGGCCGCGTGAATGATCTGGACGTCACGCTCACCATGCAGGATGGCTTGCCACGTCTGGTGCGCCTCAACGCAGTTCTGGTGACGGTGCAATCAGAGTCCTACGTTTTGATCTATCTGCGCGACGTGACCGCTGAGCGCCTCGCGCAAGAGGCGCTCAAGGCCAGCGAAAGAGCGCTGGAACAAGCCAATGAAAAACTCAACCAGCAGGTCACACTCTATGAGATGACCGAAGCGGTAGCCAAAGTGGGGCATTGGGTGGTGTATCCCGAGGTTAGCGGGGTGCAGTTATCGCACGGATACCGAGAAATTGGCTGTCTGGGGAATTCTGATTTGGCACCCTTGGGTGAGCATCTGCGCGATGTCATGGAGGAGGACCGCGCCATGGTCAAGCGGGCACTCAAGCAGATGGATGGTGAAACCCTGGAGTACCGCTGGCGCAGACCCGATGGCGCCGTCATCTGGATTCGTTCACGCATGTACCGGCAGGTGGAGAGCGGTGTGGTCAAGGCCGACTATGGCATCGTGCAGGACATCTCGCGTGAACGCGAGGCTCTGCAGGCTGTGGCAAATCAACTGGCAGCCATGCAACAGAGTGAGGCGCGTTTTCGGGCTCTGACCGAGCTGACTTCTGATTGGTATTGGGAGCAGGATGCCAACTTTCGATTCGTCCGGGTCGATGGTGATATCGAGACCGCCAGAATGATGCCCGCCGAGACCTTCATTGGCGCCACGCGATGGGATTCCGGTGTTCAAGGCGTGAGCCCGGATCTGTGGGTGTTGCACCGCGCGGTGCTGGAGGCCCATGAAACCTTTCATGATTTTGAAATGCAGCGCGCGCGTATTGATGGCTCCTTGATGTGGGTCTCCATCAGCGGTGTCCCGATCTTTGATAGCCAGGGGGTGTTCAATGGCTATCGGGGCACTGGCCGCGAGATCAGCGCCCGCAAGCAGGCTGAAGCGGACATCGAAAGGCTGGCCTTTTTTGATGTGTTGACAGGACTGCCCAACCGACGCTTGCTGATTGACCGACTCAATCAGGCCATTGTTTCCAGTGCCAGACGGGGCTGCTACGGGGCCTTGCTGTTCATTGATCTGGACAATTTCAAGATGCTCAACGACACACTCGGGCATCAGATGGGCGACGCGTTGCTCAAGCAGGTTGCGCAGCGTCTGGGCGAATGTGTGAGGGGGATTGACACCGTGGCCCGATTGGGTGGAGACGAGTTTGTTGTGATGCTGGAAGAGTTGAATGAAACGGAAGCGCAGGCCGCTACGCAGGCCGATTTGGTGGGCAAGAAAATTCTCACGGCGTTGAACCAGTATTTTGAGCTGGACGGGCAGCAGCACCACAGTTCCCCCAGTATTGGCGTGGCGCTGTTTTCTGATCACCATCAGACTGTGGATGAGTTGCTCAAACGCGCCGATCTGGCCATGTACCAGGCCAAGGCAGCCGGGCGCAACACCCTGCGCTTTTTTGACCCGGTCATGCAGGCTGCTGCATCGCAGCGCGCAGCGCTGGAGGCGGATATTCGGCAGGGCATGGCCCGCAAAGAGTTCATGCTGTATTACCAGCCGGTTGTGGACGAGAACAGTCGCATCACTGGCGTGGAAGCACTGCTACGCTGGCAACACCCGCAACGCGGGTTAGTGTCGCCCGCCGAGTTCATTCCGGTGGCCGAGCAAACAGGTTTGATTTTGCCCTTGGGGCAATGGGTGCTGGAAGTGGCGTGCGCTCAGTTGGTTACCTGGAGCGCACAGCGTACCACCCAGCGTTTGACGATGGCGGTGAATGTCAGTGCACGCCAGTTTCGTCACCCTGATTTCTCCGATCAGATACTGGACATATTGCGCTTCAGTGGTGCCAACCCCTATCGCCTGAAGCTGGAATTGACCGAGAGTTTGCTGCTCAGTGATATTGAAGATGCCATTGCCAAAATGAGCGAGTTGCGTTCTATCGGCGTGGGCTTTGCGCTGGACGATTTCGGGACAGGATATTCATCGCTGTCCTATCTGAAACGCCTTCCGCTGGATCAATTGAAAATTGACCAGTCTTTTGTGCGCGATGTATTGACTGACCCCAATGACGCGGTCATTGCCCGAACGATTCTGAACCTGGCCCAAAGCCTGGATCTGAGTGCAGTAGCCGAGGGTGTGGAAACTGCAGGCCAGCGCGATTTTTTACTGCGCAGTGGTTGCAAGGCCTTTCAGGGTTATCTGTTCGGGCGGCCAGTGCCCGTGGACCAGTTGGCCTTGACCACCATCAGCGCGCCTTAGAGCAGTGCGTCACCTGCAGAGAGGGCGACTGCTGGATCACCAGCGTCGGACGTGTCATCCGATGCACTTGACTCGGCGGAAGATGCTGCGCTCTGGCGCAAAGCAGCCTTTTCGCCGGCGCTGGCGAACTTGCTGTATTTTCCCAGAATGCCAATCAGTTGTCCATACACCCGCGGATTACCAGCCAGGCATTCCTGCTGATCCAGAAAGTCAGCCTCGCCCGTGAAGTTGCCCACCAGTCCGCCGGCTTCTGTCACCAGCAGTGAGCCTGCGGCCACGTCCCAGGGTTGAAGGCCCGTTTCAAAAAAACCTTCGGTGTAGCCTGCAGCCACATAGGCAAGGTCCAGCGCGGCAGCGCCAGGCCGGCGCAGGCCGGCAGTGCGCTGCATGACGTCGCCCATCATCTTAAGGTAGTTGTTGAAGTCGTCACCGGGTCTGAAGGGAAATCCGGTGGAGATGAGGGATTCCTTGAGGTGGATGCGCTTGGAGACACGCAGGCGCCGATCGTTCAGGAAAGCGCCACGGCCCTTGGTGGCGGTAAACAGGTCGTTACGGGTCGGGTCGTACACCACGGCTTGCTCAATCTTGCCTTTGACCGCGAGTGCGATGCTCACGCAGTACACCGGCAGGCCATGGATGAAGTTGGTGGTGCCGTCCAGCGGATCGATGATCCAGACAAAGTCTGAGTCCTTGGCGCCATGCTCGCGTCCGGACTCTTCGGCCCAGATGCCGTGGCCGGGGTAGGCGGTCGTCAGCGTTTCAATGATCGCCTGCTCCGCAGCATGGTCAACCTCGGTGACAAAGTCGTTGGCTTTTTTTTGTGAAATACGAACAGACTCAATATCGAGTGCGGCGCGGTTGATGATGGATCCGGCAGCGCGGGCAGCCTTGACGGCCACATTGATCATGGGGTGCAGATTGAGCGACATAAATTGTTTTGAAGAGCTGAGTGGATCCGTCTGGCGATGCAGGCGGCGACAATAGGCGCATTTTACCGTCTCCCATGCAAACCCGATTTATTCTGCTCAACACCAGCCATGCCGGCAACGTCGGGGCCGCTGCCCGCGCCATGAAAACTATGGGTTTTGATGACCTGGTGCTGGTAGCGCCACGCTGGGCCAACGTGCTGCGTCGGGAGGAAACCATCCAGCGCGCCAGTGGCGCACTGGATGTGCTGGCCAAGGCACGCATTGTCGACACCCTGGACGAGGCTTTGGACGGGATCTCCCATTTGTGTGCCACTGCCATGACCCCACGCGACTTCGGGCCACCTACCACCACGCCGCGGGAGCATTTCGAATTGCTATCAAAAGCGCAGCTGCCTACGCATATTCCACGGGGGCTAGAGGGCAATTTTGCAGGACAAAAGGGGGTAGGATTTCTGTTTGGCTCGGAGCGTTTTGGCATGCGCAACGAAGATGTGTACCGCTGCCATGTGTGTCTGAGCATTCCCAGCAATCCGCAGTTTGGCTCACTGAATATTGGTGCAGCGTTGCAGGTCGTGGCCTACGAATGGCGTTTGGCGTTGGGTGGTTTCGGTGTGGAGCTTCCCGCTGCGCCCACCCATCTGGCGGATGCTGCCCAGGTGAGCGGCATGCTGACCCATCTGGAGCAGTCGCTGGTTGCGCTGGGTTTTCTGGATCTTGCCGCACCCAAAAAGTTGATGCCACGCCTGAACCAGCTTTTCAACCGCGCAGGTGTCGAAGAAGAAGAAATTCACATCTTGCGAGGAATTGCCAAGGCCATCGGCCAAATGGCCGCGCGCTCAGCGGGTGATGCGTCGAGAGGATAGACTTCTGCTCATGTTTTTCCGTCTACGCTCCGACATCCAGTGCATTCTTGATCGCGACCCGGCTGCCCGCAGCGCTTGGGAGGTGTTGACGTGCTACCCCGGCCTGCACGCGTTGATATTGCACCGTGGTGCCCACTGGTGCTGGACCCATGGGCTTAAATGGCCAGGGCGTTTTATTTCACACATGGCGCGCTGGTTCACCGGAATCGAAATCCATCCCGGGGCCATCATCGGCGAGCGGGTATTTTTTGACCATGCCATGGGCGTCGTAGTGGGCGAGACCGCGGAAATTGGCGATGGCTGCACCATTTACCAGGGAGTGACCTTGGGGGGTACGTCCTTGTACAAGGGCACGAAGCGACACCCCACCTTGGGCAAAGATGTGGTCGTCAGCGCGGGTGCCAAGGTCCTGGGTGGTTTTTTGGTGGGCGACGGGGCCAAGATCGGTAGCAACGCGGTGGTGATCAAACCGGTTCCGGCAGGGGCCACGGCGGTGGGCATTCCCGCACGCATCATTCCATCCAAAACCGGTGAAAGTGCCGACGTAGTCTCCACAGACCACAAGTTCACGGCCTACGGAATTACCCAGGAGGACGATCCGGTGAGTCTGGCACTGCGCGGCCTGATTGACTCGGCCTCGGGTCAGGACCACCAGATTGCACTGCTGTGGAAGGCCATTGAAACCCTGTCTGCCAACCGGGCAGCCACAGATTGTGTGCCCGGAGACGCGACCCGCAAGGAGTGCTTTGAAGCCGAGCGCCTGAACCAGCTGGTTGGCAAGTAGGTTTAAGCGGCCCGGGGCGGCCGGATGGCGGTTTTGGGGCGGAATGCCTTGCACACCGCGTCCTGCGTTTCCAGGTAGGGGCCGCCAATGAGGTCGATGCAGTAAGGCACTGCGGCAAATATGCCGTTGATCAACTGCTGTCCGCTGGCGTCTTTCAGACCTTCCAGTGTTTCAGCAATCGCCTTGGGTTGACCGGGCAGGTTGATGATCAGGCTCTTGTCCCGAATCACCGCGACCTGACGCGAAAGGATGGCGGTGGGCACAAATTTCAGGCTGATCTGGCGCATTTGCTCACCAAACCCCGGCATTTCCTTGTGCGACACGGCGAGGGTGGCTTCCGGGGTCACGTCTCGTAGCGCTGGGCCGGTGCCACCGGTAGTCAACACCAGGCTGCAACCCGCATCCACCAGTTCAATCAGCGTGGCGCTGATGGCTTCCTGTTCGTCCGGAATCAACCGGGCTTCGAAGCTGATGGTGTTTTGCAGGGCACGGGTGAGCCAGTCCTGCAGGGCTGGCAGGCCTTTGTCCTCGTACGCCCCCGTAGACGCCCGGTCGCTGATCGACACGATGCCAATCTTGACTGCATCAGGCGCCACGGATGTGGTGTTGCTCACGCGTGGTCTCCCGCATCGGCCGCCAGATTTCCCGGGACCGTGATGGCTTCGGAGGCATCGGCTTTGTGCAGCAAGTGCCCGCGCACGATCTGGAAAATATCGCGGTAGGCGCGGCCATGGCGCACGGCCTGACCGGGTAGCTCTGGCTTGGCATCCTTGCGGGCCTGGCGGATCAGCGCACGCAGCTGTTGGGTATCGGTTTCGGGGCAGACGCTGACCCATTGGCCCACGGCATCGTCGTCCGCAACCAGACGGTCACGCCAGGTTTCGGCCTCGTGCAGCGCCAAGGTTTCGCGGGCGGAGGGCCCGTGTTGCTCCGACAAGGCTGTGCGCACGTTGGCCAGCATTTCGGGGCTGAGCTGGCGCATGCGTTTGCCGATGAACTGCATCTGGCGGCGTTTGCCTTCAAAGTTGGTGATGCGTTTGGCTTCGGCGATGGCTTCCACCAGCCGTTCTGGCAAGGCCAGGCGCGTCAGCAACTCGGCCCGCAGGTTCAATAAATCTTCACCGAGCTTTTGCAGCTCGGTGCTTTCGCGTTTCAAGTCGGTACGGCTGGACTCGTCTGTGCCTTTGAGTTCGCGCTTGAGTTCCAGATCAAGCTCGCTGCCCTCGGCGACAAATTTACCTTTGACGAAATAGCCTTTTTTTAGTTTGCTCATATAGCCAAGTATCATAGCCTCCGCTATGACGAAACCCCACTCTTCCTCCCAATCCGCTGTAAAAGGCGCCTCCTCCACCAAGCCGGCTGACAGTGGTTTTGCCTACAGTCGCCCGTTTTTTGAATCCTTGGTGGACACCGCGTTGGTGCAGGCCAAGAAGCTGGGCGCTACCGATGCCGGGGCTGAAGTCTCCGAAGGCTGCGGCCTGAGCGTGTCGGTGCGCAATGGCGAACTGGAAAACGTGGAGCGCAACCGCGACAAGTCATTGGGTGTGACCGTTTACTTGGGTCAGCGCCGGGGCAATGCCAGTACCTCTGATTTTTCCAATGCTGCCATTGAACAGACGGTACGCGCTGCGTACGACATCGCCCGGTTTACCGCCGAAGACCCGTTTGCCAGCCTGCCGGACGAAAAAGACATTTCGCCAGTCGCTGACCGGGAGCGCGATCTTGATCTGTTCTTCCCCTGGGCAATTACCAGCGAAGAGGCCATGCGCCTGGGGCTGGAGTGCGAAGCCGCAGCCCTGGCCACCAGCAAACGCATCAGCAACAGCGAAGGCGCGGGTGTGTCTGCGCAGCAATCGCATTTTTTCAGTGCCCACACCCACGGTTTTCGCGGCGGCTATGCCAGCTCGCGCCACTCCATGTCGGTGTCGCCCATTGCGGGCAAGGGCAAAGACATGCAGCGCGACAGCTGGTACAGCTCCATGCGCCACCCCGATGCCCTGGCTTCCCCCCAAGCCATTGGCCGCTACGCCGCCGAACGGGCGCTGAGCCGCCTGAAGGCGCGCAAGATTGCCACGACCGAGTGCCCGGTGCTGTTTGAGTCGCCACTGGCCGCCGGTCTGGTGGGTGCTTTTGTGCAGGCCGTCAGCGGTGGATCGCTGTACCGCAAGAGTTCGTTCCTGCTGGATTCATTGGGAAAAATCGTGTTGCCACGCCACATTGACATTCGGGAAGACCCATTTGTGCTGCGCGGCAAAGGCAGCTCTCCCTTCGATGACGAGGGCGTCAGCGTCAAGGCCCGCCAGGTGGTCGACGGTGGGCGGGTGCAGGGTTACTTTTTGAGCAGCTATTCAGCCCGCAAGCTGGGCATGCAGACCACCGGCAATTCGGGTGGCTCGCACAACCTGACATTCACCTCGCGTCTCACCAAGGCGACGGATGACCTGGACGCCATGCTGCAAAAGCTGGGCACCGGCCTGTTTGTCACTGAGCTGATGGGGCAGGGCACGAACTATGTCACCGGGGACTATTCGCGCGGTGCCAGCGGCTTCTGGGTCGAGAATGGCCGCATCGCCTACCCGGTGCACGAGATCACCATCGCCGGCAACATGAAGACCATGCTCAAGGGCATTGAGGCGGTGGGGGCGGATGCCTACAACTACGGCGCCAAAACCGTGGGCTCGATTCTGGTCAACCGCATGAAAGTTGCGGGAAGCTGATCCCGCTTGGGCGGCAGGGGGCGGCTTAGCCCGCCAGCGCTGCTTTGACTGCAACCGACACGGTACCCATTTCGGCCTTGCCGGCCAGCTTGGCTTTCACGGCACCCATCACTTTACCCATGTCGCCGGGGCCTGCAACGCGACCCAGTTTTGCGCCCAGTTCGGCCACGATGGCTTTCACTTCTGCCAGCACTTCTTCGGCCGACATGCGCTGGGGCAAATAGCCCTGCAGCACCAGCATCTCGGAGGCTTCCTTGTCGGCCAGATCCATGCGCTCGGCTTTGGTGAAGGCTTCAACGCTGTCTTTTCGCTGCTTGATCAGCTTGTCGACAATGGCGACCACGGCCACATCATCCAGCACGATGCGCTCATCGACCTCACGCTGTTTGCAGGCAGCGAGCAGCAGGCGGATGGTGCCCAGGCGCTCGCTATCTTTGGCGCGCATGGCGGTTTTCATATCTTCGGTGATCTGATCTTTGAGTGACATGGCGTGATTCCTGAAAAGTGGGGGTCTTAAATGAGAAAAAGCCCGCTGGAGCGTCCCCAAGCGAGCTTTTTGGCCTTGAGAGGCGTCTTAATCAGTGGAGATTAAAACAGCTTCTTCGGCAATTGCATCGAGCGGATGCGCTTGTAGTTACGCTTGACGGCGGCTGCCTTCTTGCGCTTGCGCTCTGCTGTTGGCTTTTCATAGAACTCGCGTGCGCGCAGGTCTGTCAACAGGCCCAATTTCTCGATAGTGCGCTTGAAGCGACGCAGAGCGACGTCAAACGGCTCGTTTTCTTTAACACGGATGGTTGTCATTACGTAATGTTGTCCAAAAAGTGCTGGCGTTGGTCAAGTGGGGAGATCGAGCCCCACAAGCCACGTTTCAGCGATGTCCCCCGTCTGTAACTAGTATTGGCCGACGAGGGTTTGCCAGAAAAGCCTTGGATTATAGCGTTTCCAGAGGCGCATTCACAGTTAACGCGTCAGCTTTGCTGCCAGTCCTTGCGCGCAGGCGAATGCACTGGCCCACGCCCACTGGAAGTTATAGCCTCCCAGCCAGCCGGTCACATCCACCACTTCGCCAATGAAATACAGGCCAGGCTGGCGCGACTCCAGGGTCTGGCTGGACAGTGCACGGGTGTCTACGCCACCCGCAGTGACCTCGGCTTTTCTATAGCCCTCGGTGCCCGTGGGGGTGAGTTCCCATCGGCTCAAGTGATCGGCAAGCGCCGCCAGGGCCTTGTCAGAGGCCTCATTGGCGGGGCGCTGCCAGTTGTGGCCCAGCCCCGCGCCTTGCGCGACCCAGGTGTCTGCCAGCCGGGATGGCACCAGTGCGGCCAGTTCGTTGGCGATCAGCTTGCGGGATGTAGCTTTGGCGTGTTGCAGTACCGCGGCTACGTCGGTGGCCGGGGCCAGATTCAGCCGGATCGGCGTGCTCGGTTGCCAGTAACTGGATATTTGCAGCACACCCGGGCCACTCAAGCCTCGGTGGGTGAAGAGCAGGTCTTCCATAAAGGTGGTTTTGTCTTTTTTGTCTCCGGTTTCAATCTGGACGGGTAACGACAGGCCCGACAATTGTGCAAAGGGCGCCCAAGCGTCCGCATCAAACGTTAGCGGCACTAGGGCAGGTCGTGTCGCGATGAGGGGCAGGTCGAACTGTTTGGCGACACGGTAGCCAAAATCGGTTGCGCCGATTTTTGGAATCGACAGGCCGCCAGTGGCCACCACGATGGAGGCGCAGTGAATCGCGCCTCTGTCACTATCAATTTCATAGCTGCTTGGACAGGTACCATGCGGGATGGCGGCCGAAAATCGTATATTTTTGACGCTGCAGGGCTGCCAGCGCGTCACGCCACCGGCTTCGCACTCGGCCAGCAGCATCTGGATGACGTCTTCAGCCGATCGGTCACAAAACAGCTGGCCTTTGTGCTTTTCATGAAACGGAATCTGGTGCTTGTGTATCAGCCCCAGAAAATCGGCGGGGCTGTAGCGCGACAGTGCCGATCGGCAAAAGCGCGGGTTGTCGCTCAAAAAATTGGCGGGGGTGGTGTCCCGGTTGGTGAAGTTGCAGCGCCCCCCGCCCGAGATCCGGATTTTTTCGGCGACTTTGTCGCCATGGTCGATCACCAGAACCTTCAGTCCCAACTGGCCGGCAACGCCTGCACAAAAAAGCCCTGCCGCGCCGGCGCCGATTACAACCACATCAAATGCATTAACAGTCATGGGGGCAGTGTATTCGGCCGCTGCCCCGGACTTATGAAGGCGCTGTTATGCCCAGCAGTTTTTCCACTTCGCCGCGGCCACCCGGGCTGGCCATCAGCACCAGAACCGATCCGGCTCTGACTATATGGTCATCGGCGGGATTGAAAACCCACTGACCATTGTCATCGGCCGCATCTTCATGCAGGTACAGCGCATGCGGATGGTGCTCCAGCCAGGCATCCAGCACAACGCGATTGCTCTCGATCACCACAAACGGGCGACCGGTTTTTGCGAGTTCGTGGGCAACGTTCGACCCCACGCGCCCGATACCGCACACGATGTAGTGCCCGGAGCGTCTGCTGATTATTTTTTCCATGCGATTTTTCCTCAAACCTTCATTCAGATCCGAATCGACCAGAAGGGCGACCATGGTGGAGAACAGGTAGCTCAGGGTGCCAATGCCGATGACGGCAATGAACACCGTGAACAGGCGGCCCATCGGGTGGTGGGTCAAATCCACGGTTTCACCAAAGCCAATCGTGGCGATGGTGATGAAGGTCATGTAGAAGCTGTCAATCCAGGTGGCGTTGGGGCGCCCAATGAAGTGGTACCAGACCGTGCCAACCAGTTGAACCAGCATCAACAGGCCCGCGCCGTAGAGCAGCCCCGAGAAGTGCCTGCCCTGCAGGACCTTTTTCAATGTGTGCTGTCCCCTGCTTGAAGTCATCACAAATTGTAGCCAGCGCGCAGCCGCCATTGCACCCGTCAGGGTGCCAGTGTCATGCGGGACTTGGCGTGGCTTTCGGCCTGTGCCGGGTTGAACCACCATGCCCGTCGTTCACCTGTTGCCCAGATCTTCGCCTGGTCATTCTGGTGTTCCTGGAGGTGGCGTTCACTCACGCCACCGGCCAGAATGGCCTCGATCTTGTCGGGGTCCCCCAAGTCCGCCACCATTTTCATGGAAGCGAAGAAGTTGACGGCAAAGGGCTTCTGAAAATCGTAGACACCTCGGTTCAGTGTTTCGCCGCTGCCCGAGCGCGCCAGTGTGAACCCACCCAGCAGTTCCTGCCCAGTGCCATTGCGCCGTAGCGGACTCACAAACCGCAGGGTGTGGGCCTTACCCCATTTCCATGCCGCCGGGTCCTTGCCCTGTTCGGCTTCGATCAGCGCCCGCGCCCGTGGTGCGGCGCTCCGAATGACGTCGGCCAGGGTCTCTCGCTTGTCCTTGGTGTTCACATCGTCAAACCAGACGGAGTCGGGCGTGGCCACCAGGGCATCGAAACGTTGCTGCCAGAAGTACCACGTCGACAGCATGTCTTTCACCACCTCGTCGCCCAGTGCGTCCTTGAAGGTGCCAATGGCAATCTCGCGGTACAGCGCCTGGTACACCAGCGGTGCGGCCTGTTCGGCACGGTCCACGCCGTCCCACGCCTGCAGGATGGCAGCCAGATCGCGCTGGGCGGGGTCGTCTTTCAGCGCGGCGACGATGGCGCCACGCAAGACGTCGCTTTGCAGGTTGCGGTCATCCTGCATCAGCTTCAGGTGGTCGTCCACCGTCATCTGCTTGGCCGCGCCCAGCACCTGGCCCATGCGCGTGTAGCGGTAATGGGGAGATACATAGTTGGTGTAGTACCAGGGGTAGCCCTCGGGGCGCGTGTCGTTGTTGGCGGTGCCCACCCAGGCGCGCGCCGGGTTGACCATGCCCGGCATGCGGTCCTTGGGGATAAAGCCGGTCCAGTCGTCACGGCCGTCGGCGGGCGCCAAGCGCGGCAGGCCGCCATCAGGGCCCGAGCGAATGGGCACGGCACCGGTGGCGCGGTGCGCAATGGTGCCCTTGTCGTCCGCGAACACAAAATTGAACATCATCAGGTCAATCTTCTGCACCTCGTGGTCGAAAGCCGTGGCATCAGGCGCCGTCAGCAGGCCTTCGATACCGATGACCGGGCCCAGTACCTCGGCGTCGGTGGAGCGCAGCACCAGCAGCTTGTCGCCTTGAGGGCCCATGCCAGCGTGGTCGCTGATGACCGGTCCGCGTTTGGTAAAGCGCAGGGTGAGGGTCTGTTCGCGCATGCCATCCGTTGCGGCTTTGTCCTTGATCCGGATGGTCTCGGTGGCCACCTCAAAGGGCACGCTGCGTCCGCCATCCAGGTAGTGGGCCGGGTTGGCAGGGTCGATGGTTTCCACATACACGTCCTGCACATCGCCATAGGCATTGGTCACACCAAAGGCCACATGCTTGGTGCGCCCGATCATGATGCCGGGCATGCCAGGCAGGGCGGCGCCCACGGCCTGAATGTCGGGTGTGAACAGGCCCACCGGGTGCCAGGTTCCGGGCAGGATGCGGTTGTCCAGATGCGGGTCGTTGGACACCATGGCTTTGCCCGACTGGCTGCGCGAGGGGCCTACGGCCCAGTTGTTGGAGCCCAGCCCCTGGTGGTTCAGGTCATCCGGCGCAATGGCCAGGTCGCTCCATTGCACGTTGAGTCCGGCCACGCCCGGCACGTTACCCGCCGGCCGTGTTGCGGGTTGGCTGCTCCAGTCGGGGTTGATGGTCAGCGGCATGATCCCGGCCGCGCGTTCGCCGCCCAGTTTGTCGATCAATTTCTGCGCAACGATTTCTGCCTTGAAATTAGTCGAGTGTGTGTAGTGCACGTAATGCACCAGCGCCACCAGATCCGACACGCTCCAGGGCCGGGGGGTCAGGCCTGCGACCTTGAGTTCAATGGGGTGGTCGCCCGGATGGTTGCTGATGTAGGCATTGATGCCATCCACGTAGTATTGGTAGAAAGCGCGGGATTGCGGTGACAGCCTGGTGGCGTGGCGCTCCCCATTGCGCTGGATGCCCAGCACCCGCATGCGGATGTCGCTCGGCAGGGCATCGACTCCAAAGCTGGCGGCCAGTTCGCCACGCCAGGTGGCGCGAAACAGCTCCATTTGCAGCAGCCGGTTCTGTGTGGTGATAAAGCCCTGCGCACGAATCAGGTCGGGCGTGTTGGCGGCAAAGATATAGGGTATGCCCAGCTCGTCGCGCAGCACGGTGACCGGGGCTGACAGACCCGTGAGTTGCATGTTGCCGTCGACTTTCGGATGGCCAGACGATCGCGCCATCCAGTAGGCGCCGATCGCTCCCACCAGTAGCAGCGCAAGCACTGCGGCGGCTGTCCGTTTCAGAATCTTTGGCATCGTGGGTCTCCTGGTATTTTTCTGGTGCGCTTGGCGCGACCAGAGTATCTACCAAAGAACCGAACGACCGTGCCTTTTTGAAGCGGGTCAGGTCACGTGGATCAGGCCGTGCGTGCCAGCGTGGGTGCTGATTCCAGACCCACAGCCGCAACGCCCTGAATGACGTCGCCCACCACAATCACACTGGGGCTGGCCAGGTGTTCCCGTTCAATGGTGGCTTGCAGCTCAACCAGCGTGCACACCGCGTGGCGCTGGTGCGGCAAGCTGGCGTTCTGGATGATGGCCACTGGCGTGCTGGCCGGAAGGCCTGACAGCAGTTCGCTCTGAATACGTGCAGCGCCGCTGACGCCCATGTAGATGACCAGGGTGAGTTTGGCCTGACGGGCGGTTGCCGCCAGAGCACGCCAGTCTGTTCCCGTATCGCCCGGCTTGGCATGGCCGGTGACAAACACCACGCCGTGTGCGTGCTCGCGGTGGGTGAGTGGCACGCCCAGCGATGTGACCGCCGCCAGACCCGCGGTGATGCCGTTGACAACCTGGACTTGCACGCCGGCGGCCTGCAGGTGCTCCACCTCTTCGCCGCCGCGGCCAAACAGGAAGGGGTCGCCGCCTTTGAGACGCACCACGGTTTCGCCTTCCTGTGCGGCGGTAATCATCAGCTTTTCAATAAACGATTGCGGAGTCGATTTGCAGCCGCCGCGCTTGCCCACATGCACCACACGGGCGGTGGGTGAAGCAAAGGCCACGATGGCGTCATTCACCAGGTCGTCCACCAGCAGCACGGTGGCCGCCTGAATGGCTTTGAGGGCCTTGAGGGTCAGCAGTTCAGGGTCGCCAGGGCCAGCGCCAACCAGGGTGACCAGGCCCATGGGGGAGGCATAGGGGAAATCGTGTTTCATAGTGATGCAACCATACGCAAGATGTGGGCCACCTGTTGTGCGATGGGCGTGGGAATGGGCTGGCTGCCGTCCAACACACTTCGGATATAGATGGCTGTGCTGGCCGCATCGGTGGTCTGCGGCAAGTCGGGCAGGGTGGCCAGCGTGCCAGCCTGGTGGGCCTGCAGCTCAATGGCCTGGCCGTTGACAAAGCCCTGCATCTTGGGCGTGCGCCGGGGGTCGGCCACGGCTTCACCCTCGGTGCCGCGCAGCAGCAGGGCGTTGGATTGCATCAGTGCCAGAGTCTCGGCCATGGACACGGCGTATTCGGGGTGGGTGTAGCTGGCCACCAGCAGGCTCTTGCCCTCACAGGGGTTCATCAGCTTGACCAGGCTGTGGGCCGGGTTGCGCAGGTTGACGACGCGGCGCACGTCCAGCAGGCGTTGTAGACCGGGGCTCAGGAGCGCGGTTGGAATAAATGCCACGCTGCCTGGTGCTATGGATTCAATAGCTGTCTGCGCAGGTATGGCAAGGGCTAGCAGCACTTCTGACGTAAAAACCCGGCTGGACTCGGTGGCTGTGCCGTGCACCAGCACCGGCATGCTTTCGCGCGCCAGCAAGAGGGCCAGCAGAGGTGTCAGCACCGGCAGCTTGCGTGCGCCGTTGTAGCTGGGGATGACGATTACCGGCTTGTCACCCGCAGGAATGCGGTGCAGCCGCTGGTGGGTGGCGTCCAGAAAACCGGCCATCTCCTGCGCCGTTTCGCCCTTGATGCGCATGGCCAGACAGAACGCGCCGATTTCCAGGTCGGTGACCGTGCCGTCGAGCACCTGCCCGAACAAATCAGTCGCCTGCTCGCGCGTGAGCGCACGGGCGCCGTCTTTGCCGCGCCCGATTTCCTTGATGTATTTGCCAATGCCCATCGGTAGATTGTCCGTGAATCTTGATGACTTTGGGCTATGAGCTTATGCCGCCAATGGCCGCAACGCGGGCGCCATGCTGTCACGCACCATGCGCTGCAGTTGCGGCACGCACGAGCCGCAATTGGTGCCGCATTGCAGCGCACCCTGCAAGGCGTCCAGCCGTTCTTTGGGCGTGCCCCGGCAGTCCTTCAGTTGGGCGTTGATGGCCACATCAGTCACGTTGAAGCAGGTGCACACCGGCTTGCCGCGAGAGACTACCTGCACGGGTGGTTTGGAGCCCGGCACCAGCAAGGCTCTGCCGTAACTTTGGGCGGGCAGGCCGTCTTGCAGAAGCGTGCTGATCCAGCTTTGCGCGCTGGTGTCGCCCGCCAGCAAGAAGCCGTCCAGCGTCGTGATGGTGTCGCCCCTGTGCAGCAATGCGAGGCGGCGTTGGCCCCGCTTGGGATCAGCGTAGCGCAGCACCTGTTTGGCGTTCAGTTGCAGCACGGTTTCGATGCGCTCCAGCACCGCGCCCTGCACCGGGTCATGGTTGGCGGCGCGAAACAGCAAGCCGCTGCGCTCCTGGCCATTGGCGTCCTTGACGTTGCTGTTGGCAAACGGCACGCAGGTGGCAAAGGCAAACTCGGCCATCAGCGCTTGCAGCGCGGTGCGGGCCGTCAGCACCTGGTCGGCAGGTAGCCAGGCCATCGCCAAGAGTGACCAAGGCATCTCCGCTTTGAGTACTTTGACGGCCGCGTGTTTGAACTCGGGCTGTTTGGAGTCTGGGCAATAGGCTGAGGTGGTGAGGGCGTTGACCCCCGCCAGCCGCTGGCCGGTGCTGCTTGCGCCACTCAAAAATTCTTCGCCCCAGTGCATGGCCATGAAGACCTGGCTCAGGCCCAGCTCGGTACTGGGCTGTACCGGAACCATGATGCTGCCGCGTTTGCTGGTGACGTAAACCAGGTCGCCGTCTTTCAGCAGGCGTCGCTCCATGTCCTGCGGATGCATCTGGATGGTGGGTTCTGCCACATGGCCAAACAGCCGGCCCAGTGTGCCGGTGCGGCTCATGCCGTGCCATTGGTCGCGCAGGCGCCCGGTGGTGAGTGCAAACGGGTAGCGCGACTCGCGGGGTTCGGCGACCGGTTTGTAGCGGGTGTTGACGAACTTGGCGCGGCCGTCCAACGTGGGGAACACGCCGTCTTCGTACAGTCGAGTCTTGCCAACGGTCTCACCTTCTTTCAGTGGCCATTGCTGGGGACCTTGGTCGTCGAGCAGGGCGTAGCTCAGGCCGGTGATATCCAGGTCGCGCCCCCGGGTGGATTCGCGGTGCTCGTTCCAGACCGATTCGGGGTAGGGGTAGGGGAACAGCGTTTTGCCGGGCGATGTGGCCGCAAGGGCCTCCAGTTTGCGCGCAAAGTCCACGGCAATCGACCAGTCGTGGCGTGCTTCGCCGGGCGCGGCCACGGCCGTGCGCACGCGGCTGATGCGCCGCTCACTGTTGGTCACGGTACCGTCTTTTTCGCCCCAGGTGGTGGCCGGCAGCAGCAGGTCGGCATAGGCACAGGTGGCGGTGGTGGCAAAGGCTTCTTGCACGATGACCAGCTCGGCACGCTCCAGGGCGCGGCGCACCGTGGTCTGGTCAGGCATGCTTTGCGCCGGGTTGGTGCAGGCAATCCACAGGGCTTTGATCTCGCCATCCGCAGCGGCCTGAAACATTTCCACGGCGGTCTTGCCGGGCGTTGAAGGGACCGATGGCACGCCCCACAAGGCTGCCACTTCGGCGCGGTGCGCAGGGTTTGCCAGATCGCGGTGAGCCGATAGCAAGTTGGCCATGCCACCCACTTCGCGCCCGCCCATGGCGTTGGGCTGGCCGGTCAATGAGAACGGGCCCGCGCCTGGCTTGCCAATCTGACCGGTGGCCAGATGCAAGTTGATCAGCGCGGCATTTTTGGCGGTGCCACTGCTGGACTGGTTAAGTCCCTGGCAATACAGGCTGAGCGTGGCTTTGCGATGCTGGGGGTCGCCTGACGCTCCCGTTGCGAACAGTTTGGCCGCGGCAAACAGGTCGTTCTTTTTAATGCCGCAGATTTGCGCTACCAGCTCCGGCGTGCAGTCGCGCACAGTGGCTTTGAGTGCCTCAAAACCGTTCGTGTGTTCGGCGATAAAAGCGGTGCTGGTCCAGCCCTCCCACAGCATGAGGTGCAACATGCCGTTGAACAGCATCACATCGGTGCCGGGCTGAATGGGCAGGTACAGGTCGGCAATCTCCGCCGTGTCGGTCTTGCGTGGATCGCAGAAGATGATCTTCAGTCCGGGGTTGGCTTTTTTGGCATCTTCAATGCGCCGGAAAAGTATGGGGTGTGCATAGGCGGTGTTGGAGCCGACGATGAAGATGCACCCTGCTTGGTTGACATCGTCGTAGCAGGCAGGGGGAGCGTCGGCACCCAGGGTTTGTTTGTAGCCCGCCACCGCGCTGCTCATGCATAGGCGTGAGTTGGTGTCGATGTTGTTGGTGCCAATCAGGCCCTTGGCGAGCTTGTTGAAGACGTAATAGTCTTCGGTGAGCAATTGGCCTGACACATAAAAACCCACGGCGTTCGGGCCATGGTCGCGAATGATGCGGTTAAAGGACTGCGCGGCAAAGTCCAGCGCCGAGTCCCAGCCCACTGCCTGTGGCTTTTGACTCCGCACCATGCGGCGCATGGGCTGCAGCAGACGGGTCTGCTGCGTCACCGCGCTGGAGGCCGTGAGGTGCAGGGTTGAGCCTTTGGTGCACAGACGGCCGAAGTTGGCAGGATGATCCGGGTCGCCACGCACGCCCGTAATCTGCTCACCCTGCGATTCGATGATCACGCCACAGCCGACACCGCAGTAGGGACAGGTAGATTTGGTTTCGCGCATCAGGACTATTCCATTGACCGAACGGTTGTTGAGCTCACGCGCTGGTTGTTTGCTTGAGAGTCGGTCCGGCAACCGGCGCCTTCAGATCAATCGCCAGCGTGGCCAGCTCGGTGCTGTCCAGGTGCACTGCGCCGTCGACCACCTTCACCTGGAAGGGTTGGGTGCAGCCTTCGTCAGGTGCGTTGGCACAGCCGTCTTTCAGGCCAATGGTCCAGTTGTGCAGCGGGCAGGCGACGCTGGTTCCGAACACAATACCTTGCGACAAGGGTCCACCTTTGTGCGGGCAGCGGTCCAGCAGGGCAAACACCTGGTCCTGGTCGTTGCGAAACACGGCTACATCCATGCCCTGTGCGCGCGATACGCGCCGTGAGCCCAGTACCGGAATGTCGGTCACGAAGCAGATTTTTTTCCATTCAGTCATATTGCTATACCTTTCATAGCTGCCAGCGCAATCCACACGGGGTCTAGCGGCCTTTTTTGTTAAATTGTTGGGTGCAGGTTATTTCAGGCGGGCAGCTTGTCGAACTGGCGCGTGTCCACTGACGCTTCCTTGAAATCGAACCACGGGTCGGGCTCACCATCCAGCGCAAACTGCAAATGCTCCCAAAGCGCTTTGCGGCCTTCATGGTCTTCGAGAATGCGCTTT
The DNA here is from genome assembly GCA_043746005.1 of Burkholderiales bacterium. Lineage (GTDB taxonomy): Bacteria > Pseudomonadota > Gammaproteobacteria > Burkholderiales > Burkholderiaceae_C > Allorhodoferax. Next base: position 24,120 of record JAYTRR010000170.1, read on the forward strand.
TTCACGTAGTCCAGGCCGACGCGGTTCACGTAATGCACGGTGCGCTCCAGGTACCAGCCTTCCTGGCGGTACAGCTCGCAGAAGGCGCCGGTGTACTCCAGCACTTCAGACGCGGTTTTGACCTTGACCAGAAAGTGCGCCACTTCAGTCTTGATGCCGCCGTTGCCGGCCACATACATCTCCCATCCGCTGTCCACACCAATGACGCCTACGTCCTTGATGCCGGCTTCGGCGCAGTTGCGCGGGCAGCCCGACACCGCGAACTTGACCTTGTGCGGGGCATACATGCGCCACATGGCGCGCTCCAGGTCTTTGCCCATTTGCGTGCTGTCTTGCGTGCCCATGCGGCACCACTCGGAGCCCACGCAGGTCTTCACCGTGCGCAAAGCCTTGGCATAGGCGTGGCCGGAGGGCATGCCAATATCTTTCCAGACGTTGACCAAGTCTTCCTTTTTGACGCCCAGCAAGTCGATTCGCTGCCCGCCGGTGACCTTGACAGTCGGAATTTTGTATTTGTCCACCGCGTCCGCGATGCGGCGCAGCTCGTTGGCCGTGGTCTCGCCGCCCCACATGCGCGGAATGACGGAGTAAGTGCCATCCTTCTGGATGTTGGCGTGGCTGCGTTCGTTGATGAAGCGGCTTTGTGGATCGTCCTTGGCCTCTTTGGGCCATGTGGAAATCAGGTAATAGTTGACGGCCGGGCGGCAGCTGGCGCAACCGTTGGGGGTTTTCCAGTCCATGAACTTGAAGACGTCCGAAATGGTCAGCAGCTTGCTGGTCTTGATGGCGTCGCGCACGGCCTGATGGCCGTGGTCGGTGCAGCTGCACATGGCCTTGGTTTTGGGTGTTGCCGAGTAATCGCCACCCGCAGTGAACATCAAAATCTGCTCCACCAGACCGGTGCATGAGCCGCACGATGCACTGGCTTTGGTGTGCTTGCGCACTTCGTCCAGTGTGAACAGACCTTTTTCCTTGATGGCCTTGCAGATAGTGCCTTTGTTCACACCATTACAGCCGCACACTTCGGCAGTGTCGGGCATGCTGGCGGCCTTGCTATGACCCTCGTGGCCCACGTCGCCAATGTTGCTTTCGCCAAACATCAGCTTGTCGCGGATGTCGGCCACGCTGCGGCCATCGCGCAGCAGCTTGAAGTAGTAACTGCCGTCCACGGTATCGCCATACAGGCAGGCACCCACCAGCTTGTCATCCTTGAGCACCAGCTTTTTGTAGACGCCACCAAAGGGGTCGCTCATCACGATTTCTTCAAAGCCGTCGCCGCCCGTGAAGTCACCGGCGCTGAACAAGTCGATACCGGTGACCTTGAGTTTGGTGGACGTAAGCGAGCCGGTGTAGCGGCCAATGCCAAACTGTGCCAGGTGGTTGGCCGCAACCTTGCCCTGCTCAAACAAAGGGGCCACCAGGCCATAGGCAATGCCGCGGTGCGCCGCACATTCGCCGACCGAGTAAATGCGTGCGTCGGTCACGGTTTGCATGGTGTCGGTCACCACAATGCCGCGGCTGACATGCAGGCGCATGGACTCGGCCAATGTCGTGTTGGGGCGAATGCCCACGGCCATCACCACCAGATCCGTCGGGATTTCGGTGCCGTCTTTGAACTGCAGCGCCATCACCCGGCCACCCTTGCCGTCGTCCTTGTCACCAATCAATGCCTGGGTTTGTCCGCCCATGAAGAAGCGCAGGCCGCGCTCCTGTAATGATTTTTCCAGCATCTTGCCGGCAACCGAGTCCAGCTGGCGCTCCATGAGTGTGGGCATCACGTGAATCACGCTCACATCCATGCCGCGCAGCATCAGGCCGTTGGCCGCTTCCAGACCCAAGAGGCCACCGCCAATCACCACGGCGCGCTTGTACTTCTTGCTGGCATCAATCATCGCGTTGGTGTCGGCGATGTCGCGGTAGGCGATAACGCCTTCCAGGTCTTTACCCGGAATGGGCAGGATGAAAGGGTTGGAGCCCGTGGCAATCAGCAAGCGGTCGTATTCGGCGCTGATTTTTTCTCCAGCAGCGTTTTCTGCGTGCACCACGCGGCGCACACGGTCCACGCTGGTGACGGTCCAGCCGGCGTGCAGGGTAATGTGGTTGTCGGTGTACCAGTCCCAGGAGTTGAGAACGATTTCGTCCAGCGTTTGCTCTCCTGCCAGCACGGGCGACAGCAGGATGCGGTTGTAGTTGGGGTAGGGCTCGGTGCCGAACACGGTGATGTCATACAGGTCGGGCGAGATTTTCAACAGCTCTTCCAGCGTGCGAACGCCCGCCATGCCATTGCCGATCATTACCAATTTTGATTTCTTCATTGTGGGCACTCCAGTTATCGATACGCGGTGGTTTGAGGTCAGGTCTCAAGCCAAAAATAGGAACAGGGGGGTGTGCACCAAATAGGGGTCGACATGATGCTCACACCTGAGAACAGGCAAACCGGCTTTGCAGCCGATGTAAGGCACACCATTGCGTACGTCGCTGTACGCAGAACCCGCAGTGCTATCGCTAAGTCAGGACGCTTCGTTACGCCCGCAACACTCTATGCAAGACCTGTGCCATATGATCAGCCGGGTTGACATGCCGCACGGCCAGACCCCCTGCTTCTGGTGCGCGACTTGCATGCAGCAAGACCGGTTTTCTCTCTCAAAATGTGATTTTTATGACTTCTGCGTTGATCTATGTAAATAGTCTCCAGTGCGCCCCCACGTTGGGGGCCGATCTGGAGGCTGCGGGTATCCAGGTGCTGGCTGTGGTGGAAGACCGCAGCAAACTGGTGCAGGCGGTGGTGCGCCATGCACCCGATGTGGTGATTTGTGATGCGCCACAGGCCGGTCCGGCGCTGTTTGCCGCCACCCAGGTGATTGCCCAGACCGTGCCATGCCCGGTGATCGTTTTCACCAGCGACGCCGACGCTGGCGCCATTGCCCAGTCCACCGAGTCCGGCATCCATGCCTATGTGGTCAACGGCTACGGCGCCAATCGCCTGCGCCCGCTGATTCACCTGGCCCAGGCCCGGTTTCGGCGCGAGCAGGAGCAGCGCGATGCCTTGCAGGACATTTCCGTGCGCTTTGAAGAACGCAAGATGGTTGACCGTGCCAAGGGCATCCTGATGCACGCACGCGGGATGTCGGACGACGATGCCTTCCACATCCTGCGCACGGCCTCCATGCACACCAATCAGCGCTTGGGCCAGGTGTCGCAGCACATCATTCATTCGGCGCATTTTGCAGAGGCCGTGAACCGGTCCGGGCAGCTGCGCATGCTGTCGCAGCGGCTGGTCAAGCTGCATTGGTTGCGGCTGGCTGGAGTCGATGCAGCCCAGTCCAGTACACCGTTGCAGGATTCAGTGCAGCGCGTCGATGCCAATCTGGCGCATTTGGGGAAAATCCTTTCGCAACCCACGTATGGCGACCTTCTGGCGCAGGTGGTACAGACCTGGGCGCGGTTGAAGCCGGTGCTCCTGGGCACCTCATCGCAGGGGCAGGCGGGTTCAGAAGCCGCTGTCTACACGCTGGCGGATGACTTGGCCGAGCTTCTGCTGCAAGGCGCTGAGCGCCTCACTGCCAGTCTCGAAGGTGCCGGTTTGACGGCGCCGCTAAAGGTGCTCAATATCGCTGGGCGCCAGCGGATGCTCTCGCAGCGGTTCGCCAAATGTGCCGTGTTGGCGGTGCTGGGAGCGCCACATGATGGCCCGCTGGCGCAGCGCGCCGAGGCAGGCATGGCCGAGTCCAGGGCCGCTTTTGAGCAGGCCCTGACTTACCTCAATGGTTTGCCCCTGAGCACCCCCGAGATACGCAGCTTGCTGGAGGCCGCAGGCATTGGCTGGCTGCAGATGCTGGCGGTCTTCAAGGATGCACGGCGTGTGGCGGCCCCGGAGCAGCTGGCCCGGCTCGAAGGCCTTGCCGCAGTCAGTGAAAAGCTGCTGGATGTGTTTGAGGCGTTATCGGCCCATTACGAGTGCGGCATGCACCTGCTGGCGGGCAGTTGAGCGACAGCACCGCCGCCTGATTTATTGCGATGCACCAAAAATGGGTACCAAACTTGCGTATCGTGGTGCATGGCATTTGAAATCGACATCGGCTTCGCCTCACAGGCGGGCAAAAAAGACAGCAACGAAGACTTCGTGGCCGCCATGCTGCCCGCGCCCGGTCAGGAGGCCATGGGTGCCATCGCCGCGATTGCCGATGGGGTGAGCCAAGGCGGCATGGGCCGCGAAGCCGCACAGACCACAGTCACCAGTTTGGTGCGTGACTACTACGGAACGCCCGAAACCTGGGACACCACAGTGGCACTGGACCGCATCATCGCCGCGCAAAACGCGTGGCTGGCGGGTATCAACCGCCGCCGCGCTCCCGTGCTGGGCCTCACGACCCTGACTGCGCTGGTGGTACGCGGTCAGTCCTATACGCTGGCACATGTGGGGGACAGCCGCGCCTACCTGCTGCGCGCGGGCGAGGTGCTGCCGCTGACCACCGACCACATCGTCAACCATCCCGATTTGCAACACCAATTGTTGCGCGCTGTCGGTATTGAAGACCGGCTGGTGGTGGACTACAGCCAGGGCGATGTGCAGGTGGGGGATGTATTTGTGCTGCTGACTGACGGCGTGCACAACAAGGTGGCGGCCAAACGACTGCCCGACTTTGCAAAACTGCCCGATGCAAAGACCATGAGTGAAGCCCTGATTGAGCAGGCCCTCAAACAAGGCAGCCTGGACAACGTCACAGCACTGGTGGTGCGCGTCCTGGGGCTGTCCCATGTGACATTGCAGGATGAAAATCGCAAGGCCCAGCAGCTGCCCGTGCTGGGGCTGCTCAAGGTGGGTGATGTGGTGGATGGCCTGACGGTCACTGCTGTGGTGGCGGACAACGGTATCAACATCGTGTACCAGGTCAGAGAGCTGGCCCCTGCGCAGGGCGTTGGCCGTGGCAAGTTGTATGCCATCAAAACCCTGCACCCGCGGCGCGCCCTCGATGTGGAAGAGCGCGCCATGCTGGCACACGAGGCCTGGCTGGCCAGGCGCATGCAGTCCAGCCGTGCATCCGACAACCTGGTGGCTTTGGCGCAAGGTGCGGCGGTACCCATGTCGCCCAGCGGCTTTTATCTTTTGTACGATTGGCATGCCGGGGAGACCCTGCAGCAGATGCTGGACCGCCACCACCGCTTCAGCCTGCCCCAGGCCATTGGCGTGGCCACGCAGGCGGCGCGCGCGCTGGGCCATCTGCACCGGCAAAACGTGATTCACCGGGACATCAAACCATCCAACCTGCACCAGGGCGAAGACGGCGTGTTGCGCCTGCTGGACCTGGGCGTGGCCCTGAGCGGGCGCGAGCCCGAAGCGGCCCGTTTGCTGCATGCCGGTAGTCCCAGCTACATGAACCCCGAGCAATGGGGCTTTGCCATCAAAGCCAGCGGCGTGGACACCAGCGTTGTCCCCGTTGCGCCCGACGCCCAAAGCGATTTGTTTGCACTGGGTGTAACGCTGTACCAGCTGCTGTGCGGCGGAAAACTCCCCTATGGCGAGGTGCTGCCCTACCAGAGCGGTCGCTACTACCGCGACCCCATCGCCCCCAGCCGGCACAACCCCGAGGTGCCCATCTGGCTTGACCACATTGTGAGAAAGGCCGTGGCGCGGGACAAACGCCAGCGCTTTGAGACGGCCGAAGAACTGCTGCTGGCGTTGGAGCGGGGCGCTGCGCGGCCCTTGAATGCGCCGCAATCCACACCATTGCTGCAACGCGACCCCACGGCGGTGTGGAAATTGGCGCTGGGACTGAGTTTGTTGTTTAACTTGATGCTGGTGTTTTGGCTGTTGTTCTTGCCGAAGTAGGGCAATGAATCGGAATAAAAACGGCTTCTAGCCCTGGTGCGCTCAAAAGTGAAGTGCAACACCCCCCAAACCGACCAAGTAAGGTGTGAACATGAAACCAGAAAACGTGTACCGCGCGTTTTTGGATGCCCAGGCCATAGCCAAGTGGATACCACCCTATGGCTTTACCTGCAAGGTTCAACACATGGATGCCAGGGTTGGTTGTACTTTCAAAATGTCGTTCGAGAATTTTTCGACAGGGTACGGGCACTCGTTCCGCGGAGAGTATCTGGAACTGGTGCCAAACGAAATCATTCGTTACACCGACAAATTCGATGATCCCAATCTGCCTGGTGAAATTCAGGTCAGGGTAACGTTGACGGCGGTCTCTTGCGGCACCGAGTTGCACATAGTGCAGGAGGGATTGCCCGACGTGATCCCTGTGGAGATGTGTTACCTCGGTTGGCAGGAGTCACTTGCACAGCTTGCGGATCTTGTTGAGCCCGATATCCCAGATTAACCCCGTGTCGCCTCACCCTCTCCGAGTCGATTGATGGGTTTTCTGCCGGTCAAATGCTGCGCTGGTTAACCCGCGTGGAAAGCGCTTCGGCGCTCTCCTTGCGCTCGCTGTAACGGTCTACCAGGTACGGTGCTGCACCGCGGGTGAGCAAAGTGAACTTCATCAGCTCCTCCATGACATCGACGACACGGTCGAAGTACGACGATGGTTTCATCCGCCCAGCATCGTCAAACTCCAGAAACGCTTTGGCCACCGAGGACTGATTCGGGATGGTGATCATGCGCATCCAGCGCCCCAGCACGCGCAGTTGGTTAACGGCGTTGAACGACTGCGAGCCGCCGCAGATTTGCATCACCGCCAAGGTCTTTCCTTGTGTTGGCCGTACTGCGCCCACACTCAGGGGTATCCAGTCGATTTGTGACTTCAAAATTCCGGTCATGGCGCCGTGCCGCTCGGGTGAAGTCCAGACCATACCTTCGGCCCAGGCCGCAAGCTCCCGCAGTTCTTGCACCTTGACATGGCTGTCGGGTACGCCGTCGGGTTGGGGAAGTCCCGCAGGATCAAACACCCGTGTTTCAGCGCCCATGGCCTGAAGCAGGCGCTGCGCTTCCAGCGTCAGCAGCTTGCTGTACGAGCGCTCACGCAACGAGCCGTACAGAAGCAGGATTCTGGGTGCGTGGTCGGATGGACGGGCGGCGCAGAGTTTGCTGGAAGTCGGAATGTCGAACAGTTCCACTGCGATGTTGGGCAGTTCAGTCATGGTGTGTGACGCTGCGGCCTTGTGCATCAACCACGCGTTCCCCGTCTTCCTTGGTAAATGCCCCCGTTTGCCGCTTGGGCAGTATGTCCAGAACCACTTCAGAGGGGCGGCACAGCCGCACACCCAAGGGGGTGACCACGATCGGCCGGTTGATCAGTACCGGGTCGGCCAGCATGTGCTCCACCAGTTGGTCATCGGTCCATTGGGGGTCGTCCAGCCCAAGCTCCTCGTAAGGGGTTCCATTCTTTCGCAGCAGGTCCCTCGGGGTGATACCCATCGCCGAGATCAGTTCAAGCAAGGTAGCTTTCGATGGAGGGTTCTCCAGGTAGTGGATGACCTGCGGCTCGTCTCCCGTATTGCGGATCATGGCCAGGGTATTGCGCGAGGTGCCGCATTGGGGGTTGTGATAAATCACGACGCTGGTTGCGGTGTCGTTGGGTGAGGGTGTGGTCATGGCGCTTGAAGGGGTTGGGTCAGCAAAATTTAAATTAATTCAATATTCATTGTATTATCGAAATATGAATGAATCACAAGTGACTGTCGCTTTAGCTGCCCTGGCACAAACCCAGCGTCTGCGGGCATTCCGCGCACTCGTTGTTGCGGGCAAAGACGGGTTGACCCCATCCACCCTGGCCGAACAACTGGCGGTGGCTCCGAGCAACCTGTCGTTCCACTTGAAGGAACTGGCGCATTCCGGTTTGGTGGATGTCGAGCCGCGCGGCCGCAACCTGATTTACCGGACCAACTTTGCGGCGATGAATGCATTGATGGGCTATCTCACCGAGCAATGCTGCCAGGGTGCGTCCTGTGAAGTAAGCAATCCAGAAACCTGTACTACCTGTTGAAAGCCTCCCCATGACCGACACAAAACCTATCAACGTCCTGTTACTGTGCACGCACAACTCGGCCCGCAGCATTTTGGCCGAGGCCCTGTTGAATGCCATCGACCATGGCCGCTTCAAGGCTTATTCTGCCGGTAGCCACCCACGCGAAAATCAAAAGCCCAATCTCCTGGGCCTGCAGGTTCTGCAAAAGGCAGGCATTCCCATAGAAGGCCTGCACAGCAAAAGCTGGGACGCGTTTGCAACGTCCGACGCCCCGCAAATGGATCTGATCATCACCGTCTGCGACAACGCCGCTGGAGAAGTGTGTCCTTTCTGGCCAGGGCATCCCGCCACGGCCCACTGGGGATACCCTGATCCGTCCGAGGGTGATGCGCCCGAGGTAGAAAAGCTGGAAGCCTTCCGCAAAACCATGCATGCCATCAAGCACCGGCTCGAATTGCTTTGCAGTCTGCCGAAGGCGAAACTGGAAGCATCC
>JAYTRR010000171.1:0-12384 GCA_043746005.1 Burkholderiales bacterium
CTGGGCCGGCGCTGCGGCCTGCAGCGACCAGGCTGCGGCCAAGGCCAGGATCAGGTTGCTTGGGTTGCGCGTCATCAGATCTCGTCGGTTTGGCCCACGGCAGGCGGCAGGCGGCAGAACAAACATTGTCGCCGAGCCACTGTGCGCGGATGCCTTGGCAAACCGGCCGGCCTGGCACACTGCGCAGACGAAAAAAAGGCGACCTGCGCCGCCTTTTGTACCTGGTGTGGCCAGCAAGGCCACCGCCACCGTTTACAGCGTGTAGTACATGTCGAATTCGACTGGGTGCGTGGCCATACGGAAGCGCGTCACTTCCTGCATCTTCAGGTCGATGTAGGCGTCGATGTAGGCATCGGTGAACACGCCGCCCTTGGTCAGGAAGGCGCGGTCTTTGTCGAGGTACTCCAGCGCCTGGTCGAGGCTGTGGCAGACGGTCGGGATCAGCTTGTCTTCTTCGGGCGGCAGGTGGTACAGGTCCTTGCTGGCGGGCTCGCCCGGGTGGATTTTGTTTTCCACGCCGTCCAGACCGGCCATCAGCATGGCCGAGAAGCCGAGGTAGGGGTTCATCAGCGGGTCGGGGAAGCGCGCTTCGACGCGGCGGCCCTTCGGGTTCGCGACGTGCGGGATGCGGATCGACGCCGAGCGGTTCTTCGACGAGTACGCGAGCTTGACCGGTGCCTCGAAGCCCGGGACCAGGCGCTTGTACGAGTTCGTGCCCGGGTTCGTGATCGCGTTCAGCGCACGGGCGTGCTTGATGATGCCGCCGATGTAGAACAGTGCGAATTCGCTCAGGCCGGCGTAGCCGTCACCGGCGAAAAGGTTCTTGCCGTCTTTCCAGACCGACTGGTGAACGTGCATGCCCGAGCCGTTGTCGCCGACGATCGGCTTGGGCATAAAGGTGGCAGTCTTGCCGTAGCTGTGGGCCACGTTTTGAATCACGTACTTCTGCAGCTGGACCCAGTCGGCGCGCTGCAGCAGCGTGCTGAATTTCGTGCCGATTTCCATCTGGGCCTGCGCGACCTCGTGGTGGTGCACCTCGCACGGGATGCCGAGCGACTCGAGCACCAGACACATCTCCGAGCGCATGTCCTGCATGCTGTCCACTGGCGGGGTCGGAAAATAACCGCCCTTGACGGCCGGGCGGTAGCCTGAGTTGCCGTGCTCGTAGACCTTCTTGGAATTCCAGGCGGCTTCTTCGGAGTCGATCTCGGCGAAGCAGCCCGACATGTCGTTGCCCCAACGCACGCTGTCGAACACGAAGAACTCGGGTTCCGGGCCGAAGAAGGCGGTGTCGCCCAGGCCCGAAGCCTTCATGTAGGCCTCGGCGCGCTTCGCGAGCGAACGCGGGTCGCGCTCGTAGGGCTTGCCGTCACCCGGCTCGACCACGTCGCAAGTCAGGATCAGGGTCGGCTCTTCGAAGAACGGGTCGATGTTGGCGGTGTTCGGGTCAGGCATCAGCTGCATGTCGGAGGCTTCGATGCCCTTCCAGCCGGCGATGGACGAGCCGTCGAAGGCATGTCCGGCGGTGAACTTGTCTTCGCCGAAGTGCGACACGGGCACGGAAACGTGCTGCTCTTTGCCGCGGGTGTCGGTGAAACGGAAGTCAACAAACTTGACTTCGTTCTCTTTCACCATCTTCATCACGTCTGCGACGGTCTTGGCCATCAAGTACTCCTATTAAAAAAATGCGCACGGTTGTAAAAAAATTGCCTTGTCCACAACGCAGCTTTTGTGCCAAAAACCGAATTGCAGATTATTTTGATAAAGCGCTCTATTTTGCCCTGAGATTGGCACTTTTTTGCTGCACCACATCAAAGACAAACGGCGACTAGCCGGTTAGCAAGCCTCCTGCTAAACCTTATGCACCAAAAATGGCTGGCACTTAATCGCACCTTATTGGTGCTTTGCTAATTTCGCACCAATTCAGGGCCCAGTCGGGCGCTCACACTGGATAAACCAGCAAGCAATGCCTGATACGCTGCCGCCGCGGCCGACGGCTCGCCCTTGACACCCAATTCAATGTGGCGACCATATTCGGGGTGATCCACACTGGGCAAGCTGAATACTTTCACCGCATATTTTCGCTCAATTTCCTCCATCAGTGGGGTCAGTGCCGCTTCCATGGCACCGAACACAATCACGGACTGCTCAATCCAGGCGTTTTGGGTAAACAAATGCAGGTAATGCGTGTCCAGCACCCATTCAATCATGGGCCAGGCCATCACGGGGAAACCGGGCACAAAGTGAACACGGCCATTCCTGGCGCCGGCACAGCTAAAGCCCGCGATTTTGTTGAATGGGTTGGGAATGATCTGTGCGCCCACTGGAAACATGCCCATGTTGAGCCGGTGCGCGTTGTCGCTGCGATCAGGTTCATAGGGCACACCTTGCTCCCGTGCCAGATCCTGCATACGTTCGCGAATCAGCGCTTCAGCTTGCTGATGCAAAGCCAGCTCCAGACCCAAGGCCCTTGCGGCGCACTGGCGCGTGTGGTCGTCCGGCGTGGCTCCGATGCCACCGGTCGAAAAGAGCACGTCACCAGATTCAAACGCACGCTTGAGCGTCTCGGTAATGCGATCGGGATCGTCACCAACGTAGTGGGCGTAATCGAGTTGCAGTCCGCGCGCCTTCAGCAACGCGATGACTTTGGGCAGATGTTTGTCGGCACGCTTGCCGGAAAGAATCTCGTCTCCAACAATGATCAGCCCAAAGCGGACTGCGGGTTCAGGGGATAGGGTTTGGTCCAGATGCTTTGTCATCCGGCAATGCTAACGCGTCAGGTGGCGGGGCCGCAGCATTTGCCATAGCAGTCGACTCAGCCCGAAGGGATTGCAGGGCGTACAGGCTGAAGTGCGCAAACCAGAGCGACGAGAACGCAAACACAAGCGTGTAGATCCAGATCGCCACCGGCACCAGAATCACGAACATGGAGGCAAACAGCACGCCAGAAGCCCACACAATGCTGGGTGCGGCCCCCAAAAACCCGGTGATTACGCCAATACCCAACAGCCAGCCGCGGTAGCGGTGAAAGATCTCACGACGCTCGTCTTTGCTGGCGTGATCTGCCAGCGCATCAAAAGCCATTACACGGTAGGTGAGCCAGCCCCAAATGAGGGGCGGCAAAATCATGATCAAGGGGGGCACCAGCCAAAGAGGCGTCGACACGACCAAGGCAATCAGGGCCAGCAAGGTCGATCCCAATGTCCAGACAATACTCAGCAACATCGAGCCACCGCACTTGCGCTCAAGCTTCGGAAAACGGTTTCGCGCGACCAGGAAAATCAGCGCCGGCGTCATCATGACCGCCACAGCGAGCAACGAGACCACCACCAGGACCGGTGTTACCGCAAAGATCACGATCAGGGGACCCGCTACGACCTTGACCTTGCCAGCGCCTATGCCCTCCAGCCAGTTCCACACATTGTTGAATACGGTGGAGGACTCCAGCAGGGAGTTGACCCAATCCAGGGCGGGATACCAATAAAAATACCCGAGACCCAGCGCCAGAACGGCCATCAAAACCAGTGGCAACAGCGACAGGAGAATCACCCGCGGGTGCAGGCAGTACGCCACTGCGCGCCAGAAGGAGTCAAGAAAAAGATTCATGGGCCAAGCATAACGCGCGGGCGCCAGGGCGGTTCTGCGTCAGGCCCGACCTGCAAGGCGCTTGATTCCCTGCCACTGCTGGCGCCAGAAATCGCGCCCATAGTCGCGCCCCTGCTCCACCTGGTCCCGCACGCCGGTGGCCTCGAAGCGCTGTTCAAAATTCGCCGTGCCAAACAGCATGTCCCACCACGGTAGCAATACCCCGAAATTGTGGCCGCCCAGGGTTTGCTTGCCCGCCGACTCGTGCCCGATTCCAATAGCATGGTGCAGCCGATGAAAGCGCGGACTGACCCATAGACGCTCACCGACGCGGCCAAACCAGACGCGAAGGTTGGCATGCTGAAAACTCTCGCTGAGCTGGGTGAACGCAACGATGGCCACAAACTGTCCCGGCGCAATACCAATCAGCTGCGCCAGAACGACCATCAACGTATCGCGCAGCACGTCGTCCAGCAGGTGGTTGCGATTGTCGCTCCACATCGTCATCTGGCGCTGGGCATGGTGCAAGGAGTGCAGGCTCCACCACCACTCGAACTGGTGTTGACTGCGGTGCAGCCAGTAATTGAAAAAATCCAGCACAACCAGGTACATCAACAGACTGACAACCGGTTGGTCGGTCACACCCGGCCACACGGCATCAAGGTGGAAGGTCTCCCATCCGGCCACCCGCAAGTCACCAAAGAACTGGTCGAACAGCGGGCTAAGCGTAAAAAACAGCACCAGCCTGAACAGCCCCAGCCGGTGAATCACGGTGTAGAGCATGTCGGTGCGAATGGTGGCCGAGTCGACAACCGCCTCCACCGGTCGCCAGCGTTGCAGTGGCCCGATTACCGCAATCAACACGAGCAGTTGCAACAGGCCGACCAATAACCAGCCCGTGGCCGCATAACCATCATCCAGAAGACTGGCCATGCCAAAGAAGAACATGAGCGGCTGCACCAGCGCTTCAAAGAGCCACGCCTGCGCCGAAGAAAAGGCGCTGACAAACGCGTCGAGAAGTGAGCTCACAGCGGACCCGCCATCTTAGGGGGCGCCTGCTATTGACCGTGCGCCGCAATCCAGCTTTTGTAGGCTGGGTGCTCACGCAAGGTCTGGAAACAGAAGCCTTTGGCTTTGAGGCCGATAATCAAGGGCTCCAGTACGGCGGGTCCCCACGGGTCTTTGCGCGACCAGATGCCAAGGTGCGCCATCAGGATGTCGCCGGGGCGGATATCCCGCAACGCCTTGCCTAGCAGGGCGTCGTTGCTGAATTTCTCGCTGGGCAGCTCATCCCCCAAAAAACCGGCGGGAGCCCACCCCACATGCGCATAGCCACAAGCCTTCGCTGCGGCCAGCAAGCGCGGCGAAGTCTTACCGCCAGGCGCACGAAACAAGGGCAAAGTCTTCTTGCCGGTGAAATCCTGAAGGCGCTGCGCGGCATGGTCGATCTGACCGCAGTATTTGGCAGCATCCCAGGTAAATTCACGCCCTTCAAACGCACCCGACGTGGGGCGAATGCGAAACTTGGGCTCGACTCCTGGAAGATCACCACGCCAATACGCATGATCATAGGTATGAGAAGCAAATTCGTGCCCCTCTGCGGCCCGTGCCTTCCACCAGGGAGCCCAGTAGTTACCCAGGCTACCGTCTCCCTGCCTGGTGCGCTCATTGGCCGCAAAGAAGGTGACTTTGACGTTCTGGCGGTTGAGCACCTCGGCCACCAGTGGCGCGATCTCCATATGCCCCGTATCCAGCGTGAGATACAACGGATTTTCACAAGACTTTTGCGCGCTAGCCCCCGTGGATACTGCGCTTATAGCTATGAAAATAATAGCAAAATTGAGCACCCGGCGACAAACCCTCACCATACCCGTGGTCACGCTATTGCCGCGGTGCATGGTCCAGCGTCCAGACGCCATGGGGTGATTTTCCCACCTTGATCTGGCGTACGACCTGCCGCGTCCGGGTATCAATCACGGTGAGTTTGCCAGCCCAGCGTGACGCCACGTAAATGAATTGGCCATCGGGAGACACATCCATGTCATCCGGCCCGCTGGGTGCGTCAAAGGTATCCACCACCTTCATGGACAGGTAATCGATTTTGCTGATGGTGTTGGCCACCCGGTTGCTCACGAACACATGGCGCTTGTCACCGGCGGCACGAAACGAATGCGCGCCCTTGCCGGTTTTCAACAGTTGCACCAACTTCGGCTTGGCTCCGGTCACGTCATACACTTCCACGCCGTCGCCCCCGGTCAAGCCTATGAGCAGCAATTTGTCGTCGGGTGTGCCAAAAACATCGGCAGGCATGGGCCCGGTAGGACTGCGCCATTTAATGGTTTGGGTCGGCAAATCAATGGCCACCAGTTCATCGCTGTCCTGCATCGTGCTGTAAATGGTGGTGCTGCTGCTGTCAATCCAGAGGTGGCTTGGCGTCTTGCCCGTGGGCACGCGCTTGGCCAGGATCAACTCGGAGCCGTCCCAGTGGTAAATGTCCACGTGGTTCAGGCGATTGGCAGCGGTCACAAACCATTTCATGTCGGGAGAAAAACGCAGCTGGTAGGGATCAACGATGCCGCGGACCACTCGCTGAACTTCAGCGGTCTTGGGGTCGATAAAGGTCAGCGAGTCACTCAAGGCATTGGCAACGATGATGGACTTCTGGTCTGGAGAGAGGTACAGGTGGTGCGGCTCCTTGCCCGTAGCAATGCGCCGGATCTCCTGCCAGCTCACGGAGTCGATCACGCTCACGTTGGCGTCAAGGGAGTTGAGTACAAAAATCGGCCTCACCTGGGCCAGGACCCCGGAAGGTGCGGCCAATGCAGTCCACGCGGCAACCAGCAGGGCTGTTCGAGGTAGCGGCCGGTTCACGGAGCGCATGAAATAAGCAATGAGGGAGGCAATAGTCGTCACGGAGAGTCACTTTACGGGTAGAGCTCGATTTTAGCCGCCAACCCCGTATTTTCCCTTAGTTCAAAGCCGATTATCTGACCTGTCTCAAGTCAGGCACACACACATCGCCGCCCGATGCCTCGACGGGTCAGACCGCTTTGACCTGCAGTTTTTCCAGATCTTCCGCCCTCAGCCAGCGCCACTGCCCAGGCGCCAGGTCAGCGGGTAACTCCAGCGCACCCATTTTTGACCGGTGCAAGCCCTCCACGCGGTTGCCAACGGCCGCCAGCATACGCTTGACCTGGTGGTATTTGCCCTCGGTCAGCGTCAGGCGCAGGTGCAAGGAAGCACCGTCTGCATCAACGATCTCGCAAGCAGCGGCGCGCACGGGCTTGGGGTCGTCATCCAGCACGACACCTGCCAGCAGACGCTCGACCTGCTTGTCGTCCAGAGGATGCTTGGCCGTGACTTCGTACACCTTGGGGCTGTGCGTCTTGGGCGAACTCATGCGGTGAATGAACTGGCCGTCATCGCTCAGCAGCAACAAGCCCGTGGTGTCCTGGTCGAGCCGGCCTACCGCCTGCACGCCCTGCACGGCGCTTTTTTGCGGGCGCAACCGCAGTGGGGACGAAAGCAGGGTGTAGATGCTGGGGTAGGTGGAGGGCTTTTGAGAGCATTCGGTGCCGGCGGGCTTGTGCAATATCACATAGGCCTTTTCGAAATACTCCCAGTCCACGCCCTGAACCCGAAAACGCAGGCCTTCTGCTACAAATTCCATAGCTGACTGCGCACAAAGCACGGGGACTACGGCATCTTTTGATGGGTAAACCTCAACAAAACTCTGTTGAATCAGGCCGGCACACACCCGACGTGTACCAAAACCTTGCGAATAAAGAATGTCCTGTAACTGCATGGACCGTAGTATCGCAGCCACAATCCGATTAACTGATTTCAAAGCACGTTTTCCACCTTGCCGGAGTTCCGCCCTGTCAGACAATCTGGTTTTTATCGATGAACCATCCGAACTGGCCCCAGCCAGGCGGCTCACGCCCTGGCAGGTGCTGGTGGTGGACGACGGATCCAGCGGTCCATGAGGTGACGAAGCTGGTAATGGCCGGTTTCGAGATGGACGGCCGCCTCCTGGAGTTTTCACACTGCTACAGTGCCCCCGAGGCGCGCGCCAAATTGGGTTCCCCCAACCACATCGCCCTGATACTCCTGGACGTGGTCATGAAGACGGAGCACGCCGGGCTGGAACTGGCACGCCACATCTGCGAGGACATCGGAAACCTCAACGTACGCATCATTTTGCGTACGGGCCAGCCGGGCCAGGCCCCGGAAGAGCAGGTCATCAAAGACTACGACATCAACGATTACAAAGAAAAGACAGACCTCACCCGGCGCAAGCCGATAACCGTCTTTTATGCCGGATTGCGCGCTTACCGGGATTTGATGCGCATTGAGCATGCGCGTCAGGGGTTGCGTCGTTCGATTGAATCCGCCCTGGGAGCACTGATCGCCCTGGAGCACCATGAGCATTGGGATGGATCCGGTTACCCGCAGAATCTTCAGGGGGAGCAAATCAGCCAGGTTGGCCGGATCACCGCGGTCGCAGACGTGCTGGATTGCCTGCTCAACAGCAATTGTTACAAGTCCGCGGGCCGCTTGACGAAGTATTTACGTACATGAACGCCCAATCGACAAAGCATTTTGACCCTGCCCTGATCGCGTTGCTCCATTCCAATCGGCAAGCAATTGAAAAAATGTATGCAAATTGAGACTTTTTATCGAAACTGCTCGTTTTCAGTGTCCCAACCACCACTTAGCAGGTGTTAGATCGTTTTAGTGCATCTACGATCAAAGCACGGTAAACTGTAACCACTTGTAAAGCCCCGTTAGATGGCTGAGTAATCAGGGTAAATGACATGTTTTATGCTTTTTTTGTCGGTTTGGCAGTAGGGGCGGGGCTACTTTACTGGCGCAACAAAATGCTCGGACGCGAAAATCGGCGCATTCCAAAGGAATGGCCGCTAAAGGTGCGGCCGCTCGTTAATAACCGTGAAAGACGGGTCTGGGTCTGGCTTTCAAAGGTCATGTTTGACCAGCAAATTTTGATTAAGCTGCCGGTCACCCGGTTTACGACGCCTTCACACCAGGAAGAGGCGACCCACTGGTACAAGCTGCTCAATGGCGTTTATTGCACCTTCACCGTGTGCAGTACCGAGGGTCAAGTAATCGGTTGTGTGGATGTGCCCGGCCCCAAAGGGCTGTCGATGGGCAACCAAACGCTCAAACACACTTTGCTGTCGCAGTGTGGTATCCGTTATTGGGTTGTAGACCCCGCCAACCTGCCCCACCTCACACAGATTCGCACCGCGTTTCTAGGTGAGGATGCGGTCAAAGGCAATGAGCGCGATCACCTGGAGAGCCGCTTCAAGGACGTGAAGGATAACCTTCAGGCGGCGGTCACTCAGCAACGGCACAACAAGAGCAGCAGCTTTACCCGGCTGGAGTCCACATTAGGGGACGCTTCGGATTTCGCAGAAAGTCGGCTTGGATCCGGCTGGGAACAAAACTCCTTCGTCACACCGATGGACAGCCGGGCCGCGCCATTGGGATCGTAGGCCGCGAACCAGTGGGGGCACGGGCATCTGGATCAATCCACCTTGGCACCGGACGCTTTAACGATTTGCGCCCATTTTTTGGTCTCTTTCTGAATATGGACAGCGAATTCGTCTGGCGTATCGCCAACAGGATTTGCACCCTGCGCCATCAATTTCTCCTTGACAGCCGGACTGGCCAGTGCTCTGGCAATCTCCTGCTGAAGTCTCACGACAATTTCCTTCGGTGCTCCCGCAGGAGCCAGAATGCCAAACCATGAACTGGCTTCAAAATTGGCAAGATCCCCACCACTCTGGGCGATAGGTGCCACCCCTACCAAGGCCGGAGACGGCTGGCTGCTGGTTAGACCCAAAGCTCGAAGCTTGCCCGCCTTGATGAATGGAAGCGCAGACGGCAAATTGTCAAACATCAAGTCTGCCTGGCCGCCAATCAAATCCGTAAGTGCCGGCGCAGAACCGCGGTATCCCATCGCCCGATAACCACGCTGGCGCTTGTCCCACATGCGCAGCAATGCTGGATGCCGAAGCGATTGGCCGCAACGTCATGGGTAATCACAACCAGCCACAAAACCCGCTTGAGGGGTCCGACAAAAACGATTACCAGGCTATCAACGACAACCCGGATAGGGGTGGCGCAAATTTTGGCGTGAACGACGCCGGGTCCTGGGACGATGGTGGAAGCGCCGATCTGGGCGGCGGCGGCGGCGGCTGGGACAACTGAGGGGCTCTCTGCGCCCTTGCTTCAGCCTGCGCGCACTGCCCAGCGCAACTTGGCCGAGGTAGCCCGGGGGTTGGCCCTTCGCTCCTCGAATGAAGCGCGAATCGGATCGGGCGCCACTTTGGCGTAAGTGCCATCGCGTTCACCGGTCTGGAAGGCTTTCTTCACACGCCGGTCCTCGCCCGAGTGAAAGCTCAGAATTGCCACCCGACCGCCGGGGGCGAGGCAGTTGGGCAATTGTCCCAGTAGCGCGTCAAGCACCCCGAATTCGTTGTTGACTTCGATACGCAGCGCCTGAAAAGTGCGTTGCAACGCCTTCTTGGTTTCGGCCAAACGCTCCTCCTCAGGCATGCTTTTCTTGAAAACCAGAACCAGCGTGGCGCGCACCAGATCCGCAAGCTGCAGAGTCGTCTCCAGGTACTGGCCCTGCAAGGCAGCAGCGAGCACCATGGCGTAGGGCTCATCCGAATTCTCGGTCAGCAGCTCGGCCAGATGCTTTCGGGTGACCGACTGCAACAACTCGCTGGCAGACTGACCCTGGCCGGGATCCAGCCGCAGGTCCAGGGGCCCATCGGCCTTGAAGCTAAAGCCCCGCGTAGGGTTGTCAATTTGCATGGACGACACGCCCAAGTCGGCCAGCACAAAGTCAAAGCCTTTCCGGCCTTCAGGTACAAACCGCGCCAGTTCGGAAAAATTGCTATGGTGCAGTACCAGCGCGGGGGGCTCAAACCCCAGTGCCTGCATGCGTTCGCGGGTGCGGGGCAGCTCGATTGAATCGACATCCAATCCAATCATGTGCCCGCCAGGCAACACCCGGGGCAGCAACGCGCGAGTATGGCCACCAAAACCCAGCGTGGCATCCAGCCCGCACTCGCCGGGTTGCGGGTTCAGTATCTCCAGAATGTCATCCACACAAATCGATCGATGCATGCCCGCCGGCGTTTGCCCGCGCTGCATGACCTTCTCTACCTCGTCCGCATGGGCGCCGGGGTTGAGTTCCTTGTATTTGTCTTCAAACTGGCGCGGGTGGGTGCCGCTGTAGCGCACGCGGCGCTTGTGGGGTGGGGTTGCGCCGTCGGTCATGGGGCATTATGCCGCCCAGCGTCCGTCGAACCGCCGATAATTGACCCCGATTCGCACTACTCAAAAAAATGACTCCCATGACCGAAGCCACTCAACGCCCCACCCTGCCCGACCACCTGTCAATCGACCCGCGCAGCCCGCACCACATCGCGGCTGTGTTCGAACACGACATTGGTATCCGGTTGAATGACAAGGAACGTCTGGATGTTGAGGAGTACTGCATCAGCGAGGGCTGGGTCAAGGTCCCCGCAGGCAAGACGCTGGACCGCAAGGGCAAACCGCTGCTCATCAAGCTCAAGGGCAGAGTGGAAGCCTTCTACCGGTAAGCAACTCTTACGAAACCTATGCCCCAATTTGCTGCCAACCTGTCCATGCTCTACCCTGAGCTTGCGTTTCTGGATCGTTTTGAAGCGGCAGCCAAGGACGGCTTCAGGGCGGTCGAGTACCTGTTCCCCTATGGGTTTGAGGCCGGTGAAATCGCCGCCCGCCTGAAGGCACACGGCCTGCAGCAGGTGCTCTTCAATGCGCCGCCCGGCAACTGGGATGCGGGCGAGCGGGGTCTTGCTTGCCTGAGCGGGCGGGACGCCGAGTTTCGCGCCGGCATCGGCCAGGCACTGTCTTACGCCGCGGCGCTCGAATGCCCGCGCATCCATGTCATGGCAGGACTGCTGCCTTCTGGCATGGCCAGCGAAGCGCAGTACCCGACCTACGTGAGCCAGCTGCGCTGGGCCGCTACCGAGGCGGCCCAGCAGGGGGTGGATGTGCTGATCGAGCCAATCAACACGCGTGATATTCCCGGCTTCTTTCTGAACCGCCAGGACCAGGCGCACACGGTTGTCCAGGACGTTGGCGCTTCCAACCTCAAGGTTCAGATGGACCTGTACCACTGCCAGATCGTGGAAGGCGACGTGGCCATGAAGCTGCGCAAATACCTGCCCACCGGAAAGGTGGGCCATATCCAGATTGCGGGGGTTCCCGATCGGCATGAACCCGATGCAGGCGAGTTGAATTACCCCTACTTGTTTGCCGAGCTCGACGCGTTGGGCTACGCGGGTTGGATTGGTTGCGAATACCGCCCCCGTGCTGGCATGCAGCCTGGCGGTACGTCGGCCGGACTCGGCTGGCTCAAGCCCTATTTCTGAGCCGTAGCGCGACCAGCAGACCTTCCTGGGCTGGTTCTGTCAGTCAAAGCAAATACAAGCCGGGTATTGATAGACTCAGTCGCATGACAGAAGCGACCACCAAGCCACATTCCCCCATGATGCAGCACTACCCGCGCATGACTTTCAAAGGCGCATGAATCTTAGAGATTCAGCAATAAGTCGTGCGCGCAGTCCCCCTCTGATCCCCATCAAACATGTGGACACATGACGGCAAATGAGGGAGCCCAGAGCGCGTGAAACCGGTCTTCCTAACGCATCGGCACAGTCGATTTGGCTCCTCGGAGGGAGCTGCAATAAGGCTATCGTGAGACACCCCGATGAT
>JAYTRR010000172.1:0-4068 GCA_043746005.1 Burkholderiales bacterium
TTCACACTGCAGGGGTCGCAAGTTCGAAACTTGCATCGCCCACCAGAATACTGGTTATAAATCAAGGACTTACGAGAAATCGCAAGTCTTTTTTTTGTCCCGTAAGTGTCGAGTTGCCGACGGAAAACGCGATAAGCTTGCGAAGCCCAACACCCCAGCCATGACTCTGCTTACGCCCCGGCTGTCCATCCGCATGTGGCTTATTCTGCTTGTGCTTGCTTTCGTCTTGCCGCTTGGCACCCTGTTTATCCAGCATTTGATCGTCGAGGAGGAGGCCGCGCGTGCAGCTGCCTATGCGAATGTGCAGGAGTTG
The DNA here is from genome assembly GCA_043746005.1 of Burkholderiales bacterium. Taxonomy (GTDB): domain Bacteria; phylum Pseudomonadota; class Gammaproteobacteria; order Burkholderiales; family Burkholderiaceae_C; genus Allorhodoferax. Next base: position 314 of record JAYTRR010000172.1, read on the forward strand.
GCGCGCTCCACTGCTGCAAGGCTTGAATTGACGTTGCGGGACCACGAGGCCATGCTGAGTCTGATTGCCACTGAGTTTCGTGGCAATCCACCCGTCCCTGCACGCCGATTTCAACCAGCGCAGTTCATGGACATACACACTCAGGTCATCAATCTCGCTGTGCATGACTTGCACGCCAACAACATTTACTCGTATTTGAGTAGTCCGGTATCTGCAGAAATTGCGTTGCAGTTTCCCTGGTTTCAACAGGCCCTCCGGGCTGAGACGTTCACCGCTGGAGATGCATTTTTTGGGTACCTGAGCGGTCGCTGGGTGTCGGTGTGGTGCTACCCGGTTTACGGTGAGGACGGCGTGCGGACCGGAATCGTGAGTGCATCGATCGATTTGCTGCGACTCAACGCGCGTTTGCTGACGGTGCCAGCGATCCCCACGGGATTTTCGGTAGCGATATTGGATCAGGAGGGTAAGTTCCTTCTGCGTTCCATTGAGCCGGAGAAATGGATTGGACAACCTGGTCCTGATGTAGGCCCTGGCGTGGATGTCGTGCAGTGGGAGGGTAATGAAAGAATGGTGGCCTTTGTCACCCTGCCTGATACCGGATGGCGGGTGGTGGCAGGTGTGCCTGAAGCGCAAGCCCTGGCGGGTTATCGCGCAAGACGCGATCAGGGGCTTGCTTTGGTGCTTGCAATCATGCTGTTGGTGCTTGCGTTGGCGTGGCGTATTGCATCGGCTATTGCCAACCCGATTCGTGCACTGGCGGAAACGTCGAGGAAAGTCGCCGAAGGGGATACCACGGTCAGAGCTCTCCCGGCAGGTCCTGCAGAGGTTGAAGCCGTAGCGCGCCAGTTCAATCGAATGCTTGGTGCCCGAGCGCAAGTTGACTCGGCACTGCGTGAATCTGAGTCGCGCTGGAAATTCGCGCTGGAAAGCGCGGGTGATGGAGTGTGGGATTGGAATATTCCAAGCGGAACAATGCTGATTTCGGCCAACTATGAAGCCATGCTTGGCTTTGAAAGTGGATCGATCCAGCCAACAATTGACGCTTGGGTCGCGATGCTTCATCCGGATGATGTGACACGCGCAAAAGACAACTTGCAGGACTACCTGGGCGAAAAACTTTCAATGTATGAGGTGGAACTGCGCATGCGCTGCAAGAGTGGCACATACAAATGGGTGCTTTGTCGAGGTAATCTTGTTAGCCGCGACAACCGGGGCGCACCTCTACGCATGGTGGGCATACACACCGACATTACAGATCGAAAATACTTGCTGGCACAAAGGCTGTCTGAGGAGTTAATCTTGAGAAATGCACTGGTGCGTGAGGTTCACCATCGCGTCAAAAACAGTCTGCAGGGCGTCGTGGGTATCCTGCGCGAGTTCGGGCGTAACCATCCCGAGACCATGGAGCCTATCTCCCAGGCAGTGGGGCAGGTGCAGAGTATTGCGTTAATTCACGGTTTGCAGGGCAGATCGACGCTGGACCAGGTTCGCCTGTGTGAACTGACAGCCGAAGTTGCAGCCGGCATTGACTCCCTCTGGCATACATCCATCAATGTCGCCATTCCTGCCCAATGGGTGCCTTGCCTGATTACCGCAGCGGAGGCAGTGCCGGTTGCACTGGTGCTGAACGAATTGATCCTGAATGCTGTCAAGCACGGAGACCCCGCATATGGTGGCGTGCAGGTTACCCTGCAAAAGGGTGACTTGCCATGCATCGTGCGCATTTGCATCATGAACGGCGGGATGTGGAAATCTGTAACGGGCGGCGCCCATGTTGGCTTGCAACTGGTTGATAGCCTGATGCCGCGCGATGGCGCTAAACTGATCCGAGTGCTGCACTCGGACAGCACTTGTACAACACTGGAACTGGGTCCGCCCGTGATTTCCCTTGAGATAATTGAGTCAATATGAGCAATGCAGTTCTCGTGCCTGAGCGCACCCATTTGTTGTTGGTGGATGACGACCGGCTGATCCTGTCCACGCTTGCCAGCAGCCTGAAACATGCGGGTTATCAAGTCAGCACAGCCGAGTCGCAGGAGGATGCCGAGGCCATTCTTCAGGGTGGCGTGCGACCCGATCTCGTCATTCTGGATGTGCACATGCCTCAGGCTGACGGCTTGGCCTTGGCGACCCGGCTTTGCGATTTTGATCACATTCCTTTCGTCATGTTGAGCGCATATAGCGACGGCGAAACGGTGGACAGAGCAACGGCTGCGGGTGCGCTGGGGTATCTGGTCAAGCCGATGGACACGCACCAGATGATTCCCGCCATTGAGGCGGCACTTGTGCGCGCCAGCGAACTGCGTGCACTGAAGACCTCCACTGAGCAATTGCAGAGCGCCTTGAAGGCCGAGCGCGATGTGAATGTCGCTGTAGGAATCACGATGGTGCAGTACCGATTGAGCCGCGATGCTGCATTCAATATGCTGAGAACCGCTTCACGTGCCCAACGCCGCAAACTGGCGGACGTGGCGACCGATGTGGTGAACGCAGTTGAAGTATTGCACCGCGCCTGATCCGGGATGTTCTGTTTTGCTTCAGACTATTTTTGCGTTAAGATGATTTATATCAAGCGACCCTGATTTTGTTGCTTGGTGCGCATTGAGGCCCTGAACCCGCTTCGTTAACTTGCTTGTTTGCTCTCTGGCGATGCAGACAGGAACTAACGGTCCATTCTTTCAGCAGAATGGCAGGGGGTCAGGGTCATGGCAAATTTCAAGATATCCACACGTCTGCTGATGTTGATCAGCATCCTTTCGATGCTGCTCGTCGCAATTCAGATTGCCGATGTCGATTCCAACATCGCCACCAAAGGCAAAGTTTGGGCAGCATATAGGGTGGCGCCTCCCACGCCCATACTGTTGACTGTGCGGTCCCGGGTTGTCACAACCCAGTACCCCCATCTCAAGGCGCACCGCACGCTCCCTGCCCCGACAAACGGTGGCGTGGACTGGACCCATTTCTAAGGAGCCGCAATGCGAACCAATCATCCTGTTACACAGAACGAATACGAGTTTCCCGGTACGGAGACGCTGCTGTCGACGACTGACACCTCAAGCCACATCCTATATGCCAATGCGGCGTTCATGCGCACCAGTGGTTTTTCCACCGAAGAGCTGATGGGGCAACCGCACAATGCGGTGCGCCACCCCGATATGCCGGTGGAGGCCTTTGCCGACATGTGGCGCAGTCTCAAGGAAGGGCAGTCCTGGACGGCACTGGTCAAAAACCGCCGTAAAAATGGAGACCACTACTGGGTGCGGGCGAATGCCGCGCCGATGCGCCGCAATGGGCAGCTCACCGGGTATTTGTCCGTTCGAACCAAACCCACGCGCGCCGAGATCGATAGCGCCGCTGCGTTGTACAAGCGCTTCAAAGACGGGCGGGCTGGAGGCTTGGCCTTTCACCGCGGTCTGGTCGTGCGCACGGGTGTGATGCGCTGGGCCAGTGCGCTGCAGCTGTTGCCCACTGCCTGGCGTGTGCGCCTGCCTATTCTGTTGGCGGGCGCGGCTATGGGCACGGCTCTGGGCTTGTCCGGTCTGGGCGGTGTGGCTTTGGTGGCTACTGGCTCAGTTATCGCCATGAGCCTGCTGTTGGCGTGGGGGGTTATTGAGTCACAGGTCACCACGCCGCTGCACAAAATTCTGACAGTGGCCCAGCAGGTCGCCAGCGGCGAGGCCGGGGAAGATTTGCGATTCAACCGGTGTGACAACATAGGACTGATTGCGCGTGCCATTAGCCAGTCCGGACTGAAC
>JAYTRR010000173.1:0-12338 GCA_043746005.1 Burkholderiales bacterium
CCGAAGCGAGGAGCCACCAGAGACCACCTGCCGCCTGGACTTTGAGCCAGGAGATGCCGCCCAAGTCGCCTTTGGCGCCGGCCCCATGCTCACGCACCCCGATGGCAAAGTACGCCGGACCTGGGCGTTCGTGATGACCCTGTGTTTCTCGCGCCATCAGTATGTCGAATTCGTCTGGGATCAAACGGTGGCCACCTGGCTGGGCTGCCACCGCAGAGCCTTCGAGTGGTTTGGCGCCGTCCCGCATCGCGTCATCATCGATAACGCCAAGTGCGCCATTATCAAAGCCTGCGCCCATGACCCCACGGTGCAGCGCGCCTACGCCGAGTGTGCCGAAGGCTATGCGTTCAAGATTGATCCCTGCCCGCCGTATGAACCACAGAAGAAGGGCATCGTGGAGTCCGGAGTCAAATACGTCAAAGGCAACTTCCTGCCCCTGCGGGAGTTTCGCAGCCTAGCCGACCTGAACGAACAAGTGCGCGCCTGGGTGAGTGAAGTGGCAGGTATTCGCACGCACGGCACCACGCGCCAAGCGCCACTGACCCTGTTTGCCTCGGAGCGGGTGTTTTTGCAGGCCTTGCCCGCCATTGCCCCTGATTTGGGAGTCTGGCACAAGGTGACGTTACACCGGGACTGCCACGTCAAGTTCGATTACTGCCTGTACTCGGCCCCCTTTGCGTTGGTGGGCAAGGTGTTGTGGCTGCGAGCCACCGACGGTGCGGTGGTGCTGTTTGATGACTACTGCCATGTCGCCACCCCCTGCAAAGGACTCAAGCCCGGTGAGCGCCGTACCGTGCGTGACCATCTTCCACCGCACGCCCAGGCCTTCTTCGCCCATGACCGGCAGTAGCTGGCCATGCAAGGCCGACTCGTGGGACCTGCCTGCGAGGCGTTGATAGACAAGCTGCTGGCGGACAAGATACTGGAGAGGCTACGCGCCGCCCAAGGAATCATCAGCATGGGCAAGACCTACGGCAACACCCGCCTGGAGGCGGCCTGTGCGCGGGCTTTGGCGCACGACAGTCCGTACTACAAAACCGTCAAGTCCATCCTGGTAAGCGGCGCTGACAAGACGCCCACGGCAGAACCTATTACCCCAGCGGCCTACGCCAAGCCACGCTTTGCCCGTGACGCGGCTAGCCTGTTTGCCTCACCCAACCCGCAGCTGGACTTGCTGCACTAAACCATTCCCAACCACCCCGAAGGAGAACCCGGTGATGATGAACCCCGCACCCGAACTGGCCCCTCAACTGAAGTCCTTGCGCTTGTCCGGCATTCTGGACTCGCTGGAATCGAGAAACCGCCAGGCGATTGAGTCCAAACTGGCCTACACCGAGTTTTTAGCCTTGCTCATTGGCGACGAGGTCGCCCGCAGAGAGCAAAAGAAGTTCAGTTCCCGCATCCGGCGGGCGCAGTTTAGAACCACCAAGACGCTAGAGCAGTTTGACTTTGACCGATTGCCACACCTCAACCGGGCACTGGTGCATGACTTGGCCACCGGACGTTATTTGCACGAGAGGGCGCCGGTCTTGATCGTAGGTCCGTGTGGCACCGGCAAGAGTTATATGGCGCAGGCGCTGGGGCACTGTGCGGTGCGCCAGGGAGTGGATGTGGTGTTTGCCACCTGCGCCAGTTTGACGCAAAGCCTCAATGCCGCCCGTGCCACCGGGGCTTACGAGCGCAAGCTGGCGACGCTGGCTAAAGTGCCCTTGTTGATCATTGATGACTTCGGGCTCAAACCGCTGCGCGCGCCGTTTGATGAGGATTTGCACGATCTGATCTCTGAGCGTTATGAGCGCACTTCCACCATCGTGACCAGCAATCTGGACTTCCCGGAGTGGGATCAGGCCTTTGCTGTCAACCGCTTGCTGGGCTCGGCTACGGGCGCGCTCGACTTGCTTGGTGTCGAAGATAAATGACGCCATGGGTCGTGCTGCGTAAGGTAACTGCATCCGGTGGCGCGTATCTCTGTGGTGTACTGGACGGCTGCAGGCGTAGGCTTGCGAAAAGTGTATATAAAAGTGACTACAAAATTATCTTTTTAATGCACATGCATAATATCCACGGGCGTTTCAAGCCAAACTTCCTGTTCAGTTCCTAACCAAAAAGCCCGATCAGGGCACCCGTCATCATCACGTAGCGGGCAAACTTGCCAATGGCCATGTAAATAAGGCATGGCCAGAAGGGCAGTTTGAGCCAACCCGCTACGGCGCACAGCGGGTCGCCCACGACCGGCAGCCAGGCCAGCAGGCAGGCTTTGGGCCCCAGTTTTTCCAGCCATGCCAGGGCCCGGGTGTGGGTGGATGAGCGGTGGTATTTGTCGGCCACGCGGTGGGCACCAAAACCCATCCACCAGTCCACCGCTCCACCCAGGGTGTTGCCTGCGGTGGCGACCCATACGACGGGCCAGAACAACTCCGGATTGAGCTGGATCAGGCCAAATACCACCGGTTCTGATCCAAGCGGCAGCAGTGTTGCGGAAATGAAAGACACCACAAACACCGTGCCGAGGCTGTACTGGGGGAGCGCCAGCAGCGCGATGAGGTGTTCAATCCAGACGGGCATATGATTTCCAGTATAGGCACAACAGGAGATTGCAAACCCGGGTGACCGCATTTCAATTGCTGAAATTTTGGGCAGTTAGAATGAACGCTGGCTCTCGCCATGGCGTCCACGTCCACCCCCATTTCCACAGATTTATCGCATGCACATCGGCCAGTTCGCTTTGGCGAATTCCCTTTTTGTTGCACCCATGGCGGGTGTGACGGATCGCCCGTTTCGCCAATTGTGCAAACGGCTGGGGGCAGGCTACGCGGTCAGTGAAATGGTGACGTCCCGGCCCGACCTGTGGAACACCCTGAAAACATCGCGCCGCGCCAACCACGCGGGCGAGCCCGGCCCCATTGCCGTGCAGATTGCGGGTACCGATGCACAAATGATGGCCGACGCGGCTGTCTACAACATCGAGCGCGGGGCACAAATCATTGACATCAATATGGGTTGCCCGGCCAAGAAGGTCTGCAACAAATGGGCCGGATCGGCCCTGATGCAGGACGAAGCGCTGGCACTCTCCATTGTCGAAACCGTGGTGGCCGCCTGTGCGCCGCGCCAGGTGCCCGTCACTTTGAAGATGCGCACCGGCTGGTGCCAGAGTCATAAAAATGCCGTGGTGCTTGCGCGGGCGTTCGAGCAGGCCGGGGTGCAGATGCTGGCCGTACACGGGCGCACCCGTGAGCAGGGTTACAAAGGCCAGGCCGAGTACGACACCATCGCGTCCGTCAAGGCCGCGGTGCGGATTCCAGTGGTGGCCAATGGGGATATCACCACGCCCGAGAAAGCCCGCGAGGTGTTGCAGGCCAGTGGTGCAGACGCCCTCATGATTGGCCGCGCCGCGCAGGGTCGGCCCTGGATTTTTCGCGAGATCGCCCATTTCCTGGCCACGGGGACGCACCTTGCGCCACCGCTGGTCAGCGAAGTCAAGCGCCTGCTGGTGGAGCACTTGCACGACCACTACAGCCTCTACGATGAATTCATTGGCGTGCGCTCGGCGCGCAAGCACATCGGCTGGTATGTACGCGAGTTGCCGGGTGGTGAAGTATTTCGCTCCCGGATGAACACGCTGGAAGACAGCGCCGCGCAGGTGGCGGCGGTGGAGCATTTTTTTGATGATTTGAATGAAAAAATGGACCGCATTCCCGCTTGCCGGGGGGTGGTCGAACCAAGGGAAGACAAGAGTATGGAAGTTGCCGCATGAGCAAAAAAATAATCGAAGACTGTGTGCGCTCCAGTCTTGATGCCTACTTCCGCGATTTGGACGGTACCGAGCCGGGCGGAATGCACGAGATGCTGGTGCGTGCGTTCGAGAAGCCCTTGCTGGAGGTCGTCATGGAACAAGCAGACAACAACCAGTCCAAGGCCGCGCAATGGTTGGGCCTCAACCGCAACACGCTGCGCAAGAAATTGCTGGAGCACAAACTCATTCCCTAGCCGGTTCGCTGCTATTTCCGCCCTGCTGGCCAGGGCGCCCCTCTTTCTTACTACTTCGCCCCTTTATGAACGCACTGCTCTCCGTCTCCGACAAAACCGGCATCCTCGAATTGGCCCAAGCCCTGCACGCCCAAGGCATCAAGCTGCTGTCCACCGGCGGCACTGCCAAATTGCTGGCCGACAACGGTCTGCCCGTGACCGAGGTGGCCGAGATGACCGGTTTCCCCGAGATGCTGGATGGCCGCGTCAAAACCCTGCACCCCCGCGTTCATGGTGGCCTGCTGGCCCGTCGCGATGTGCCTGCGCACATGGCGGCTTTGGCCGAGCACCAGATTGACACCATCGACGTGCTGGTGGTGAATCTGTACCCTTTTGAATCTACCGTAGCCCAGCCCGGTTGCACGCTGGAAGACGCCATTGAGAACATCGACATCGGCGGCCCCGCCATGGTGCGCAGTGCCGCCAAAAACTGGAAAGATGTAGCCGTGCTGACCGACGCGTCGCAATACGCCACCGTGATTGCCGAGCTCAAGGCCGACGGCACCGTCAGCCAGAAAACCAAGTTTGTACTCAGCGTGGCCGCATTCAACCGCATCAGCCAGTACGACGGTGCCATCAGTGACTATCTGTCTGCTGTGCAATTTGGCGACGGCGTGGCCGATGATGCGGCGCCCAAGCTGAACCTGTTCCCTGCTCAAAGCAATGGGCGCTTTGTGAAGTTGCAAGACCTGCGCTATGGCGAAAACGCGCACCAGCAAGCCGCGATGTACCGTGACCTGTTCCCCGCGCCCGGTTCACTGGTCACGGCCAAGCAGTTGCAGGGCAAAGAGCTGAGCTATAACAACATTGCCGATGCGGATGCCGCGTGGGAATGTGTCAAGAGTTTTGACACCCCCGCCTGCGTCATCGTCAAGCATGCCAACCCCTGCGGCGTAGCCGTGGGCAAAGACGCACTGGAGACATACAGCAAGGCCTTCCAGACTGACCCCACTTCAGCGTTTGGCGGCATCATTGCCCTGAACACCGAGCTGGACGAAGCGGCGGCGCAGCAAATCTCCAAGCAGTTTGTGGAAGTGTTGATGGCGCCTAGCTTCACCCCCGCCGCGCTGGCAGTCTTCAAGACCAAGGTGAATGTGCGCATCCTGCAAATCGATTTGCCCAAGGGCGGCACATCCGATTGGGACAATGGCCGCAACGCCATGGACATGAAACGCATCGGCTCCGGCATCCTGATCCAGACTGCCGATAACCACGAGTTGACCCTGGCTGACCTGAAAGTGGTGACCACCAAGCAGCCCACCCAGGAAGAGTTGAGCGACCTGATGTTCGCCTGGAACGTGGCCAAGTTCGTCAAGTCCAACGCTATCGTATTCTGCAAGGACGGCATGACCATGGGCGTGGGCGCCGGCCAGATGAGCCGTCTGGATTCGGCCCGTATTGCCAGCATCAAGGCCGGTCACGCGAATCTGTCACTCGCGGGCACCGTGGTCGCCAGCGACGCCTTCTTCCCGTTCCGCGATGGTCTGGATGTGGTGGTGGATGCGGGTGCCACCTGCATCATCCAGCCCGGCGGCTCGATGCGCGACGATGAAGTGATTGCAGCCGCCAATGAGCGTGGCGTGGCGATGGTGTTCAGTGGCGTGCGCCACTTCCGCCACTAAGCTCTGTTTGCCTGTGACGACAGAAGCCACCTTCGGGTGGTTTTTTTATCTAATTGGCCTGTAGACCCCGTGGAGCATACGAGAGTAGCTATTAATTTTGTAGCTAATGGGATTGTGCACCTGTTCTGTGGCATCCCCGAATGGGGTCTGCGTCCGGATACCCGAACCGCCTACCCCAAGGGTTTATCGATCGACGATAACCAAGGTGCCATGACTTCCGGCGCTCACGGCATGCGGGACATTGGCCGGTACCAAGAACAATTCGCCTCTGCGCACGGTGATGACCTCGCCGTTGATGTCCAAGTTCATTTGGCCGTCCAGTACTAACAGAGCCTCGTCGAAGTCGTGGGTTTCATTGGGGTACGTTGTGCCGTCCATGCGAAGTACTTTGAAATTGACACCCGCTGGGGTGCCAACAATTGTCGAGTTCCATGCGCTTGTGAGGGAGGCTGCTGTGGCCATCAGGTCTGTATGGGGCATCTGCTCTTTCAGCTATCAGGTTTTACTGAAGGTGGGTGGTGGGGCTTGCGTTCGCAGGCCCCATTCGCGGTTGCCACAGAGGATCCGCACAGGCCATAGCGTTAACGCAATAAAGTTGGTCAACCAGAGGCAGCCGCCCGCGAGCGTGAGCCGAAGAACGTAAGCCACGCTGCCTCCCTTGCGCACGGTAGTTTGCAAGGTGGCTTGCACGGCAGTTAATAGCCAAATAGCCCGCTAGTTCCCGTGCAATATGCGCAAGCAGCTACTTTTTTATAGCAACTTGAATACGTCTGCAGCCGCCGCAACGGTCACTGCAATGTCCGCATCGGAGTGCGCCGCACTCATGAATCCGGCTTCATACAGGGCCGGTGCAAAGTACACGCCGCGGTCCAGCATGCCGTGGAAGAAGGTGTTGAAACGCGTGTTGTCGGTCGTCATCACCCGGGCGTAGTTCTGTGGCAGGGCGTCAAAGAAGAAGAAGCCGAACAGGCCGCCTTCGCTGTCGCCGCAAAACGGAACGCCCGCCTGCTTGGCCGCACCGTTCAGGCCACTGATCAGTGCCTGCGTCTTGCTGTTCAAGGCTTCATAAAAGCCGGGCTTGCTGATCTCGGCCAGTGTGGCCAGTCCGCAAGCGGTCGCCACTGGATTGCCAGACAAGGTGCCCGCCTGGTAGACCGTGCCCAACGGCGCCAGATGTTCCATCACCGCGCGCTTGGCACCGAACGCCGCCAGCGGCATGCCGCCGCCAATGACCTTGCCCATGACCGTCATATCGGGTTCAAAACCGGGGATGCTCTGGGCGTACAGGCCCTGGGCGCTGCCCGGGGCGACGCGGAAACCGGTCATCACTTCATCGAATATCAGCAACGCGCCGTATTCAGTACACAGCTCGCGGCAACGCTTCATAAACGGCACCGAGGCGCGTACGAAATTCATGTTGCCCGCAATGGGCTCGATGATCAGGCAGGCCATGTCCTTGCCGTGCAGCACAAAGGCTTCTTCGAGAAGTGCTACGTTGTTGTACTCCAGCACCAGCGTGTGCTGCACTACTTCGGGCGGCACGCCAGAGCTGGTGGGGTTGCCAAACGTGGCCAGGCCCGAGCCCGCCTTGACCAGAAGCGCATCCGCATGGCCGTGGTAGCAGCCTTCGAACTTCAAAATCTTGGTGCGACCGGATGCGCCGCGTGCCAGGCGAATGGCGCTCATGGCGGCTTCGGTGCCCGAGCTCACGAGGCGCACCATGTCCATGGATGGCACCAGCTTGAGGATGGCCTCGACCAGCTCCACTTCGCGCTCGGTGGGGGCGCCAAACGACAAGCCTTCCAGCACGGCGCTTTGCACCGCATTAATAACAGCGGGGTGGCCATGGCCCAGGATCATGGGTCCCCAGGAGCCGATGTAGTCGATGTAACGCGTGTCGTTGGCATCCCAAAAATGGGCGCCTTGTGCGCGGGTCACAAACCGGGGTGTTCCGCCCACAGCCTTGAAGGCGCGCACAGGAGAATTCACGCCGCCGGGGATAACTTTTTGGGCGCGTTGGAAAAGTTGCTGGTTGCGATCAGTGGCGAGTGTCATTGGGTGAGATTTCAAAGGTGGATCCATGCAATTCGTCGTCTGCTTCGGGGTGCGCCCAGAACAGCCGGTCCGGCAGCACATTGCCCATGCCGGGGCGAAAGCCGCTCTCCAGGCAGCGGTCCAGGTAGCTCAATGCTTCGGTTGCGGCTTCGGAGAGTTCACTGCCACTGGCAATCAAGGCAGCCAGGGCGGCGGACAGCGTGTCTCCGGCGCCGGAAAAAACGGCCTCGAAGCGTTCAACCTTGTCGCTGCACAGTACCGCGGTCGGCGTGCACAGTACGTTGTCTATGAACTGGTCGGGCAATGGAATTCCCGTAACCAGTGTGTAGGGCACACCAAACTCGTTGGCTGCCTTCGCGATGTCGCGTGCGGAGGGGCTTCGCTCGGCGCTCCAGTCGGGCAGCAACCACCTGGATAAGGTGCTGTGGTTTCCAACCAACACGGTGGTCAGGGGTAGTAACAACTCGTTACAAGCATCCAGGTACAAATCAATCTGGTCTTCCTGCCACCACGATAGATCGGGCATGTAGGTCACCAGTGGCACATCGGCGTAGTCAGAAGCCAGCTCTGCCACTGCGCTCACATTCTCCGGAGTACCGAGAAATCCGACCTTGAAGACCTCGACCGGAACATCCTCCAGAATCGCTCGCGCCTGCTCGGTAACGGCTTCGTCGTCCAGAGGGAAATAGTCATACACCTCGGCCGTGTCGCGGGCATACACGCCGGTGACCACGGGCAATGCATGTGCGCCAACGGACGCAATTGCGGTAATGTCAGCGGTCATGCCACCCGCGCCGCTGGGGTCATTTGCGTTGAACACCATCACGCATGCGGAGGGTCCGTCGTCGTCGGAAATTTCTTCGATAGGGGAGGAGATTGAAGCCGGCATCTGAGGGCCTGTCTTAGGGTTTGTCATCAGGCAGAATGGCGATCTTGTGGCCGTCGCAGCACATTTTGCCCGCACTGCGTCTATACAATCATTGCATTCTATTCGAAGGCCCTATAAGCTGTGAGCGATACCAAAACTTGGATGTGTCTGATTTGTGGCTGGATCTATGACGAGGCAACGGGGGACCCCGACCACGGCATCGTGCCGGGAACCCGTTGGGCGGATGTCCCCATGAACTGGACGTGCCCCGAATGCGGTGCGCGCAAAGAAGATTTTGAGATGGTGCAGATTTGAGCGGGCAGCGTGTGGACTGCGCAGCGTGTCCATGAACATTCATTGCCTATTCAGGAGTAACGCCTTGTGAGTAACGCTGCACCCTCATTCAGAGTGCTGGTCATTGATGACAGCAACACCATACGTAGAAGTGCCGAGATTTTTCTGAAGCAAGGCGGTCACGAAGTGATGCTGGCTGAAGATGGTTTCGATGCACTGGCCAAGGTAAACGATTACCAGCCGCACCTCATTTTTTGCGACATTTTGATGCCCCGGCTGGATGGATACCAGACGTGTGCCATTATCAAGCGCAACGTAAAGTACGCCTCCGTACCCGTGGTGATGCTGTCTTCCAAAGACGGTGTTTTTGACAAGGCGCGGGGGCGCATGGTTGGGGCGCAAGACTATTTGACCAAACCTTTTACCAAAGACCAGCTGCTGAAAGCAGTGCAACAGTTCGGCGTGGATATGCAAGGAGTTTCTTGATGGCAATAAATAAAGTACTAATCGTTGACGATTCAAAAACCGAGCTCATGTTCCTGACGGACTTGCTGCAGAAGAATGGCTATTCAGTGCGGACTGCAGAAAATGCGGATGAGGCGTTCAAGCGTCTGGCTGAGGCCAAGCCGGACTTGATCCTGATGGATGTCGTGATGCCGGGACAAAACGGCTTCCAATTGACACGTGCCATCAACCGAACGCCGGAATACACGGACGTCCCTATCTTTATCTGTACCAGCAAAAGTCTGGAAACAGACCGCGTATGGGGAATGCGCCAGGGTGCGCGGGACTACATCACCAAGCCGGTAGATGCCGCCGAGCTGTTCGCCAAGATCAAGGCTTTGGGTTGATTCGCTGATCCCATGGCCAACAGAGAAGCACTCAGAGAACTCCAAACCCGACTGGCTAGTCGTTTAAAGGCGGCCCGAACAAAGGGTATGTCCGTTGCCTGGCTCGCAGTTCGCGCGGGGGGGCAAAATTTCCTTTTTCCGCTGGGTCAGTCAGGGGAGATTTTTCCATTGATCAGCTTGCAATCGGTGCCCTACGCGCGGAGTTGGTTCCGTGGGGTGCTCAATATTCGGGGTGGTCTGTACGGCGTAGTGGATCTGGCGGGTTTCGTCGCCGATGACGGTGGCAGTGCCCGCAGCGAGCCTGCAGCACAGGAGCCCAGCGTAGTGACGCTCAACACTATGCTGGATGTGAATTGCGCATTGCAAGTGGATACGCTGCTGGGTTTGCGGGGTGCGGACGCCTTTGTGTCCACGGCGCCGCCTGACCCCGACGGTCCGCATTACTTGGGCAATCGTTTTGTGGATGCTGCTGGTATCAACTGGCAGGAAATCAATTTGCGTACTTTGTCCCAAACCCCTCAATTTCTGAGTATCAGCGCTTAGACCATCCGTAAGGCCTCACCATGTCCGTTGTTGATAAATTGAAGAACCTGTTTGCCAGTAAACCAACGGAGTCCGAGATGGATTCCCGGTTGAGTCTTGCCACACCGGATGATTCTGTGAATTTGGCTGAAGTTGAAACAGTACAGGAGCCACAGACTGCAATCGCAGCTGAAACGGCAAGGGCCCCGATTGATTCGCCTGTTGTGCTCGGCAGTGAGGGCGACTTGATTTCTATTCCGGGCCTTGGCGCACGCACAGTGGTTCAACACCAGCGTACGCTTTCCATCCTGTTGGGTGCGGCATTGCTATTGCTTGCTGGTGCAACCTTTTATGCATTGAGTCAGTCGAACAAAGTGGCGCAGCAATTGAGTGCTACCGGTCAGGCTTTGATGCAGTCGCAACGCCTTGCCAAATCGGTTTCCCAGGCACTGGTAGGAAGCACGCAGTCGTTTCGGGATGTGTCAGAAAGCGTCGGCATTTTGGTCAAAACAGCCCGCGGCCTGCAAGATGGTGATGACGAGTTGCGTTTGAAAGCGCTGGATGAATCCTATCGTCCTGAATTGGTCAAAGCGATGCCGCTGGTTGATCGTGCCGAGAAGAGCGCCAAAGCAGTGATGGGCCAGGAAAAAGTTCTGACTCAAATTGGATCTGCGCTGCGATTGATCAACCGGCAATCGTCGGACTTGCTGGAGATCGCTGAAAACATTCTTGCACTGAAGCTGCAACAGAATGCGCCTGCCGTGGAGATATCTTCCGTGGGTCAACTGGTGATGTTGACCCAGCGCATAGGCAAGTCTTCCAACGAGTTCCTGACGGCTGAGGGCGTGAGCCCCGAGGCTGTTTTCTTGCTAGGTAAGGATCTGAACACATTCAAGGAAATTTCAGAAGGCCTGCTGTCGGGAAGCACCGAGCTGCGATTGTCGGCATCCAAGGACGCCGGGACTCGTGAACAACTTGAAGCATTGATCAAGATGTATGAAGAAACCCGTGTACAGGCGAGCGCTATTCTGGGTAACTTGCAGGGCCTCGTGTCAGCGCGTGAAGCGCAGGATGCCATTATTTCGGATAGCGAGCCGTTGCGACGCAACCTTGAAGAGGTGCAGGCCGCATTGTCGGGTCAAGCAGGTATCGGCGGAGTGGCTCTTGCAACACTGGTTGCTGCTGCGGTGCTTGCCTTGGTTTGTGCTGGCGGATTGTCTTACGTTCAATTGCAGGACAGCCGCAGGCGGCAAGTGGTGGCTGAGGACCAGCGACTTGACGCAGAGCGTCAGGAGCATGAAGCCAAACGCGTCAATGACGCCAACCAGGCGGCAATTTTGCGTCTGATGAACGAATTGCAGACCGTTGCTGAAGGTGACCTTACCCAGGAAGCCACGGTGACCGAAGACATTACAGGCGCCATTGCGGATTCGGTGAACTACACCGTGGAAGAGTTGCGTTCGCTGGTGTCCAACGTTCAAAATACAGCCGCACGAGTGGCGCAGACGACGGCTGATGTGGATGCCACATCAACCGAGTTGCTGGCTGCGTCCAACGAGCAGTTGCACGAAATTCGTGAAACCGGCAAGTCTGTTGTCGATATGGCGGGGCGCATTAATGAAGTATCAACCCAGGCCCAGGAATCTGCCACAGTTGCACGTCAATCCTTGTTGGCGGCAGAGTCTGGCCTGAAGGCAGTGCAGGATGCCATCGGCGGTATGAACTCCATTCGGGATCAGATTCAGGAGACATCCAAGCGCATCAAGCGACTGGGTGAGTCGTCGCAGGAAATTGGTGAAATTACCGAGCTGATTTCGGATATTACCGAGCAGACCAACGTGTTGGCGCTCAACGCCGCCATCCAGGCGGCTTCCGCTGGCGAAGCCGGGCGCGGTTTTTCTGTCGTGGCGGAGGAGGTGCAGCGACTGGCCGAACGTTCGGCAGATGCGACGCGACAAATCTCCGCATTGGTGAAAGCCATTCAGACGGATACACAGGATGCGATTGGTGCTATGGAGCGTTCCACGCAAGGTGTGGTCGAGGGAGCGAAGCTCTCCGACAACGCAGGTACTGCGCTGACCGAAATTGATCGCGTGTCGC
>JAYTRR010000174.1:0-4054 GCA_043746005.1 Burkholderiales bacterium
AAGCGCCAAAACAAGCCTCGAAAGAGGTGCGCAAACTGAAAATTCGAAGGCGATTGAGAAAAATGGCTCAAAATTTGGCGCAGCGCAAACAAAAATATAGGTGCCACGCCAACGTCACATTAAAACTTGATTTGATCCGCGTTTCCTTAGGTGTATGCCTGCATGGTCTTCATTTGTGCATCCATCCTGGTCATGTCATCCAAACGCCTAACGCAACGTCAGCAAACTTATCCGCTACAGAACCTGAACACCGGATCGAGCAGCCTGGTCATCCGGGCACGAACTTGGACCGATGGGAACCGACTCAAGCCAGCAGCCGCGACGTCTTAGGCACATGCGCCATCAAAAACTCCATCTGGTCCGCCAGGATGCGGCGATTGCGCAGGATGAAGTCTTCCCACAGGCTGGGCACATAGGGCGTGTAAAGCAGTGGCATATTGGCTTGCTCAGGCGTGCGGCTACTTTTGCGGTGGTTGCACGCACGGCACGAGGTGACCACATTCATCCAGGTGTCTACGCCGTGTTGGGCAAACGGAATAATGTGCTCACGGGTCAGGTCTTCTTCATGAAAATGCTCGCCGCAGTAGGCGCACACGTTGCGGTCGCGGGCAAACAATTTAATATTGGTCAACCCCGGTCTCAAATCAAACGGGTTGATGTTTGGCACGCCCTTGGTGCCGATGATGCTGTTAACGTTGATGATGGACTGGTTACCCGTGATGGCGTTGTGGCCGCCATGAAAAGTGGCCACCTGCGCACCCATCTCCCAACGCACTTCGTCCGATGCGTAGTGCAAGACAGCTTCTTCCAAGCTGATCCACGATTGCGGCAACCCTTGAGCTGAGAGCTTTAAGACCTTCAAGTTTGACCTCCATTAAAAAAATGGAAACACACTGTCACGTTGGCCATCAATATACAGGTAAAACATGACGTGTGACTCGTAAGAGCTGATTAACCCGACGTATCTGCTATTAAAACGATAATCTGGGGCATGAAAGTATTTCGCGGCTACCGTCACCCTCAGCTAGCAAGCGCCTCGGCCCTGACAATTGGCAATTTTGATGGCGTACACCGAGGCCATCAGGCCATGCTGGCCTTACTTAAAAATGAGGCGCAACACCGAGGCGTACCCAGTTGCGTGATGACCTTTGAACCACATCCACGCGACTACTTTGCAGCGCTAGCCGAAAAGCCTGAGCTCGCACCGCCGCGAATAGCCACACTGCGCGACAAGCTGACCGAGCTGGCCGCATGCGGCATTGACCAAGTGGTGGTGCTGCCATTTGATGCGCACCTAGCCAGTCAGCCACCCGAGGCTTTTATCAACGACGTGCTGGTGCAAGGTTTGGGGGTCAAATACATTTTGGTCGGCGATGATTTCCGCTTTGGTGCCAAGCGGGCAGGTGGTTACGCCATGCTGGATGCAGCCGGCCAGCGCCTGGGTTTTGACGTGGCGCGTATGAACAGCTATGAAGTTCAGAGCACCCGCGTTTCCAGCTCGGCGGTAAGGCAAGCGCTCGCAGCCGGCAACATGATGCAAGTTGCAAGCTTGCTAGGCAGACCGTACAGTATTTCGGGCCACGTTGTGCATGGCCGACGGCTGGGTCGGGACTTGGGCTTTCGTACGCTGAATCTGCGCTTTTCACACTGGAACCCTGCCGCCAGCGGCATATTTGCAGTGCATGTGTTCGGCTTGACTGACAAACCTTTAACCGGGGTGGCCAATTTGGGTATTCGCCCATCGATAGACGCGAACGACGTGAACGGCGGGCGCGTGCTGCTGGAGACCTATTGCCTGGACTGGCCTGCAGAGTTGGGGGCAGACGGTGGCTACGGTAAAATTGTACGCGTGGAACTGCTGCACAAATTGCATGATGAATTGAAGTACGACGGTCTGGATGCGCTTAAAAAGGGCATTGCGAAAGACTGTGAAGATGCACGCGCATATTTCGATACAAGGTTCGCCAACATGCCCAACGAGTGTGCCCGCCAGACCATGCGCGACCGAATTTAGACGATCTGACAGTTCCAAGTAGCCCCCCTTCGACAGGCTCAGGGCGAACGGTTGAACTCACCCTTTACCCAAACCCACCCGTTCGGGCTGAGCTTGTCGAAGCCACACCTTGAATCCACTTATGTCTGAGCAAAAAACTGACTACCGCAGCACCCTGAATCTGCCCGACACGCCCTTCCCGATGCGCGGCGATCTGCCCAAGCGCGAAGCGGGTTGGGTCAAGGAATGGGAAGAAAAAGGTATTTACAAAAAGCTGCGTACTGCCCGCCAAGGCGCGGCCAAGTTTGTGCTGCACGACGGCCCACCTTATGCCAACGGCAAAATTCATATCGGCCACGCTGTCAATAAGATTTTGAAAGACATGACCGTCAAAGCGCGCCAGCTCAAGGGGCTGGACGCGATTTATGTGCCGGGTTGGGACTGCCATGGCCTGCCGATTGAAAACGCGATTGAAAAGCTGCATGGCCGCAATTTATCGAAAGACGAGGTGCAGGCCAAAAGCCGCGCCTTTGCCACCGAACAAATCGCCGGACAGCTGGAAGACTTCAAACGCCTAGGCGTACTCGGCGAATGGGACAACCCTTACCGCACGATGGACTACGCCAACGAGGCGAATGAAATTCGGGCACTGAAACGCATCATGGAGCGCGGCTTTGTGTACCGCGGCCTGAAGCCGGTGTACTGGTGCTTTGACTGCGGCTCGTCGCTGGCTGAGTTTGAAATTGAATACGCGGATAAAAAATCGCAAACGCTGGATGTGGGTTTTAAAGCGTTTGAGCCTGAAAAAGTGCTGGTTGCATTTGGGTTGGGAGAGCCCCCATCCCAGCCTTCCCCCGAAAGGGGAAGGGGTAACGCGGACTCAAACTCCCTCCCCTTCCGGGGGAGGGCGGGGGTGGGGGCAAGCGCAGATAAATCGATTTTTGCCGTCATCTGGACCACCACCGCCTGGACCATACCCGCCAACCAGGCACTGAATCTGAACCCGGAGCTGACCTACGCGCTGGTCGACACCGAACGCGGCATTTTGATGCTGGCTGAGTCGCTGGTTGAAAAGTGCTTGGCGCGTTATCAGCTCGCAGGGCAAGTCATTGCCACTACGCCAGGCAAAAACCTGGCATTGCTGAATTTCATGCACCCGCTTTATGACGTTAAAGACGACAACGGGGTGCAGGGCTACAAACGCCTAAGCCCAGTATTCCTCGCCGACTACGCCACCGCAGAAGACGGCACGGGTATCGTGCATTCATCGCCCGCCTATGGCGTGGAAGACTTTAACTCGTGTGTTACCAACGGCATTGCCACTGACGACATCTTGAATCCTGTGCAGGGCAATGGTCGCTATGTAGACGAGCTGCCACTGTTTGGCGGCTTGAACATCTGGAAGGCTGCGCCGCTGGTGATTGACAAATTGCGCGAGCACGGCCGCTTGTTTGCTACCCTCAACATTGAGCACAGTTACCCCCACTGTTGGCGGCATAAAACGCCGGTAATTTACCGCGCCGCCGCGCAGTGGTTTGTGCGCATGGATGAAGGCGAAGGTGTCTTCACCAAAGAGAAAGCGCCTAAAACCTTGCGCCGACTCGCGCTTGATGCCATCGAACAAACCAGGTTCTACCCGGAAAATGGCAAAGGCCGTTTGCGCGACATGATTGCGGGCAGGCCCGACTGGTGTATCAGCCGCCAACGCAATTGGGGCGTACCACTGCCGTTTTTTATTCACACCGCTACCGGTGAGTTACACCCCCGCACCATGGAAATTATGGATCTGGCTGCCAGCATGGTTGAAGCAGGCGGCGTTGAAGCCTGGAGCACAGCAAGCGCTGAATCCATCATTGGTGACGAAGAACATGGCGCAAAGAACTACATCAAAAGCACCGACATTCTCGACGTGTGGTTTGACTCCGGCACCACCCATGACCACGTGCTCAAGCACAGCCACGCCGCGCAATCGACCTGGCCCGCTGACCTGTACCTGGAAGGCCATGACCAGCACCGGGGCTGGTTTCACTCATCGCTGCTGACGTCATGCGCCATGTACGA
>JAYTRR010000175.1:0-4051 GCA_043746005.1 Burkholderiales bacterium
GTCTGGATAGATTGGCTGCGCGGCTCAGACACTGACGCGGTGCGGTTTGTGCAGGCCAGGCAAGACATGGAAGAGCTGGCGCTAACGCAAATGATTTACCTGGAGGTACTGCAAGGCGCCAGTACAGATCGCCAATACGAGGCCATCAAGCGTGTGCTGTCAAAGCAAACCATTCTGGAACCCCTGGACAGTCTTGAAACATTCGAAGCAGCAGCGCAGCTTTACCGAACCGCACGGCGCAAAGGGCTAACCGTGCGCAAGCCGGTTGATTGTTTGATTGCCGCGATTGCTCTGGAGAATCGCGCTTTACTGGTTCACAACGACCGAGATTTTTTGGCGCTGGCCAGTGCTGTGCCGCAGTTGGTGGTGTACCCGAGTCGGTCGCTTGGGGCGCATTGAGGGCATTCAACGTGGAGTTCAGCGGTGCGCGGTACCGACGCGCGTCCGTTGAAACGGCAAGTTAGAAGTTGTTGCTTCCAGCCGCTCAGCAAGCCAGACCTTAATGACGGACTGCCTGGTAACGCCCAGCTTGCTCGCCTCACGATCAAGTGAATCAATCATCCAGGTTGGGAAATCGACATTTACGCGCCTCTGCTCCTGCAACACGCGTTTAGCTTTGGACAAGTCCAAAGAAGCAGTGAGGTCTACCCCATCGTCAAACTGTTGCTCGAACTTTTTAGCTTTCATAAAGTACCACCTCTTCTGTACGTGAACGCCGAATGGATATCAATCGGATATTGCTACCCCGATAAGTAATGACCGCCGACCAATGCCTCTCGTCAATTCGCCCAATCACCAGAAACCGCGGTTCATCATCAGTCTTTGCCGGAATCTCCAGCAACATCGGATCATTCCAGAGGCTCTGAGCCTCAACGAAGTCGATGCCATGCTTTGCGCGGTTGGATTCGCTCTTTACAGCATCAAACTCAAAAACGTTCATGGTATAAAAATTATACCTTTACCGCCCTTTTTCGCCAACCAACTTGAACTTCTAACGTTGGCGTGACCAGCACACGATCGGATTTCGTGCTCACGTTGATCTGACTCCAGAGAAGAGGCGGAAAGTAAAGGTAAGACACAGTGACCTGTTCCTTGGGGACGAGAACAGGTATGACGATCTCACCTGCACCTTCAGGGTTCCGCTCGATGGAATAGTGAATGGGTGGATAGACCGTAATGTTGAGCGGGAGGACGACATGAACAAGGCGAACGTTCGTAGCAGCCTTCCCTCCAGCATTTCGAACCACGACCGAATGGGTGTGAATTACCGCGGGGTTCTCGCCTTGAATTGTGAACGCCGAAGCATGACCGATGAAAGACACCACTTTTGAGCGAGCCTCGACATAGTGTTTGATCAGGGCTCCGGCGATCAGTGAGAGCGCCGGACCGGCTACTTTGGCGATGACGTCTCGGTCTAGGTTCATGGTTTCTGCAATCTACGCAATGTAGACAGCAAAACCCGGTTGATACATCCGGCGCTTGACGACACATCTTTTTTGGGAGAACGACGCAACCCGCTTGTCTGCTGGCTTTGCTGTCTATATTCTGGAGGAATAAACGGGGTATAAATTTTCCATGAAACCCGGTGCGCCTCCACTACAGTCTGCCCGCTTGCTTGCCCAGTGGTGCTGAACATCGATTTGCCCTGGCTCAACAATATCGGCCGACCCCATCAAACCAAGCGCATTCCGACCGTGTTAACCAAGGACGAGGTTGCAAGCCTTTTGGCGCAGATGGAAGGCACTACCGCTCTGCTGGCACGCTTGCTCTACGGCACTGGCATGCGTTTGATGGAGGGCCTGCGCCTGCGTGTCAAGGACGTGGACTTTGATCGCCACGCCATTGTTGTGCGCGAGGCCAAGGGCAATAAAGACCGGGTGGCCCTGAAGACACAATGCACTGATGCGCTCCTCTCCCTCCATCCCCACCGCCCCCAAACTAGCCGCGTGGCTCCAGGCCGACGGCTCCCTCACTTCCAGACTGCGTGTTTACGGCCACGTTGAAGTGGTGGTTCTGGCGCAAGGCAGCAGCCACTTGTGGCAGCAGGAGCACTCTGATTTGCAATGCCTCAGTGGCCATGTCCGCGAGGTGATGTTGCTGCTGGACGGACGGCCCGCTGTGTGGGCGCGCAGCGCCACTTCGCACCGCGCCATCGCAGGCGCCTGGCGCGCCCTGCGTGGCCTGGGTAACCGCCCGCTGGCCGAACTGCTGTTCTCCGGGCCCCGTGTTTTCCGCAGCCCACTATTGCCGCACCATCTCATTCGGACCAGTGCCGAAGAAAAACACATGCGAACCCAATGGGCGCAACTGCCTGGCGCGCCACACAGCACAACCGCTCCGCGCTGGGCGCGCAGCTCCGTGTTTTGGCGACATGGTCAGCCCTTACGCGTGATGGAAGCCTTTGCACCCTGGGTCGCCACGCTGAAGGCGAATTAGCCTTGGGTTCAACAAGAGGCTATCGAAGCAGCAATACCCGTTGGTATTATTTATAACCATTCAGTGCACACGGTTATGCATTCGTTTTACAGTAGGTCACTTGCATGCAAGTGACCTTTACAAGTCACCGACCATTCCATTGTTCACGTCACTCGAAAAAAAGAATTCATCATGATGCGTCCGCTTAATGCGCTGCTGACCGCTATGGTCCTCGCCGGGTCCGTTTTCACCGGCACAGCCTTCGCCGAAGCCTCCATGGTCAAAACTCAGGCGCCTGGCTATTACCGAATGATGCTGGGCGACTTTGAAGTGACAGCCATCTCCGACGGCACCGTGAAGCTGCCCATGCTCAAGCTGCTGACCAACACCAAGCCCGAGGCAGTGGCTGCCGCCTTGAAAAAGGGATTTCTCAAAGAGTTGGTCGAAACCTCGGTCAACACGTATCTGGTCAACACCGGCTCCAAGCTGGTGTTGATTGACACCGGCGCGGCCGGCCTCTTTGGCCCCACATTGGGCAACATGCTGTCGAACCTTCAGGCCGCGGGCTACAAGCCCGAGCAGGTTGATGAAATCTACATCACCCACATGCATGCGGACCACGTGGGTGGACTGATGGAAAAAAGCGCCCTGGCGTTCCCTAACGCCATGCTGCGCATCAACAAGGCCGACACCGACTATTGGCTGAGCGAGGCAAACATGAACGCCGCTCCAGAAGGTGCCAAAGGCTTCTTCCAGGGCGCAATGGCATCCGTCAACCCCTATGTAGCGTCGGGCAAGCTCAGCACGTTTGACGGCAACACCGAACTGGTGCCCGGCGTGCGCGCGGTAGCCGCGTATGGCCACACACCGGGGCACACCGTGTACGCGGTGGAGAGCAAAGGTGAAAAGCTCCTGCTGTGGGGGGACCTGATGCACGTTGCGGCGGTCCAATTTGAAAACCCCAGCGTCACGATTCAATTCGATACCAACAGCACACTGGCCGAGAAAAACCGCAAGAAAGCGTTTGCGGAAGCGGCCAAGGATGGCTACATCGTGGGTCTGACCCACGTTGCATTTCCCGGACTGGGACACCTGCGTGCTGCCCCGGGTGGCAAGGGATACACCTGGGTTCCATTGAACTATTCCTCCCTCAAGTAACTTCAAACCATAGTAAGGACACACCCATGTTTCAATTTCGCAAAATCGCATCCACCGGTGCCCTGTTCGCCACCCTGGGTTTAGGCGCCATCGCGTCGATGCCAGCGATGGCCGAAACCGTTGCAATGACCGCCAAACTGGCCGCGTCCAGCGAAGTACCCGCCAACGCCAGTGTCGGGATGGGCGTAGTGGAAGGCAGTTTTGACAAGCAGAGCAAGATGCTGAACTGGACCGTAAGCTACTCCGGTTTGACGGGGCCGGTCAAAGCAGGCCATTTCCACGGCCCTGCCATGGCAGGACAAAACGCGGGCGTCGCACTGGGGTTTACCGGCAATATGGATAGCCCCATCAAAGGCTCCGCCACGCTGACCGATGCACAGGCTGCGGACCTGCTGGCAGGCAAGTGGTACGTCAATCTTCACACCGCCGCCAACGCGGGTGGCGAAGTGCGTGGGCAAGTAACTGTCGCACCGTAAAC
>JAYTRR010000176.1:0-12261 GCA_043746005.1 Burkholderiales bacterium
CGCCAACACCCTGATTTATGTACGCGACCGCGGCATTGTGCTCGATGAGCCCTCCGTTGTTGCCATTCGCCACGAAGGCGGCCCGCAAGGCCGTAAAACTATTCAGGCTGTGGGTCGTGAAGCCAAAGCCATGCTGGGAAAAGTGCCTGGCAACATTGAGGCGATTCGCCCGATGAAAGACGGCGTGATTGCCGACTTTACGGTGACCGAGCAAATGCTCAAACAGTTCATCAAAATGGTGCATCCGCGTAGCTTTTTTAAGCCCAGCCCGCGCATCATTATTTGCGTGCCTTGTGGTTCGACCCAGGTCGAGCGCCGCGCCATTCGCGAAAGCGCCCTGGGTGCCGGCGCACGCGATGTGTATTTGATCGAAGAGCCGATGGCCGCAGCGATAGGCGCAGGCTTGCCCGTCAGCGAGGCAAGTGGCTCGATGGTCGTCGATATCGGTGGCGGCACCACAGAAGTCGGTGTGATATCGCTGGGCGGCATGGTCTATAAAGGCAGCGTACGCGTGGGTGGCGACCGTTTTGACGAAGCCATCATCAACTACATTCGCCGCAACTACGGTATGTTGATTGGCGAGCCCACGGCTGAAGCCATCAAGAAAAACATCGGTTCTGCCTTTCCGGGTTCTGAAGTTAAAGAGATGGAAGTCAAGGGCCGCAATCTGTCTGAAGGCGTGCCGCGCAGCTTCACCATCTCCAGCAATGAAATTCTCGAAGCGCTGACTGACCCACTGAATAACATCGTCAGCGCCGTCAAAAACGCGCTGGAGCAAACCCCGCCTGAGCTCGGCGCAGACATTGCTGACCGCGGCATGATGCTGACCGGCGGTGGCGCACTGCTGCGTGATCTGGACCGTTTGCTGGCCGAAGAAACCGGCCTGCCGGTGCTGGTGGCTGAAGAGCCGCTGACCTGCGTGGTGCGCGGTTGCGGCATGGCGCTGGAGCGTATGGACCGTATGGGTTCGATTTTTACGTCGGAATAAGCGCCCCAACGCACGCCACTTTTGAGTTGCCCCGGAGCGGTAGCAAGACATGCCTTTAGGAACCCTTGACCGCTCCCCACCGCCCTTTTTTAAACAGGGGCCGTCTGCCCTCTCCAAGTTGATGTTTTTCAGCGCGCTGTCGCTGTTTTTAATGGTCGCCGATGTGCGCTTTCGCATTACCCAGCCTGTGCGCGCCGTGTTGGCCACTGCGCTCTACCCGGTGCAGTGGCTGGCCTTGCAACCGGTGCGCGCCGTGCAAGGCAGCGCGGCTTACTTCACAGGCTTGAGCCAGGCCAATTCGAGCAGTGAGCAAGCCGCCAAAAAACTCGCCTTGCAATCCCTGCGGGCTGGGCAAGTCGAGCAGCTCTTGCTGGAAAACAACCGACTGCGCAAAGTTCTAAGCCTGCGTGAGCACCTTGCCACATCAGTCATGGCGGCTGAAGTGCTGTACGACGCAGCCGACCCCTACACCCGCAAAATTATCATTGACAAGGGTCTCCTGCAAAGCGTTGAAGTTGGCTCGCCGGTGCTGGATGAATCAGGCGTGCTGGGCCAAATCACACGCGTACATCCACTGGTCAGTGAGGTCACGTTGGTGATCGACCGCGAGCTGGCCATCCCGGTGCTGAATGTGCGCACCGGGGCGCGAAGTGTGGCGTATGGTGACCCAAGCGCATCTGGTAGCGGGCTGGAACTGCGCTTTATGGGCAGCAATTCGGATGTGAAGGAGGGCGACTTGCTCACCACCAGCGGGGTGGACGGGGTGTATCCGCCTGGTTTGCCTGTAGCTAAAATCAGCAAGATTGAGCGCCGCGCCGAATCGGCTTTCGCCAAGATTTATTGCACACCAGAGGCGCTTGTGACGGGTGCGCGCCATGTCATTGTGGTCAAGCCGGTATCGGCGCAAATTCCTCCCCGCCCAGCCACCACTGAGGCAATAGCTACGCCTAAAAAACGAGTGAATAAATGATCATGAAGGGATGCTTAACATGATCATGCGATCAGGCCAGCCACTGCTGCTGCCAGCTAATCCACTCTTTATCTGGGCCAGCCTGATCGCTGCGCTGCTGCTGAACATGCTGCCGCTAGGGCGTGTGCCCTGGATGCCGGACTTCATGGCGGTGGTGCTGGTGTTCTGGAACGTTCATCAGCCGCTGCGTGTGGGTATTGGCCTGGCCTTCATGTTTGGTTTGGGCATGGATGTGCATCAATCGTCCTTGTTGGGCCAGCACGCGCTGAGTTACACCGCACTGAGCTTTTTTGCCACCATGATTCACCGCCGTCTGCTGTGGTTTTCAGTGCCGTCGCAGGCGCTGCAGGTACTGCCATTGTTTGCAGCGGCGCATGGGGTGGAGCTGGTCATTCGCCTGATAGGCGGGGGCACTTTCCCGGGCTGGTTTATTTTGCTGGCACCCCTGATGGAGTCCCTGCTGTGGCCTGTTGTCAGCGTTTTGCTGCTGGTGCCACAACGCAGAGCGCCAAACCCAGATGAAAACCGCCCCCTTTGAATATGAATACCGATGACTGAACTGCGTGACGTCGAAGCCGACCTGTCGCGCTTTCGCGCGCGGGTTTTCATCGCCGTTTTAGCGGTGCTGTTTGCGTTTGCGCTGCTGGCCGCGCGGTTGGTTTATTTGCAGGTTTACCGTCATGCCGATCTGGACGAGCAGGCTGAAAGTAACCGCACAGCGGTCGTGCCCATCGTGCCCAACCGGGGGTTGATACTGGACCGCAACGGCGTGGTGCTGGCCACCAATTATTCGGCCTACACACTGGAAATCACGCCGTCAAAAGTGGCCAATCTGGAGGAAACCATTGCTGCACTGGGGACGGTGGTGGACATTCATCTGCGTGACAAGCGCCGCTTCAAACGCCTGCGTGAAGAGTCCAAAAACTTTGAGTCTCTGCCCATCCGCACCCGCCTGACAGATGAAGAAGTGGCGCGTTTTGCGGCGCAGCGTTTTCGTTTTCCAGGTGTGGACATCAAAGCCCGGCTGTTTCGCAGCTACCCGTATGGCGAGCTGGGCAGTCACGTGGTGGGCTACATCGGCCGCATCAATCAGGCCGAGAAAGAAGCCATTGACGGCAGTGAAGACGAAGGCAATTACCGGGGCACAGACTACATCGGCAAGCTGGGCGTAGAGCAAGCTTTTGAGCAGCAACTGCACGGCACCACGGGCGTAGATCGGGTGGAGACCTCTGCCGGTGGCCGCGCGGTGCGCAAGCTGGCCACCAGCCCTGCCACGCCTGGCAGTACCGTCATGCTGTCGCTTGACATCAGGTTGCAAAAGCTGGTCGAAGACATGTTTGGCGACCGGCGCGGGGCGCTGGTAGCACTAGACCCCCAAACCGGTGATGTACTGGCATTCGTCAGCAAACCAACGTTTGACCCGAACCTGTTTGTGGATGGTATTGACACCGAGAGCTGGCAGTTGCTCAGTGAGTCGCTGGACAAGCCGCTGCTCAACCGGGCGTTGCGCGGCACCTACCCGCCGGGCTCAACTTACAAACCGTTCATGGCTTTGGCGGCGCTGCAAACCGGCAAACGCGCAGGCAATGTCGTCATCAACGACAACGCCAATTACACCTTTGGCGGCCACACTTTTCGCAGCCACGGCGACATTGGCCTCGGGCCGGTCGACATGTATCGGTCGATTGTCAAATCAAGCAATGTGTACTATTACTCGCTGGCCAACGAGCTCGGGGTGGATGCCATGCACGACTTCATGAAGCCGCTCGGTTTTGGGCAAATCACAGGCATCGACATCAACGGCGAAGTGCGCGGCGTGCTGCCTAGCCAGGAGTGGAAGAAGAAGGCCTACAAAAAAGCCGAGCAGCAGCGCTGGTATCCCGGTGAAACAATTTCGCTTGGCATTGGCCAGGGCTACAACACCTTCACCATGCTGCAGCTGGCGCAGGCCACGGCGATACTGGCCAACAACGGTATCAAACACAAGCCGCGTCTGGTGATTGGCACGCAAGACTCTGTGACACGGGAGATGCGGCCGCTGGCAGCTCAACCGCCGCAAGATTTGGGCTACAAGCCTGAGAATGTTGAGCTGATTCGCCGGGCTCTGGTTGGTGTGACGCAGGAGGGCACGTCGGCACGGGTGTTTGCCGGTGCGGGCTATTTGTCAGGCGGTAAAACCGGCACGGCGCAAGCGGTCACGATTGGTCAAAAAGACAAGTACGACGGCAAAAAGCTCGAAGAATTCCAGCGTGACCACGCGCTGTATATGGCGTTTGCACCAGCTGACAACCCAAAAATTGCATTGGCGGTGGTGGTTGAAAACGCCGGCTTCGGCGCCGCTCACGCCGCGCCAATTGCGCGGCGGGTATTTGACTACGTGCTGATGGGCCAATACCCCAACGAAGAAGACATGCTGGCGGTGCAAAAAGGCCTGGCCGCAGCGCCGATTGGCAAGCCGCGCATGGCGGCAGATATGGTGGGGCTGCTGACATCTATCAATGGCGCTGCAAGTCAGAGCTCTACAACTGCCAGTGCTGCCAGTGCGGCGGTTGCCCAAGTTGTCAAACCAGCCCTGAAAACTGCAACAGTTACCGCACCGGCCCGCGCCAATTATTGATCCGGCCCTGTGGAGTCTGAATTCCTTTATCCGTTCGCCCTGAGCTTGGTCGTTGGGTTTCCCTGTGCTAGCCAGGCTTCGACAGGCTCAGCCCGAACGGAAACTCAATACATCATCGGGCAGGAGCAATAGCCAGGCATCTCCTGGCTACTTTAAAAACGCATCAAACCCGGTTTTTAAAATCAGCGCGCTGACCACGCCAATAAAAACCAGCCGCACAAAGCCCGAGCCATGCTTGAGTGCCAGCCGCGTGCCCAACAGACTGCCCAGCACATTGGCCAGCGCCATCGCCAGCGCAAAGTGCCACCAAACGTGACCCTTGTAGGCAAACAAACCCAGCGCGGCCAGATTGGTGGCTGTGTTCAGCAGCTTGGCTGACGCCGATGCATTTAAAAAGTCGTAGCCCAGCCAGCGCACAAACAGAAAAACAAAAAAGCTGCCCGTGCCAGGCCCAAAAAACCCGTCGTAAAAACCCAGCAGCAAACCAATACAGCAAGCAACTGCCGTTTCTGTAGAGCCGTGAAAACGCGGCGCGTGGGTGCTACCCATGTCTTTTTTGACCAGGGTGTAGGCCAGTACCGCCAGCAGCACAAAGGGCAGAGCCTTGCGCAAATAACCAGATGACACCATGATCACCAGCCAGGCCCCACACAGTGAGCCCGCAAACCCTGCGCCTGCGGCAGGCAGCAGGGTTTTCCAGCGCATGTCAACGCGCTTGGCGTATTGCGCAGCTGCGGCGGCTGTACCCCAAACGGAGGCTGCTTTGTTCGTGCCAAACAGGGTGGCAGGCGGCGCAGCCGGGAAGACCGTGAACAACGCAGGCAACAAAATCAGTCCGCCGCCGCCCACAATCGCATCCACAAAACCAGCCAGCAGCGAGGCCAGCGTGACGATCAATAATTCCATCTGACAGATTGTCGCATTCCAGTTGTGAAATTTGTTGCTATACTTTAAGGAGCTGTTTGATCCTGTATTTATTGAGCTACAGGCATATTATTCATCCGCGTCAGATGTTTTTACGGCAAAAAAAAAGCGCTGGGGTCGCCAGCGCCTTGTCAGCCGCGCCCCTTATGGAAGGTGCGACTGCATGGAATCAAATTATGGTGTCTCCTCAGCTCCTCGCATGCCAAGCCTTCAGGCTTGCCTGCAATGGATAAAACTGTATCAAATGCACTGAGGCAGTGCATTGGGACTTTCCCACCCCTTGTTTTAAACCTAAAAACGTGTTTTTTACCTCATGAAGTCCCCCTGATTTGGCTCGC
Source organism: Burkholderiales bacterium (assembly GCA_043746005.1). Taxonomy (GTDB): domain Bacteria; phylum Pseudomonadota; class Gammaproteobacteria; order Burkholderiales; family Burkholderiaceae_C; genus Allorhodoferax. The sequence goes on from JAYTRR010000176.1 coordinate 5,838, forward strand.
CATGCACGGGCACGCGTTATGCCTGTTGTCATCCCGGTCGTCGTTGGTCGAGGACAAAAAAACAGGCCTCCATAGTTGTTTGACAGAAGCCCGGCTTTCATGGGGCGTTATTTCTGGGCCGAAGACAGGCTGAACGAAGTTGATCACCATGACCGTGCGGCATCGGCTGCGTGGAACAAGGTGACTGGCGGCAATGCAGACGACGGCTCGCTGCTGACCCTGTTCCTGTTCCTGTGCGTGGCCGCAGCTGCCGTCCACAAAACGATACTGACTGAAAAGAGCGCCGCGACCCTGGTGCGCAAGATCCGAAAATCCGGTTTCAGGCCCGGTGCAGCACCAAGACGCTTACACCCGTTTATGGGAAGACTTTGTGGAGGAGGCGCAGCCCGCGCTGCAGCTGCAGAGCGATGCAGTTCATTCGCTCAGCGACGCCCCGGCTCTGCTGCGGCGGGAATGCCATGTGCAATAAACATTTTTTGCCTGCGCTAGAGGGGGCACAATTTTCACAAGTAATTTATGGTTCCAGCCCAAATGCTGTGAGTGCGAGTAGCTATTAAATTGATAGCTAACGGGGATGGGCTCACCGTTCCGACCGAAACCTGTTAAAGCTTTTATTCCGGCGCAACCGGTCTCGTCACGCATCGCCACTGCTCGACTCCGAGGTGCACAATTCGTCCGTCAGCCAGTCCACCAGCTTGACTGTGTCTGCGCGCCGGCTCAGGTGGGGGGCGACCCAGATCACCAACCTGTTCGGACCAGCAGCAAAGCCCAGAGGCGCCACCAGCGTGCCGCTTTTCAGGTCGTCCTGGACCAGCATGCGCGGGACGTTGGCCAGCCCCAGACCACACTTGGCGGCCTGGATCAGCAAGTAGAAATGATCGAAACTCTCGGCGAGGTGCAGGTCACCCGGGTCCTGGCCGCAACAACGGCTCCAGTCAAGCCAGGCTTGTGGCCGGGTTCTGGACACCATCAGATGCGCGCTGCTCAGGCCGCCAGCAGAGCTTAACGGCAAGGTCTTCAGGTACTCTGCCGAGCAGACCGGGCCTATCCATTCGGTGACGACGTCGGAACGAATCACATCCTCGGGCGAGTCAATGGTCGACAGCCGGATGGCCACGCCGATGTTGTCGCGCATAAAGTCGATTGACCCGTGGCTCATGTTGTAGCAAAGTTCGACTCCAGGGTGCGCTTCGTGGAATCGGGCGAGCCTTGGAATCAGCCAGTACATCATGATCGACTCGGAGCAAGACAGCGTCAGTGGGCCGGGTCTGACCTGCTCGACACTCGACTGGATTAAATTGAAGGCTCGTGACAATCCTTCGGCGAAACGTCCGCCTTCTTCAGTCGGCTTTGTGCCGTGGGCGCTGCGATTGAGCAACGGCAAACCCAGTGAGTCTTCCAGCATACGGATGTGCCGGCTTACGGCACCGTGCGTCACCGACAACTCGCTTGCTGCGGCGCTGAAACTTTGCAGCCGTGCTGTCGCCTCAAAGGCGCGCAATGCATTCAATGACAGGCGGGGCGGTGACATGTGATGATTCCTAGAAACTGGTGCTTGAGCTGGTTTACCCGGATTGAATGTGATATTTCCTCACATTAGGAGAAGTTTATATCGTTTGATTGATGTCCTCCCACGAATTACTATTTGTTAAACAGCAAGGTCAGTCGCACCGGAGTGCACCAGACCAGAAAAAAACTCATAACCTCGGGCGCGACAATGAAAAAGATGATTCTCGAAGCGCGAATCAACGAATACGCCATGCGCGACGAAAACCCGCATGTGCCCTGGACGCCAGATGAGATCGCCGAGAGCGCGGCGCGCTGTCGCGAAGCGGGAGCCAGCATCGTGCATTTTCATGCCCGCAAGGCGGACGGCTCGCCGGAGCATTCGGTCGAGGTCTATGCCGACATCATTCGCAAGATCCGCGCGAAATCCGACATCTTGGTCCACCCGACTCTTGGCTGGTTCTCCAACGACGGAGATCCTGCGGGCCGGACAAGATGCGTCACGACACTTGCCAAAGACCCGGCCACGAAACCCGATTTCGCACCGATCGATACGGGCACCATCAACCTCGATCAGTACGACCCGCTGACGAAGACCTTCTCCCACACAGAGCGCGTCTACACGAACCGTACCGACACGCTCGAACTGTATGCGCGTGAGTTCCGGGCGGCCGGCATCAAGCCCGTGCTCGTTTGTTGGTCGGTTGGTTTCGTCCGTCGCGCTGCGGCGCTGATCGAGATGGGGCTGATCGACGAGCCGGCTTACTTCCTCCTCAACATGACGGACGGCCCCTACATCACCGGCCATCCGGGCACGCCGGCCGGGCTCGAAGCGCATCTGCGTTTCCTGCCAAAAAACCGCCGGCTCGAATGGGCAAGCAACGTCGTTGGCGGCGACCTCCTCAAGCTCACAACTATGTCGGCCGAGCGGGGCGGCCATATCGCCCCAGGCATTGGCGATTACGCCTACCGGGAGCTCGGTTACCCCACCAACGAGCAGGTGGTGAGCATGGCGGCGGCAGGGGCCCGCGAGGCGGGCCGTGAGATCGCCTCGGTCGAGGATACCCGCGAGCTGCTCGGTCTATGACGGGCCGGACGAGCATGGACAAACCGAGAACGAACAAAGGGTGAGCATGGACAAACTGATCATCACGGCGCGCATCAACGAATACGAGATGCGCGAAGGCAATCCTCACGTGCCGTGGACTCCAAAGGAGATCGCGGTCGACGCGAAGGCTTGCCGCGATGCCGGCGCCGCCATTGTTCACTTTCACGCGCGCAAGCCAGACGGTGCCCCCGAGCCGGATCCGCGTGTCTGCGGCCAGATCATCCGGGGCATCCGGGATTTGACAGACATACTCGTCTATCCCACGCTCGGCGTGCTCGCACGAAAACTCCCGATCCTGCAGCGCCTGCAGCCTGTCCTCGAACTCGCCGCCTCCCAAGCGACACGGCCCGACATCGTCCCGCTCTGCCTTTCGAGCCCGAACTGGGACTTCTATGACGCGGACCGGCAAGCCCTGCGCGGCGCAGACCAGGTCTACCTCAATCCCACGGACGAGCTCATCGGATGTATCGAGACGCTGCGCAGCACGGGCGTCGGACTCGAGTGCCTGTCGTGGGAGATCGGCGCGACCCGCAGGATCGCCGCACTGCGGGATGCCGCGATCCTGCCCGATCCGATCATCGTCGCCTTCCACCTCACCAGCGGCGGCATGCTGGCCGGTCATCCTGGAACGGCCGAGGGGGTGGAGACGCACCTCGACTTTCTGCCCGACCGCGGCCCCTACCGCTGGGCAGTCATGAACCTGCATGGTTCCATGTTGCCATTGGCGGAAGCCATCATCCGGGCTGGTGGGCACGTCCAGCTGGGGATCGGCGACTATCACTACCGCGAGTTGGGTGCCCCGACCAATGCCGAGCTGGTGCGTGAGGTCGTCCGTATCGCGCACGCGTGCGGCCGCGAAGTCGCCACGCCCGATGAGGCGCGGCAGATCCTCGGTTTTTCTTCCATCTCAGCTGCAAAGGACCCCATCGCATGAAGCCTACCCGTCGCGCCCTACTCGTCTCTTCTGCAGCTGCCCTCTCGTTTGGCCCGGCCTTCGTCCGGGCTGCGGGCCCAGAATTCAGCTACAAGTTCGGCGTTGATCTGCCAAGCACGCATCCTACCGCCACTTGGATGCAGAAGGCTGCGGAACGCATCAAGGTCGAGACCAATGGCCGCATGGAGATTCAGGTCTTCCCGAACAGCGTGCTCGGCGCTTCGACGGATATGATCTCGCAAGTCCGCTCGGGGGCGCTGGAATTTCACGCGCAATCGGGACCTGGCCTGTCGCAGCTGGTGCCGTCCACCGGCCTCAACAGCATGGGTTTCGCCTTCAAGAGCGAAGAGGAAATTTGGCCGGCGATGGACGGAGCGCTCGGCGCCTATATTCGCAGCCAGATCGTCAAAACCAACCTCGTCCCGTTCGACGCCATGTGGGGTCACGGGTTTCGCCACATGACGCGCAACACCGGGCCGATCGCGTCACCGGCCGACATGATCGGTCTCAAAGTGCGCGTGCCGCCGGCGTTGATCTTCGTTTCGCTGTTCAAGGCGCTGGGTGCGAGCCCAACCACGATCAACTTCAACGAACTCTACACGGCTCTGCAAACGAAGGTTGTCGATGCTCAGGAGAATCCTCTCGCACTGATCCTCGCGGGCAAGCTCTTTGAGGTGCAGAAGCACGTTTCGCTCACTGGGCATATGTGGGCGGGCTACTGGTTTCTCGCCAACCGACGCGCTTGGGAAGCGCTGCCCGTCGCCGTTCGGGACGTTGTAAGCCGCATCGTGAATGAGAGCGCCAAGGGCCAGCGCGCGGAGCTCGCACGGGAGGAAGCGACCTATCACCAGGAACTCCTCGCCAAAGGGCTGGTGATTAATCGCGTCGATAAGGGTCCCTTCCAGGCGAGGCTCAGCGAGGCGGGCTATTACCGCGAATGGAAAGCCAAGTTCGGCGACGAAGCATGGGCGTTGCTGGAGAAGTTCGCAGGACGTCTTGCTTAACACGAGGCAACGCGCCGCTTGGAACGAGACGGTCTAGAAATGCGCGAAATGCATTCAATGACATGCAAGGCGAGACCTTTCGGCGGCTCCTAAAAATAGATTTTTACTGGGCTCGCCTGAAGAACATATGATATTTCCTCACACCAAAAGAAGTTTTTATCGTTGCTTGCTTGCTTCTTTTTTTTCAAAATCACAGGGCGAATCGTGACCGCATGTTCGCCGTCTAAAAAAACTCACACTATCTATGACCTTGCCACCCGCACGCACTGAATTTACAGCGCGCTACTTTGTCGAAAGTTCGGTCCCTTCGGAAAAGGTGGCAGAGGTCATTGCCGGCGAGCAGTCCAGCGGAACGTTCATGGCGCTGCCGGGCGAGACTGAAGAGCTCAAAGAGCGCTCGCGCGCCCGTGTGGTGCGCGTCGATCCGCTGCCGCCGGTTCAGGAACCCACGCTGCCAAGCGCTTTCGTAGAGCGTCGCCGGCATGACGGTGTGTTTCATCGGGCGCATATCGAGATCGCCTTTCCGGTTGCCAACGTCGGCACCAATTTGCCCAGCCTGCTGGCGACGATCGCCGGCAATTTGTTTGAACTGGGTGAGGTCACGGGCTTGCGCCTGCTCGACTTGGACTTGCCAACGGCGTATGCCAGCACCTTCGATGGCCCTGCATTCGGAGTCGAGGGCACACGCCGGCTCGTGAATGTTTTTGAGCGCCCCCTCATCGGCACCATCATCAAGCCGAGCATCGGTCTGACAGCACCGCAGACAGCCGAGCTGGTCGACAGCCTGTGCGCGGCGGGCGTTGACTTCATCAAGGACGACGAGCTGAACGCTGATTCTGCCCACGCCCCCTTCGACCAGCGCCTGCAAGCGGTGATGCCAGTGCTGCACCGGCACGCCGATCGACTCGGACGCATGCCGATGTATGCGATCAACATTTCAGGGTCCATCGACGAGATGCTGCGACGGCATGATGCGGTCATGCAGGCCGGCGGTACATGCGTGATGGTCAGCGCGAACTGGGTCGGCTTCGCCGGGGTGGCGCATCTTCGCCGGCATGCGCAACTGCCCATCCATGGCCATCGCAATGGCTGGGGTGCATTCACCCGTGACCCCGCACTGGGCTTTTCATTCGAGGCCTACCAGAAGCTGTGGCGCCTGGCCGGCATTGACCATCTTCATGTCAACGGAATCCGCAGCAAGTTCTGGGAACCAGATGACTCGGTCATCCGTTCCGCACGCGCCTGCCTCGCGCCTTTCGCCGGTCTGACGCCACTGATGCCGGTCTTTTCTTCAGGCCAATGGGCTGGACAGGCGGCGGAACTGTATGCACAGCTGCAATCGACAGACCTGATGCATCTGGCCGGTGGCGGCATCATTGGTCATCCCGACGGCATTGCGGCCGGTGTCGCCAGCATGCGTGAAAGCTGGGAAGCTGCGGTTCAAGGCATCGGTCTGGAGACCTACGCCCAGACGCATCCGGCGCTGCGCGCTGCGTTGCAGCATTTCAATTCGGTGTAGCGTCAAATGGAAAATTTACGTACCGACGCCAGCCTGCGCCTGGCTTTTTACGGCGACGATTTCACTGGCTCCACCGACGCGCTGGAGGTCCTGGCCTTCGCCGGACTGCGTTGCGCATTGTTCCTTTCTGTGCCAAGTGCCCAGACGCTGCGCGAACTGGGTCCGTTCGACGCCATTGGCGTCGCTGGCGCCAGCCGCAGCATGTCGCCAGCCGAGATGGATTCACAATTGCCGGCTGTTCTTGCGGCATTGGCGGCCCTGCCGACTTCCCTGGTGCATTACAAGGTGTGCTCAACTTTTGACAGCTCGCCAGCCGTTGGCAGTATTGGCCGGGTCATGGATTTGGCGCGCCA
>JAYTRR010000177.1:0-12250 GCA_043746005.1 Burkholderiales bacterium
GCACCCAGCGTGGCCAGCGCGGCGCTCTCCACCGCCAACACCTCCAGCAGGGACATCTGCCCCTGCATGAAACGCCCTGTAGCCCACACGCCGCTGGAAATGGCCGCACACCAGATGGCGGCATCACGCACGGACAGCGAGTCTGCCACCCACAGGAAGGAGGCGACGGCCCCCAGCATCAGCAGGAATTGCAGGCCCGCGAACCATTGCTGTGCAGGGGTCAGTGGTGGGTTGAAGGTGGTGACCGATGCCAGCGTGAATGCGGGTTTGGGGCTGGCCTGTGCCAGGTCTGCCGGTTGCCAGCCCGGTGGTTTGAACCAGATGCGCACTTTGTCGCTCCAGTTGCGGGTGTGCCAGGCATCCCGGGCCAGTGCCGAGTACACCTCGAAGTTGGCCCACAGCGGGTCCCAGCTGTTGAGCTGGCCGCGCGTACCGTAAACGCAGGGCTCGGTCTCCACCTGAAAGCTGCCAAACAGGCGATCCCACAGCACCAGAATGCCTCCGTAGTTCTTGTCGAGGTACTGGTCGTTGACGGCGTGGTGCACCCGGTGGTTGCTGGGGGAGCAAAACACGCGGTCAAACCAGCCCAGCTTGCCGATCTGTTCGGTGTGCACCCAGAACTGGTAGAGCAGGTCAATCAAGGCCACGATGCCAAACACCAGCGGCGGCACGCCGGCAATGGCCATAGGCAGGTAGAAGATCCAGCCAAAGAACGCGCCGCTGGAGGTCTGGCGCAGCGCGGTGGACAGGTTGTAGTGCTGGCTCTGGTGGTGCACCACATGCGCCGCCCAGAACAGCGCCACCACATGCCCTGCGCGGTGCAGCCAGTAGTAGCAAAAGTCGTAAAACACCAGCGCCAGCAGCACGCCATACCAGGTGCTCCAGAATTCCAGGTGCGGGTAAATAGCCACTGCGCCAAACACGGCGGTGTAGATGCCTACGGTCAGCAGCTTGGTCAGCACCCCGCCGAGCTGGCTCAGTATCCCCAGGCTGATGCTGTTGATGGCATCGTTCAGGCGGTAGGTGTCGTGCCCGGTGCCGTTCCTGGCGCGCCTGCGGCCCCACACGAACTCCAGGGCGATCAACAACAGGAAGACGGGGGTGGCGAAAACGATGACTTTGCTCATACCGCTTATTTTCACAGAGCAGGCGCTTTGTGAATTGCGGGTGAACCCTTAGACGCAGTGGTTTCGCAGTGTTTCAGGTACTGGTTTCGTCCAGCATGGCATCGTCCAGGTGCCGGGTGTCGGACCATCCCACCAGCGTGAGCGCATCAGGCGTCCACAGCAGCCGGTTGATGGCGGCGTTACCCAGCTCCCAGCTGCGGGGGGCTGCCGTGTCCACGTGGGTGGCCAGGCGGTAGAGCGCGTCGAGCACGCCGCCGTGGGCCACCAGTACGATTTGCTCGCCCAGATGCTGGCTGGCCAGGGTGTTCAGGGTGTGGGCTACCCGGTTACGTAACTGGATCAGGGTTTCGCCGCCCTCTGGCGCAAAGCTCGGGTCGCGCTGGCGCCAGCGGCGCGATTCTTCGGGCCAGTCGGCGGCCAGTTGGGCGTAGGTCTGGCCTTCAAACTGGCCAAAACAGCGCTCTCGCAAGCCGGTATGTAAGCGCACTCCACGGGTTGATGCATTGTCCGATGGGTTGCTGGCCGCACTGGCCGCATTGGCATTGGCAATGGCAATGGCAATGGCCTGCGCCGTGGCCCGGGCCCGCGACAGGTCGCTGGAGTAAATGGCGGCGATGTCTTCATCCGCCAAAGCCTGCGCAAGCCGTTGCGCCTGCCAGCGTCCGCGCGCGTTCAGGTCAATATCCAGATGCCCCTGCAAGCGGGCCTCCACATTCCAGGCAGTCTCGCCATGGCGAATGGCAATGATGCGGGTGGCTCCCATCAGCGGCCTTCGGTGTCGGCGGGCGGTGGCAGTTCCACCACGACGGTGTGCAGGTCCGGCGAAGCCTGGGGGTAATTGCGCAGGGCAGCCTCCAGAATGGCCGGCAGCAGATTGCCCGTATCGGACCACGGTCCTTCATGCGCAGCGTGGGTTTCATAGGCCAATTGACCAGTGGCGACATCGCGCATCAGCAGGTGCACCGTGTGCCGGTACCAGGGGGGCTCCATCACCATGACCATCATCGGTGCCCGGTGCCGAAAGCTGCCATCCGAGGCGACAAAAACGCCTCCAAACACCTGCGGGTACCGTGGTTCCCGTTGGTATTGAACGACGTCCACGCTGATCTGGACGCTGTAGCGCGCCTGGCTGTCGTTGCGGGTCAGGCCGTGCTGGCCCAGTACGCGCTCGGAAATAGCCTCCAACGCCTCCTGCGAGGCCTGACCGCCTTGCTGCGAGGGCAGGCGCTCGAACCGGTAGGTGACTCCGGTTTGCGCGCCCGCCGCACCGAGGTAGTTTTGGACGTCGCTGTCGATCATGCGGGTCATGGCGCAACCACCCAGAAGCAGGGCGGTCGCAAGAACCATTGCGACCCCCAGCCAATGCGGGCGGCGCAGCGGGTTCATGCGGTCACCACCTGCAGGCCCGGGAGGCCGGAGAACGTTGGCACGGTGAACTCTTCGGCGTCAAAGGCCTTGTCGCCGTCTTCATCGGTCATACCCGTGGTCTTGATGTTCTTGAAGTCGTGGCGCTTGAGGTCCATCAAATGCGAGGGCACCACGTTTTGCAGCGCCGTGAACATGGTCTCGGTGCGCCCGGGGTATTGCTTTTCCCACTCGCGCAGCATGTTGCCAATCTGCTTGCGCTGCAGGTTTTCCTGGCTGCCGCACAGGGTGCAGGGGATGATGGGGAACTCGCGGTGCGCCGCCCAGCGGATGAGGTCTTTCTCGGCCACATTGGCCATGGGGCGGATCACAATATGGCCGCCGTCGTCGCTCACCAGCTTGGGCGGCATGCCCTTGAGCTTGCCGCCAAAGAACATGTTCAGGAAAAAAGTCTGAATGATGTCGTCGCGGTGGTGACCCAGGGCGATTTTGGTGATTTTGAGCTCGTCGGCTACGCGGTACAAGATGCCCCGGCGCAGGCGGCTGCACAGGCTGCACATGGTCTTGCCTTCCGGAATCACCTTCTTGACGATGCTGTATGTGTCTTGCGTCTCGATATGAAACGGTACGCCCAGTTCTTTTAGATACTGGGGCAGAATGTGGTCGGGAAAGCCGGGCTGCTTCTGGTCCAGGTTGACGGCAATCAGCTCGAAATGGATGGGAGCGCGGGCCTTGAGTTTGAGCAGGATGTCGAGCATTCCGTAGCTGTCTTTGCCGCCGGATACACACACCATGACGCGGTCGCCTTCTTCGATCATGTTGTAGTCCATGATGGCTTGGCCTACCTGGCGGCACAGGCGTTTTTCGAGCTTGTGGGTCTCCCGCTCAATGGACAGGCGCGGTGTGCTTGCACCCGCTTTGGCTTCAGGCGCTGAAGGCGAGATTTCGTTGTCAATCCAGACGGCATTCATAGTAAGTTCCTTGGGGTCCAATGTGGGGTCACCATTGGCCGGTTTCAACGCGGATGGCGACTTCACAATCTTCAAAAATTTCCAGCTTGGCAATTTTGACCCGCACGCCCAGCACGCCGGGCAACTGCATCAGCCGGTGGGCCAGTTTGCCAATCAGGCTTTCCAGCAGGTTGACGTGTTCGGCCGTGCATTCGTTGATGATGATCTGGCGCACTTTGCGGTAATCCAGCACATGGTGGATGTCGTCGTCATGGGGCAGCAGGGGTTGCGTGCCCAGGCGCAGCTCCGCATCCACCTGGATCGGCTGTGGCGCAAGCTTTTCGGACTCCAGAATTCCCAGGTTGGCGTCAAAGCGCAGGCCGGTCAGGGTCAGAATCTGGGTTCCCATCGTGTTTTGCATGGTCAAAATAGTCTCACATCAGGGAAAAGTCGCGCTCAAAGCGCATGAGGTGTTGACCACCATCCACCAGCAAGGTGGTGCCGGTGATGGACTGGTTTTGCAGCGCAAACAACACGGTGGAAGCCACGTCCTGCGGGGTGGAGGAGCGCCCCAGTGGCGACAGCTTGTGCAGGGCTTCAAACTTGTCGTCGTTGAGCAGGTGGCTGGTCAGGGTCAGCCCCGGGGCCACGCCCACCACGCGGATTTGCGGACTCAGCGCCAGCGCCAGCATGGTGTTGGCGGCTTCCAGCGCCGCCTTGGACAGGGTGTAGCTGAAAAAATCGGGGTTCTGGTTCCAGAGTTTCTGGTCCAGCAGGTTGACCACGACGCCGCCCACCGCCCGTGCTACATCGCCCGTTGCCTGGTTGCGCTCGGCGATGTGGGTGTGCAGGGCTTGGGACAGCAAGATTGCCGCGCCCGCGTTGCTGCGCATGTGTTTCTCCATGGCGGCGAAGTTGAAGCTTGCCGCGTTGTCGTGTTCAAAAGTGGATGCGCTGTTCACCACGGCATCGACATGGCCCATCTCGGCAATCACCGTGGGCAGCAGCTTGCGCACGGCGGTCTCGTTCCCCAGATTGCAGCGAAAAGCGGCTGCACCCCCCGTCAGTCTTGCGCAGTCAGCTATTGTTTTTGTAGCATCTTCCAATGAGTCGCGGTAGTGCACGGCCACGCGCCAGCCACTGGCAGCCAGCGCCAGGGCAATCTCGCGGCCCAGCCGTTTGGCCGCGCCGGTAATCAGAACGGTGGGGACGGCAGTAGCAGCGCCAACCGTTGCAGCAGGGGAGGGAGCAGACATTGGGAGACAATTCACTTGTGATGACAACACCTCCGAGTTTAACGACCCCCTCGCCCGATACCCCGGCTCCAGGCTCTCTTGCTGCCCATATTGAGCGGCATATGGCAGACCGTGGCGGCTGGATCGGGTTTGATGCCTTCATGGCCTTGGCCCTCTATGCCCCCGGTTTAGGTTATTACACCCGCGGTGCCACCGTTTTTGGGAGCTTTCCGCAGGGTATGCGGGGCAGTGATGGCGCAGTGGCCGGCGCGGGCAGTGACTTTGTGACGGCACCCGAGATGACGCCGTTGTTTGGGCAGGCGCTCGCACGGCAGGTGGCGCAGGCTTTGCAGGCCACGGGCACGGACGAGGTGTGGGAGTTTGGCGCCGGCTCGGGCGCCCTGGCACTGCAATTGCTGGACGCTCTGGCCGCTTTGGGCGTGACGCTGCGCCGCTACACGATTGTTGATTTGTCTTTGCCCCTGCGCGCGCGCCAGCAGACAGCGTTGCAGGCTTATGCGGACACGGTGCGGTGGGTGGACGAACTGCCAGCCGCCATGCAGGGTGTGGTGGTGGGCAACGAAGTGCTGGACGCCATGCCGGTGAAGCTACTGGCTCGGGTTGACGGGGCGTGGTTTGAACGCGGCGTGGTCGCACAAGCGGATGGCTTTGCCTGGCAAGACCATCCCACCAATCTGCGCCCGCCTGTAGCGGTGCCCGGCGAGCACGACTACCTGACCGAGATTCACCCCCAGGGCGAGGCCTTTGTGCGCACCCTGGCGGACCGCCTGCAGGCCGGGGCGGTGTTCTTGCTGGACTATGGTTTTCCCGAGGGGGAGTACTACCATGAGCAGCGCCACATGGGTACTGTCATGTGCCACCGCGCCCACCAGGCCGACGGTGACCCACTGGTAGATGTTGGGAGCAAGGACATCACCGCGCACGTCAATTTCACCGGCATTGCGCTGGCCGCCCAGGACGCGGGGCTGGAGGTGCTGGGCTACACCAACCAGGCGCATTTTTTGATGAACTGCGGTATTGTGGAGGCCATGCAGGATGCGCCCTTGCCCGAGCGGGTGGCAGCGCAGAAGCTCATTCTGGAGCACGAGATGGGTGAGTTTTTCAAGGTTATTGGCCTGACCAAAGGCGCGCACTGGAATGCCATGGGTTTTGCCCGTGGTGACAAGACCCACCGTTTGTGAAGGGTCTTGAAGATAGAGACTATATACCCATATGGGTATAAAAGGAAGACCTCCCATGACCGATTCACTGCACATTGTTTGCCCCCATTGCCACCAGACCAACCGCGTCAAGGTGGCGGACAAGTCCCGCGCCCCCGACTGCGGCAGTTGCCACAAGCCGCTGTTCATCGCCCACACCGTGGCTCTGGACGCAGCGGCGTTTGAAAAGCACATTGGTCGCAACCAGATCCCGGTGCTGGTGGACTTTTGGGCCCCGTGGTGCGGTCCGTGTCGCCAGATGGCCCCCGCGCTTGAGCAGGCCACGGCTCAACTGGAGCCGCAAGTGCGTGTGGCCAAGGTCAACACCGAAGAGGCGCAGGCACTGGGTGCGCGTTTCAACATTCGCAGCATTCCCACCTTGGCGCTGTTCGTCAACGGGCGCGAGGTGGCCCGCCAGCCCGGTGCCATGGGTGCGGCGGATATCGTGCGCTGGACGCAGTCGCACTTGCGATGATGCGGTAGTGGCGTTTTGGTAACGTTGTGGTAACGCAGGCCATGACTTGCGCGGTAGTATCTCGCCCTGATTCACCGACACCATAACAAGGCATCCATGCAGAACACCATCCGGACGGAGACCGTTGAACGCACCCAGCGTCCATGGGGCTGGTACGAGACGGTATCCGAGGTAGCTGGCAACAAAATCAAGCGTATTGGCGTGCTGCCAGGTCAGCAAATCAGTCTGCAAAAACACCACCAGCGCGCTGAGCACTGGGTGGTGGTGCAGGGTGTGGCACGCGTCACGCTCGACGACCGCACTTTTGATTTGCCCACTGGCGGACACTGCGATATTGCCATCGGGCAGGTGCACCGGCTCGCCAATGTGACGACGGATCCGGTGGAGATCGTCGAAGTCCAGTTTGGCAGTTACCTGGGCGAAGACGATATCGTGCGCCTGCAAGACGACTACGGTCGTCCATAAATTCATCGAGTCCCTCCATGAACCCCATTCCTTCAGAAATTCTTGTTCAGTTGCCTGCGGGTGCAGCGGCAGTTGCCTGTGTCGACATTGGCGGCACCAAAGTGGCCGTCAGCGTGGCTGACGAGCACGGCGTGCGCGGCAAGGTGGCCGAACCCACCGCCACACGGGGCAACAACGACGCCCTGGCCCTGCAGATCATCCGCCTCGTGGGCCAGAGCTGTGCTGCAGCGGGTGTGGCCGTGGCCGACATCTCTGCCGTGGGCGTGGCATCGTGCGGCCCCTTTGTCATGCGGGACGGGCTGGTGGAACTGGCGGCACCCAACATCTGCGGCGGACTGGCCGGCAAGGCGCGCGGGCTGCCCAACGACTGGCCCACGGCCCTGCTGGAGGCGCCGCTGCGCCGGGCGTTCCCGAATGTGCGGGTCGAAAACGATGGCGTGGGGGCACTGGAGGCCGAGCGGCGTTGGGGCGCCCTGCAGGGCGTGGACAACTGTGCCTATGTGACCTGGAGTACCGGTATTGGCATGGGGCTGTGTGTCGACGGCCGCATTCTGCGCGGAAAGAATGGCAACGCCGGCCACGCAGGTCACACCTTCGTGAGTGACAACACGGACGCGCTGTGCGGTTGTGGCAACGTGGGCGACGTGGAAGGGCTGGTCGCAGGCAATTCCATTGCCCGGCGCTTCAGTGCTGAGGGTTACACCGATGCAGCTACGCTTTTTGTAGCTGCTCACGCAGGCGATACGAGGGCTATCGCCATTATTGATGATCTGTGCCGGGTCATGGGCCGTACCCTCTACAACATGGTGGCCACGCTCGACTTGCAGCGCATCAGCATGGGTGGCAGCGTGTTCTGGCACCACCGAGATTACCTGTTGCCACGCGTGCGCTCCCACATCGCCGGCAAGCTCCCCGCACTGACCGATGGGCTGGAACTCGTGCCTGCCGGGTTGGGTGAGCGGGTGGGTGACTACGCAGCTTTAGCGCTGGTGTTGAGCTAAATCAACGGAAAACCCCCTTGACCTAGGGAAACCCCCAGTGGTCCCCATGAAAGATTAATGAATAATTAATGAATTCGAGCCAGCACGGTGCTGGCCCGGATTCAATAACGCCGTCGGCTGCATTGGTCGGCGAAAAAACTCTTTTGGAGACATCATGTTGAAACTTTCGAAACTCGCCACGGCAGTGGCATTGGTGGTGGCGGGTACTGCGGCGGTTGCCGGCGAAGTGGAAGTACTGCATTGGTGGACATCGGGTGGCGAAGCCAAGTCCGTCGGCGAACTCAAGAAAATCATGCAAAGCAAGGGGCACACCTGGAAAGACTTTGCCGTGGCTGGCGGTGGTGGCGACAACGCCATGACTGTGCTCAAGAGCCGTGTAGTGGCGGGAAATCCCCCCGCTGCGGCCCAAATCAAGGGCCCTGCCATTCAGGAGTGGGCTTCGGAAGGCGTTTTGGCCAACCTTGACGCCACAGCCCAAGCCGAGAAGTGGGACAGCCTGCTGCCCAAGGTGGTGGCGGATGTCATGAAATACAAAGGTAATTACGTCGCGGCTCCCGTGAACGTGCACCGCGTGAACTGGATGTGGGCTAACGCGGCGGTCCTGAAGAAGGCTGGCGTGACCGCTACGCCCAAGACGTGGGACGAGTTTTTTGCTGCGGCTGAAAAAGTCAAGAAAGCCGGTCTGATTCCCGTGGCACACGGTGGCCAGAACTGGCAGGATTTCACCACGTTCGAAGACGTGGTGTTGGGCGTGGGTGGTGCCAAGTTTTACAACGACGCGCTGATGAAGCTCGACCAGAAGGCCCTGACCAGCGACACCATGAAGAAGTCACTTGAAACCTTCCGCAAGATCAAGGGCTATACCGACCCTGCATCTCCTGGGCGTGACTGGAACCTGGCAACCGCCATGGTGATTCAGGAAAAGGCCGCTTTCCAGTTCATGGGTGACTGGGCCAAGGGCGAGTTCACCGCCGCGGGCAAGGTGCCCGGCAAAGACTACATCTGCGCCGCTGCGCCCGGCACCGCCAATGCCTACACCTTCAATGTGGATTCGTTTGCCATGTTCAAGCTCAAGGATCCAACAGCTCAAAAGGCACAGGCTGATCTGGCAGCTGCCATCATGGGTACCGAGTTCCAGGAAATCTTCAACCTGAACAAAGGCTCCATCCCGGTTCGCCTGAACATGGACATGGCCAAGTTTGATGATTGCGCCAAGCTGTCTGCCAAGGACTTCGTGTCCACCGCCAAAGTCGGTGGCCTCGTGCCCTCCATAGCCCACGGCATGGCCGTCAGCCCTGCGGCTGAAGGCGCCATCAAGGATGCGGTCAGCCAGTTCTGGAACGATGACACGATCTCGGTTGCCGCTGGCATGAAGAGCATCGCCAAGGCCGCTGCGACCAAGTAATCGTTACTGGCAATTCCGCCATTGAAATGACTCCATCCCTTCGGGGGTGGGGTCTGCAGACAGGTTCCCTTTGCGGCCGGGCGCTGCGTGTCTGGGGATAAACCATGAAATCATTTGAAAAACTTTTGCCAAAACTGGTGATTGCGCCGGGCTTCGTCCTCGGATTCGCGTTCATCTATGGCTTCATGATCTGGAATGGCGTGCTGTCCCTGACCGGGTCGCGCATGCTCCCCAATTACGATGAGTTCGTGGGGCTGGATCAATATGTGCGCCTCTGGGAAATGGATCGCTGGTATGTCGCCCTCAAAAACCTCGGCATCTTCAGCGTGCTGTATGTGGGGGGCTCGATGCTGCTGGGTATGGGCTTGGCGATATTTCTGGACCAGAAGATCCGCTTCGAAGGCGTGCTGCGAACCGTTTACCTGTACCCCATGGCGCTGTCGTTTATCGTCACCGGAACCGCATGGAAGTGGATATTGAACCCCAGCCTCGGGCTGGAAAAGCTGATGCACGACCTGGGTTGGGCGAGTTTTCACTTTGACTGGCTGGTGCAGTCCGATACGGCTATCTACTGCGTGGTGATCGCTGGCATCTGGCAGTCCGCAGGGTTTGCCATGGCCTTGTTTCTGGCTGGGTTGCGCGGCATTGATGACAGCATCATCAAGGCGGCGCAAATTGACGGCGCTTCGCTGCCCCTCATCTACTGGCGCATCATTTTGCCCATCCTGCGCCCGGTGGTGTTCTCCACCATTCTGGTGCTGTCGCACCTGTCTATCAAGAGCTTTGACCTGGTCATGGCGCTCACCGCCGGTGGGCCAGGCTACGCAACCGACGTTCCCGCCACGTTCATGTTTGTGATGAGCTTTACCCGCGGCCAGATTGGCCTGGGTGCCGCCAGCGCCACGATGATGCTGGCCACCGTAGCGGCCATCGTCGTCCCCTACCTTTACAGCGAGTTGCGTGCCAAGCCGCACGACAGATAAGCCATGATCACTAAGCACCTCCCTCGCATCGCGGTCTACGCCGTTCTGCTGTTCGCTGCCCTGTTCTTTCTGGCGCCCCTGTATGTCATGCTGGCCACCTCCCTCAAGGATGCGGACCAGATTCGCGCGGGCAACCTGCTGAGCCTGCCGACCTCCATCAATTTCGAGTCCTGGAAGCTGGCATGGTCGACGGCCTGTACCGGTGTGGATTGCCGCGGCCTGCGCCCCTACTTCTGGAATTCGGTGAGCATGGCCGTACCTGCGGTTCTCATTTCCACTGCCTGGGGCGCCGTCAATGGCTACGTGCTGAGCATGTGGAAGTTCAAGGGCAGTGACGTGCTGTTTGGTTTCATCCTGTTTGGCGTGTTCATGCCCTTCCAGGTGGTGCTGCTGCCCATGAGCCAGGTGCTCGGCTTTCTGGGCTTGTCCAGTTCGGTAGCAGGTTTGGTACTGGTGCACTGCCTGGCGGGCATGGCGGGAACCACGCTGTTCTTTCGCAATTACTACACCGCCATTCCGCGCGAACTGGTGAATGCTGCACGCATCGACGGTGCGGGCTTCTGGCGCATCTTTTTCCGCATTGTCATTCCCATGTCCACGCCCATCATGATGGTGACACTGATCTGGCAGTTCACCAATATCTGGAACGACTTCCTCTTTGGCGTCGCGTTCAGTGGCGCTGACAGCAAGCCCATTACCGTCGGCCTCAACAACATGGCCAACACGTCGAGCAGCGTCAAGAGCTACAACGTGGACATGGCGGCCGCAGTGATTGCCGGTTTGCCCACCATGCTGGTCTATGTGCTGGCCGGTCAATATTTCGTTAAAGGTCTTACAGCCGGTGCTGTGAAAGGATAAAAATAAAATGGCAGCTTCTCTTCATATCGCAGGCATTCGTAAGGTCTTTGGCAAGGGTGACAAGGCCGTCGAAGTTCTAAAACGTATCGACATCGACGTCGCCCCCGGCGAATTTCTGATCCTGGTCGGCCCCTCGGGTTGCGGCAAGTCCACCTTGCTCAACATCATTGCCGGCCTAGAGGACCCCACCGAAGGCGAGTTGCTGATCAACGGCAAAAACGTCATTGGTATGGCCCCGGCGCAACGCGACATTGCCATGGTGTTCCAGAGCTATGCGCTGTACCCTACCATGACCGTGGCCGACAATATTGGCTTCGCGCTGGAAATGCGCAAGGTACCCAAGGACCTGCGCACCAAACGCATCCACGAAGTGGCAGCCATGCTGCAGATTGAAAACCTGCTGGACCGCCGCCCCGCCCAGCTTTCTGGCGGCCAGCGCCAGCGCGTGGCCATGGGCCGTGCTTTGGCGCGCGACCCACAGCTGTTTTTGTTTGACGAACCGCTGTCCAATCTGGACGCGAAGTTGCGCGTCGAAATGCGCGCCGAAATCAAGCGACTGCACCATGTTTCGGGCATTACCAGTGTCTATGTGACGCACGACCAGATCGAGGCCATGACCCTGGGCAGCCGCATTGCAGTGATGAAGGATGGAATCCTGCAGCAGATCGGTACACCCGACGAGATTTACCGCACCCCCGTCAACACCTATGTGGCCGGCTTCATCGGCTCCCCCATGATGAACTTCATCGACGGGCACGTAGGAGGTGCAGACGAGCAGGGCAAGTTTGTCTTCGCAGGCGGCAGCCTGGACTTGCCGACGCCCGCAGGCCGCGAGGTGATCCTGGGCCAGCGTCCAGAGCACATCCACTTGGCCGACGATGCCGCCTGGCGCGGCGAAGTGGTGCTGGTGGAGCCTACGGGTGCGGACACCTATGTGGTGGTCAAAACCGCCGTCGGCCTCATCACGGTGCGTGCCCCGGCCAACACCAAACTGGCCATTGGTGCGAACGTGGGCATGACCGTGAGTAGCCGCCACAACAACTGGTTTGACAAAGACACAGGGCAACGCATTGCCCTGCCGGTTGCTTAAGTCGGTAGCGGCAGTTCCAGGTGGATGATTAGCCCGTTCGGACGGGCGTGGTGGGCTGTAGCGGTACCGCCATGGC
>JAYTRR010000178.1:0-12191 GCA_043746005.1 Burkholderiales bacterium
AGCGTAGCGAGCGATCCAAGGTGAACCTTGGACCGCGCAGTAGCTTCCTACTTCTTAGCAGGCTCGTCAGGCTTTTTGTCGTTGCCTTCGATGTAAGGAGACCATGGCTTGGCCTTCACAGGGCCCGGCGTCTTCCACACCACGTTGAACTGGCCATCCGCCTTGATCTCGCCAATAAACACCGACTTGTGCAAGTGGTGGTTCTTCTCATCCATCTTGCTCATGATGCCGCTGGGTGCCTTGAAGGTCTGGCCAGCCATGGCAGCGATGACCTTGTCCACATCCGTGGACTTGGCTTTTTCCACGGCCTGTTTCCACATGTTGATGCCGATGTAGGTGGCTTCCATCGGGTCATTCGTCAAAGGCTTGTCCTTGTGACCGGCGATGCCCTTGGCCTTGGCGTAGTCAGACCACTTCTTGATGAACTCGGTATTGGTCGGGTTCTTGATGCTCATGAAATAGTTCCATGCAGCCAGGTGACCCACCAGCGGCTTGGTATCCACGCCGCGCAGTTCTTCTTCACCCACCGAGAAGGCCACCACGGGCACATCTTTGGCTTTCAGACCGGCATTGCCCAGTTCTTTGTAGAAAGGCACGTTGGAGTCACCGTTGATGGTGGACACCACGGCGGTCTTGCCACCGGCGCTGAACTTCTTGATGTCGGCCACGATGGTTTGGTAATCGCTATGGCCAAACGGGGTGTACTTTTCGTCAATGTCGGTGTCTTTCACGCCCTTGCTCTTGAGGTAGGCGCGCAGAATCTTGTTGGTGGTGCGGGGGTAGACGTAGTCGGTTCCCAGCAGGACCCAACGCTTGGCGCCGCCGCCTTCTTTGCTCATCAGGTAATCCACAGCCGGAATGGCTTGCTGGTTAGGCGCTGCACCGGTGTAGAACACGTTTTTGCTCAGCTCTTCACCTTCGTACTGCACGGGGTAGAACAGCAGGCCGTTCATTTCTTCAACCACCGGCAATACCGACTTGCGCGACACGCTGGTCCAGCAACCGAAGATGACGGCGACCTTGTCCTGGGTCAGAAGCTGTTTGGTTTTTTCCGCAAACAAGGGCCAGTTGGACGCGGGGTCCACCACCACGGGTTCGAGCTTCTTGCCCAGTACGCCGCCCTTAGCGTTGATTTCGTCAATGGCCATCAGCACGGTGTCTTTCAACACGGTTTCAGAAATAGCCATGGTGCCGGACAGGCTGTGCAAAATACCCACCTTGATGGTGTCAGCGGCATACGCCGGTATTGCCGACAAGGTGGTCAGGGCGACGGCGGCAGTCAGCGCCTTGAGTGTGAATCGACGTGAATTAACGCGTTGCATGTGTGCTTCTCCGGTTGGTGAACAGTTCGTGAGTCGTGGTGCGCTGGCTGCCAAAACAGCTTTTGCGACACGATGAATGAACTGTAGGGAAGCCATGCGACTGGTGAAATACGCCGAGTGGCGTACAGGATCGACCAGAGACGGCTGCTTGTCACCATGGCCCCGGGAACTACCATGCCAGGATGCCAATCGCCGGTTCCCGCCGCAAACGGCCCGTACTGGGCAAGCTCACGCCCCCTCGGCTGGGCCGGGTGTTTGATCGCGAACGCCTGTTCGGGCTGCTCGACACACGCTTCGAAGCGCCTGGCGTCTGGATTGCCGGGCCGCCCGGGGCCGGAAAGACGACGCTTGTCGCCACCTACCTTGAAACGTGCGGCGTCCAGACGCTGTGGCTTCAAATCGACGCAGGGGATGCAGACCCGGCAGCGTTTGTACATTTTCTGAACCTTGCTCTCGCTGACGCAGTGCCCCACCGGCGCCTGCGGCTCGCCGCACCCACTGCAGACGACCTGCGGGACGTTGCGGGGTTCATCCGTCGCTGTTTGCGCTACCTCGCTGCCACGCTTGAAGTGCCCTGGGTACTGGTGCTGGACAACATGCAGGAGATAGCAACCACATCCCAACTGCTCGCCGGTCTGGCTGCCATGCTGGCTGAACTGCCGCCGACAGCCCACCTGGTATTTATTAGCCGGAACCTTCCACCTGCGGCATTCACGCGTGCGCTGGCAGGGCAGCAGATCGGCTTGATGGACGCCCAAGACTGCGCTTCACACTCGACGAAACCCGGGCGCTGGTGGAGCTTCACGGGCATCCGATCCGGGCGGATGCGTTGCAGGAGAGTACCGACGGCTGGGCAGCAGGGATGATTCTGATCATGGCCGCACGTGGCACGCTGGCGCCAGACGAGTCGGTCAACAACGGGCCGGCGCGCGGCCAGTTGTTTGCTTTCTTTGCAGGCGAGGTGCTGGCCAGGATGCCCTCCGATGACGCCGACACGCTGGCATGCATCGCCTTCCTGCCGAGCACGACGCAAACCATGGCTGCATCCATCAGCGGGGATTCCCGAGCCGGTCTGTTGCTGGCTGACCTGGCGGCGCGGAACCTGTGTACACCTTTCACGCCCTGTTTGATGAGTTCTTGCGCGCGCACGCGGCGGCCTCGCTAACGCCCAATGCCTTGCAGGCCTTGCACCTTCGAGCAGCGCGGCTGCTGGCTATACACGGACAGGTGACGTGGCGATCACCCAGTTGATGGCCGCAGCTGCGTGGGACGACGCGACTCTGTTGCTGGGGGAACACGCCGGTCACTTCCTGGCGCAAGGGCGCACGGCCTCGATACGGGACTGGATTCTCGCCCTGCCAAAAGCCCTGCAGCAACGGCCCGCCCTGCACTACTGGCATGGCGTTTGCAAGCTGGGCTCCGACCCGGCCCTGGCGCTGGACGAGCTGAAGCGGGCACGGCACGGGTTCGATGCGGTGGGCGATACGGCGGGCTTGTTCCAGACGGCCGCCGCAGCGGCCGACGCCATCGTCTTTCTCGGCAACCGGCTGGATGTGCTGGAGCCATGGGTCGTCATTCTGGGCGCGCATGCGCCGGCCTATCTGGCGCAGCGCCTCGTTCGGCCTGACATTGACCTCGACCTGCGGGTCTTGCCCGGACTGCTGGGCGTCGCTGTGGCCGCCACGCAGAATGGCCGTTTCGACCTGGCCGCGGTAATGCTTCAGGAGGCCGTAGCCCATCCGTTCCATGCAGTGTGCACCTGGCACCACTGGATTGAGGCGCTGGTGGAAGCCCACCTTGCCGATAGCCAGGGCGACCTGCCACGCTGCCTGAACGCACTGCGCCGGGCCCTTTGCCGTGTCCCGGGCACATGGGTTCGACTACGGCCCTCTGCTGTACTGCTGTGGCAACACGATGTCCAGATTGTGTGGGCTGGCAATGGCCCCGGCCCATCCGCATTCGCTGCCTTGGGCATTTTGCTATTGCGTGCGACGGGCAATCGCTGGCGCAGTCATGCAAGGAGAACCGCAAACCACTGGATTTATTGAAGCTCATGATCGCGCAGGGTGGCACTGCGGTTCGAGCCGATCGGCTGGCGGCATTGCTATGGCCCGAGATGATGGGCGACGCGGCGCAAAACTCCTTCGACAACGCGGTTCACCGCCTGCGCAAACTGATCGGTGAGCGCCATATCGTTTTGCAGTTGGGCGCCTTGAGCCTGAACCCGGCCACCTGCTGGACCGACGTCGCAGAACTGAAAACCTGCTTGCGTCGATTGGACACGCTGACGGCGGCAGCGGAGCCGGTTGATGTGGCAAGCATCGTCGACCACGCGCTCGCGCTGTACCAGGGCGACTTCCTGGCGGGCGACGATAGTCACCCCGACGTTCTGGTGGCGCGTAACCGCCTGCGGGCCCTGTTCGTGCGCCAGATGGCCACCCTGGGTGCCCTGCTGGAGGCCCAGGGTCGACCTGAGCGCGCGACGCTGGTGTACCGACGGGTAATTGAGCGCGAGCCACTTTCCGAGGACATGGTCCGCCATCTCATGCTCTGCCTGCAAAAGCTTGGCCTGCGGGCCGAAGCCTACGAGGCCTACCGAACCTGTCACCAGCAGTTGTCCGTGGTGCTGGGAATTCGGCCATCCGCCGAGACAGAGACACTCGCGGCGACAGGCTGCGGCGCGGGTTTGCGAATCTCTAAGTGATTTCTAGGTAAGTGGCCCTTACCGTGGCATCACCGTTCAATGACTGGAAAACCTCATGTACGACCCCAACAGTTCGCATCGCGCCTTTCTTCGCCACAGCACCACACTCACCGCGCTGCTCGCCCTGGGCGGCCACCGCATGGCCACTGCCCAACCCATAGCCGGGTCACTGCCGATCCTTTGCAGCGGGCCGGCAGGCAGTATTCCCGACATCATTGCGCGCCGCTACGCTGAACAACTCGCAGGGCGATTTGCTGACGGCGCGGTAGTAGACAACCGCGTCGGCGCCGCCGGCCAGATTGCCGTGGGGGCCCTGCAGCAGGCCAGCCCCGACGGCACCACAATCCTCCTCGCGCAGGGTGCCGTCGCAACGGTCTATCCCTATCTCTATGCCAAGCTCGCCTATGACCAGGCGGTCGATCTGAAACCCATGTCGATGGCAGTGGAACCCACGCTGGGACTGGCAGTGGGCCCAGGCGTACCCGACAGCGTGGTCCACCTACGCGACTTGGTCGATTGGACGTGGCGCAATCCGGCACTTGCCAATTACGGCTCGCCCGGCATCGGCACCTTACCGCACTTGCTGGGCGCAGTCTTCTTTCGCGAAGCGCAAGTCGAATCGCGACATGTCGCCTACCAAGGTGGCCCTCCCGCCATCGTGGACCTGCTGGGGGGTCGCCTTCTTCATGCCCGGAGGCACTCCGGCGAACGTGTTGGAGACCACGTCCCAGTCCATTCGTCAGTCGACAACGCATGGGCCCCTGATCGCCACGTTAGGCGAGGCCTCCATGGTCGCGGGCGCCAGTACGCCCGCAGCGCTGGCGAACCGCATATCCGTGGAACAGCGCTACTGGCAGAAGGTCATGCGCACAACGGGCATTCGGGCCGAATGATGGATACCCATCCCACTTCAACACAGCCCCACCCCTGGGACGCGGGCGACCAGACACTGGATATCGCGCACCGGGTGGGCGCGACCGGTGAAGTACTGGCAACCGACATCTCCGGTGCCATCCTGGCACTCGCACACGACAAGCTGCGTGCAGCCGGGTTTTCGCAGGTGCGCACGCAAGTGGCTGATGTTCTGCACGTCTCCGCTTCTGGCGTTGCAGGAAATCCGTCAGGCGCTTCGGCCGCAGGGACGTTTTAGTGCTCTGGTGTTTTCGGCCCCCAGGCGAACCCTTGTATCGCCATCCTGGCCCGAACAGCGCAGCGCCATGCGGGACTGCCCGATGGTGCCCCTTTTGCACCGGGCTTACTGATGAGCCTGGGCAAGCCTGGCCTGCTGGCATTGCTGCCGGAAGAAGCCGGATTCACGGAGATCGACGTGCGACCCGTATCGGCCCCGTTGCGTCTTCCGACGGGCAAGGACTACCTCGAATTTGTACGCACCTCTGCGTCGCCCATCATCGAAATTCTGCAACCCCTTTCCACGAGCGCACAGGCCGCGGCATGGGAAGACATGGCGCACCAGCTGGAATCGTTCTCCACTGCCACGGGCTGGGAAGGACCCAACGAACTGCTGCTGTGTTCTGCGGCTGTGCCGGCCTAGATGAAGCCACACCACACCGTTTTGTGAATTCCCATCCTCCATTTTCAGGAGTGACCGTGATGAATACCAAACTGCATTTTTTCGCATCTGCCCTGGCGCTGGCACTATTCGCTGGCGATTCGCAGGCAAGTCTCTTTTTCTGCAATAACTACGTTGCCAGTAGTCCACCGCCCCATTACCGATGCGTGCAGACCGATGTCGGGCCGGGCGCGCCCTTGGTTGTATCGCCAGACCAGGCCGGTTCAGGGCCCCGTGTTGCAGAGAGCTTCAGCACGGGAAGTGGCCCCTTCGCCTCGGCTTCGCGCGCGTTTGCCAGCGCCAGCCCTGGGCTGCTGCGTGGCTTTGCGTCGACCCAGATGCTGGGCGGAAGCATCCCCACTGCCTATGCGGTAGCCAATTCGGATGCCTGATCGACGTCGCTGGCAGCTTTTCCGGCGGCGGCATATTCACCGCCTTGAGCGAAGGCACGGTCGATCTGGTGGCCAATGGGCCCGATGGACTCCCCTTCATCCACACCAACGCGCAAATTGACAAATACAACCCTGCGCGACAGGTTTTTGTAGATACCGCCGCATCGGTCGGCGACACCTTCGAAATGATCATGAAGCTGCACGTATACGCCAATGCAACCAATGAAGGCGGGCCGGCCAACGCGATGGCGGTAGCGGATGTCAGCAATACCAGCCATCTCTTCGTGGATGTGCTCTCGGGCAATGCCAGTTTCGTGGGCACCGGCGGCCATCTGCATGCAAGCCAGGCAGTGGTACCAGAACCTTCAACGGTCCCCGAACCTTCGGTCTACTCTATGCTGCTGTTGGGCCTGATACTGACAGCTGCATTCGAGCGTCGCCGCGCCAGTGCGTGAACACCGGCAATGCCCTTGTCAACGATATACGACTTCAAGCTGCTACCCGTTTTTTCCTTGACCGTTTCTTTTCTCCTGCCTGGTTGACGGGAGACTGACGCAATCACCCTCACAGATTCAACATTTCCTTGAATCGTTGCAGGATATCCAGGTCAATCGTACGCACCGCACTGCTGTCCTGAAACTCGTCGTACATCCAGTCGCCCTGCACTTGCGACACACCCGCGGGGCGCGGTGTCTGATAGGGCGGTTTTCCATTCAATGCCACCCGCATGAAGTCGATCCAGATAGGCAACGCCAGGGTCGCCCCAAACTCGCGTCCACCCAAAGATTGGGGCTCGTCATAACCCATCCAGGCCACGGCGGTGGTGGACCCGCTGTAGCCGGCAAACCAGCCATCGAAAGCATCGCTGCTGGTTCCCGTCTTGCCCGCCAAGTCCTGGCGCGCCAGCTTTTGTGTTGCTGCTGCGCCGGTGCCCGAGACGGTTACTTCGTGCAGCATGCTACTCGTGACAAACGCGTTGCGCGCATCCAGCACGCGATCACTCTCTTGCCCGCTCATCACCGGCTTGGCTTCAAAAAGTACGCCGTCCCGCGCATCCACGACTTTCTGAACCAGATAGGGGTTGATCTTGAATCCCCCATTGGCAAAAACCGAATACGCACCCGCCATTTGCAGCGGAGTCACCGAACCGGTGCCCAGCGACAGGGTGTAGTTGACAGGGTGCCTGACCGCATCAAAACCGAAGCGCGGCAAAAAGTCGTGTGCATACTGCGGCGTGATGGCGCGCAGCAGGCGCACGGCCGCCACATTCTTGGACTGGGCCAGTGCGGTGCGCAGGGTAATGGCGCCGTCGTAGACGTCATCATCGTTCTGCGGTGTCCAGGGCTGCCCCCCGGTTTCCGCACCCGTCAGAGTCAGCGGTGCATCGTTGACCAGGGTAGCCGGTGAAAAACCTTTTTCCAGCGCGGCTGAATAAATAAAGGGCTTCATGGCCGAGCCGGGTTGCCGCCAGGCCTGGGTTACGTGGTTGAACTGGCTGGCGTTGAAATCAAATCCGCCCACTAGGGCGCGGTAGGCACCAGTCTGGTTGTTGAGCGCCACAAAGCCCGCGCCCACGTTGGGTAATTGGGCAATGCTCCAACGGCCTTTGCTGTCCTGCACCACGCGAATCACCGAACCGGGCTTGAGCTTGAGCACCGCTGGCGCTTTGGGCGCCAAAGCAGCGGCAGCCCAACGCAAGCCGTCTGCGGCAAGCTCAATCTCGTCGCCGTTGCCTAGCACGGCGCGCAGGCTCTTGGGTGTCACGGTGAGGGCGACCGCAGACAACAGCTTGTCGCTGGCAGGGTGCTTTTGCAGGGTGGTTTCAATCAGCTTTTGTCGCTCCGCCAGGTTATGGGGCAGTGCCACGAAGGCCTCGGCGCCGCGGTAGCCGTGGCGCTGGTCGTAGGCCAGCACATTGCGCCGCACGGCGTCATAAGCAGCTTCCTGCTCAGACTGAACCAGTGTCGTCGTGACGCTGATACCCCGGGTGTATGTCTCTTCCTTGAACTGGGCGTACATGGCTTGTCGCACCATTTCAGCAACATATTGCGCATGGCTACTGTACGTTTGCCCCTCAGGGCGCACCTTGATGTCTTCCTGAAGCGCCTGTTTGAGTTGCGCCTCGTTGATGTAGCCCAGTTCGCGCATCCGCTTCAGCACCAGGTGCTGGCGCGCTGCCGCGCGCTTGGGGTTGGCTACCGGGTTAACCGTGCTGGGTGCCTGCGGCAAGCCTGCCAGCATGGCCGCCTGTGCAATCGTGAGGTCCTTGAGGGGTTTGCCGAAATACACGCGGGCAGCGCTGCTGAAGCCATACGCGCGCTGCCCCAGGTAGATCTGGTTCATGTAGAGCTCCAGAATCTGGTCTTTGGTCAACGTTCGCTCTATTTTGTAAGCCAGCATCACTTCCGTGAGCTTGCGTGAAAACAGCTTTTCCTTCGTCAGGTAGAAATCCCGCGCCACCTGCATGGTGATCGTGGAAGCACCCTGCCTGAGTCCGCCCGTCAGATCGGCCAGCACGGCACGCGCCACACCCGTGAAGTCAACGCCACCATGCGTGTAAAAACGGGAATCTTCAATGGCCAGCAGCGCCTGCTTCTGGATCAGTGGAATGTCCTTGATGGCAACAAAGTCGCGCCGCTCCTGGCCAAACTCGCCAATCAGCACGTTGTCGCTGGTGTACACGCGCAAGGGGATTTTTGGCCGGTAGTCCACCAGGGCATCCAGGTCCGGCAAATCCAGCGGCGTGGCCGCTGAAGCGAAAGGCACGGCGGCGGCCCATAGCACCAGCAGAACCAGGAACCGGGAGAGAAAAACGGGGATTGATTGCATCAAGATAGAACAGCCCAAGACAGCCCAAGCAAGGCGCTGCATTGGGAAGCACAGCGAAAAGGAACAGGCACCCATTATCGCTATTGCGGATGGAGACCCCCTGCGCTACCTCCTCCTGGACGGCAATCGGATGGTCTCGCCAGCCACCATGAACGCACCTTCTCCTCTGTGGTGGATGGTTTGCGGGTTCTTCACTGCGATCGACCCACGCCTTGACAACATCCACAACGAACAGGCCGTACTTGTGAACTATCTGTTTGTCGACCACACGGCATTCCA
This sequence comes from Burkholderiales bacterium, assembly GCA_043746005.1. Lineage (GTDB taxonomy): Bacteria > Pseudomonadota > Gammaproteobacteria > Burkholderiales > Burkholderiaceae_C > Allorhodoferax. Next base: position 9,097 of record JAYTRR010000178.1, read on the forward strand.
GGTTCGCGTAGCATTCCTGAATTAACGGAGCGCCTACCAGCGAGGTGATTTGGGGGGTCAGACCGAACCGCTCAAACTTGTCGACGTACAAGCCGGTCGTATTGCCGCACCCAACGACCTTCTCCACGATGTCGACAGTGGGGATGTTGATCACGCATTCGCCGCTTTCGCTCAACATGCCAAACGAATGGTTGCGATTACTGATAATCGCAGCCCAGCAGCGGCGGCTCAAACTCCATCATCGTGTGCCAGGACGTCGTCATCACGTTGGCTTGCCCACGTCGCGCAGTCGTTAGAAGCACAACCGGCCCCGGCTCAAGCAAGCCATACACTTTCGACAGCGGGAATGATCTGCGAGTCATTACTTCATACGAAATTTTTTGATTCTATGCAGGAAAAATTGCCGCCATGCTGATAAAACGCAAACCTGCACGGGATTAATACGCTATGAATTTCATAGCTGTCTGCGCATATTTCACGGGCGCTACCGGCCAAAATAGCCAAAAATCACCCTTCAAACTGCGGATGCAACTGCCTTATGCGCGTCATGGCCAGACCAGCCGCTGCAGTGCGGGTTTCCACCCCCAGCTTGACGAAGACGCGCTCCAGGTGTTTCTTCACCGTCATAGGGCTTGAGCCCAGGATGTCGCCAATGTCTTTATTGGTTTTGCCCTTGACTACCCAGTACAGTACTTCCGCCTCACGCGGGGTTAGTTTGAAGCTCAGGCTCATGGCCTCAATCACGGCGGTGTCGGATACCTCGCGCATCACGATCAGCCATTCGCCGTCTTCCGCGGTGGCATCGCTGTCGCCTGTCTGCTGGTGCAGACGAAACGTCAGGCGCGTGGCACCCCGCTCAATGCTCAGGCTGTCAGGGCGGGCCGACTCGCCTTGCTGTGCCAGCCGTCGCAGGCTGGTGCGCAACCAGGCCAGTACGGGCTCAGGCGTTTGCGGGGCGGCGGTGCCACAGTAGCGCTCCAGCAGCTCCCGCGCCAGCGGGGTTTGCCACATCAGGCTGCCATCGCTGGCGCGCACCGTGATGGTGGCGTAGCCAAACGCATCCAGCGCATTGCGGGTCTGGCGCCGCTCACGCGCGCCTTTCAGGTGCACGCCCATGCGGGCCAACACTTCTTTCGGCTTGATGGGCTTGGTGACATAGTCGACTCCGCCGGATTCGAGTGCGGCCACCAGGTATTCGGTCTCGGTCAAGCCGGTCATGAAAACAATGGGAATGTGCGCAGTCTGTGAAGCGGCTTTGAGGCGACGGGCCACTTCAAAACCATCCATGCCGGGCATCATGGCGTCCAGCAGAATAATGTCGGGAACGGCCTGGGTGGCGCGCTGCAGCGCGGCCTCACCCGAGGTGGCGATGAGCACGGTGTAGCCTGATTCGTCCAGCGCGTCGTGCAGCACGGACAGATTGTCGGGCACGTCGTCCACGATCAGCACCACATCGCTATTGGCACGGTCCAGCGTGCCATCCAGTGCAGCGCGATCCGGTAGGGTGGGGTCAGTGAGTGGGGGTTGCATCGAGCATTTTTTGCAGTTGAGCCAGCATGGTTTCAAACTGGTATTGGCGGGCCATCGCGGCCATGGTGGTGGTGAAGGCGCTGGCTTCAGGTTGGGCAGCAGCCAGTGCGTCCAGCTTGTTGGTGATGCCCCGGTAATAGCCCAGGCGCACCAGCTCCTGCAGAGCCATCAGGTCGGCGCGGGGCGGCAGTGCCTGCGGCGCCGAAGGGGGCTCGACAGCCCGTGCGGCCACGGGTGCTGCTTCCAGCCACACCAGTTCAAGCTTGCGCTCCAGCCAGTCCAGCAATTCCGAGTGGCGCACGGGTTTAACGATGAAGTCTTCCGGAGCAATGCCCGAGCGGTCGTCCAGGCCGTTGTCCAGCCCCCGGTCAAACGCATTCGCAGACACAATGGCCACCTGTGGCTGGTGGGCACCCAGTGCACGCAAACGGCGCAAAGTTTCCCAGCCATCAATGCCGGGCATGGCGAGATCCAGCAACACGACGTCGGGCTGCAAGCCGGCGGCCAGCAGGTCCAGACAATCGTGACCACTGGCGGCCACGCGCATCTCAAAGCCCAGGGGCTGCAGCAGGTTGACCAGCAAGTCCCGGTCGACCTCTTCGTTGTCCACCACCAGAATTTTTCGACGTGCACCGGCATAGGCATGGTGGAGCCTGGGAAAAGGCGCACCCGATGGACCCGCCGCGCCGCCCGCAGGCCAATGCAGTTCCGGCAAAAACAGCCGCACCTGAAACACGGAGCCCTGCCCCACTGCGCTGGTGGCCGTCAACTCGCCGCCCATCAGATCAGTGAGCATTTTGGCAATCGTCAGGCCCAGCCCGGACCCGGTTGTGTGACTGGTACCCAAGCCTCCTCCTGGCGCACTGGAGCCCCGCGTAAAGGGCTCAAAAATGCGGTCCAGTTCCAGCTGCGCCATTCCGGGCCCGGTGTCGTGAATTTCCACATGTGCCATCTCGCGGGCATAACGCAAACGCAAGCTCACACCACCGGTCTGCGTAAATTTGATGGCGTTGCCCAGCAGGTTGATGAAAATCTGGCGCACACGCCGCTCATCCGCGCGCACCCACTGGGGAATAGCGCCCTGCACTTCAAAATCAAAATTCAAACCCTTGTCGGCGGCCTGCAGTTCAAACAGGCCCGCAATCTCATGCATGCCGTTGGCAAACTGCATGGGTTTGACATTGAGCGTGAGCTTGCCGCTCTCAATCTGGGCCAAATCCAGCGTGCCTTCAATCAGCGACAGCAGGTGTTCGCCCCCGCGCTTGATGACGCTCACGGCCTGCTTGCGGTGCGGGGGAATCGAGGCATCTTCGCCCATCAATTGCGCGTAACCCAGGATGCTGTTGAGCGGGGTGCGCAGCTCGTGGGTGATGCCGGCGACATAACGCGTCTTGGCCTGGTTGGCGGATTCGGCCTGGTCCTTGGCGGCTTGCAGCGCGGCGTCGGTGCGGCGGTGGGCTTCGATCTCCTGCGTCAGCAACACGTTCTGGCGGTTTGATTCGTCCTCGGCCCGGTGCCGACTCTCGCTGCCCAGCACCATCCACCAGGCGCCCACGGCAAGCGCC
>JAYTRR010000179.1:0-3978 GCA_043746005.1 Burkholderiales bacterium
TGCGGGCTTAGATGACCTTGGCTTCGTTCTTGAGCTTGTCTACGAGTGCGGCCACATCGGCCACCTTGATGCCGGCGCTGCGCTGGGCCGGCTCCACCACCTTCAAGGTCTTGATGCGCGGGCTCACGTCCACGCCCAGGTCTTCCGGCTTGAAGGTTTCCAGCGGCTTTTTCTTGGCCTTCAGGGTGTTGGGCAGGGTCACATAGCGCGGCTCGTTCAGGCGCAAATCGGTGGTGATGATGGCCGGCAGCGACAGCGACAGCAGCTCCGAGCCGCCATCGACTTCGCGCGTGGCGTTCAGCTTGCCGTCGACAATTTCCACCTTGCTGGCAAAGGTGGCCTGGGGCCAGTCGCCCAAGGCGGCCAGCATCTGGCCGGTCTGGTTGCAGTCATCATCAATGGCTTGCTTGCCCAGGATGATCAGGCCGGGCTGTTCCTTGTCGACCAGTGCCTTGAGCAATTTGGCGACCGCCAGGGGCTGCAGTTCTTCGGTGGTTTCCACCAGAATGGCACGGTCCGCACCAATGGCCATGGCAGTGCGCAGGGTTTCCTGGCATTGGGCCACGCCGCATGACACTGCGATGACCTCGGTGACCACGCCTTTTTCCCGCAGGCGCACCGCCTCTTCCACGGCGATCTCGTCAAAGGGGTTCATGCTCATCTTGACGTTGGCGATATCCACTCCGCTGCCGTCCGACTTGACTCGAACCTTGACGTTGTAATCGACCACACGCTTAACGGGTACCAGGACTTTCATTACTGCCACTCCAGATAGTTATAAATTGGATTGTCTGACTTGACGTATACGTCAACTCAGCGATTCTATGCGGCAGCAAGCTCCAGGAAGCTGACTACACGCAAACTCTGCGTAAAACACAAAAAAGAACGATCGTGCTTTTTTAAATTATACCGGCACAATTGGATTCTGCGAGAACAAACTGTCACCCAGGTTCAGCGGTTGTGAATGACCCGTTGGGGATAGGGAATTTCAATCCGGTTCGCGCGCAGCGCCGCAAGGATGGCCCGGTTGATATCGGAGCGCAGATTCATTTGACCGTTCTGGATGTCCTGTACCCAGTAACCCACCGTGAACTCCAGCCCATCCACGCCAAAGGCTGACAACCACACAGAAGGCGCAGGCTCACGCATGACCCGGGGTTGCGCCAGGGCCGCCTTCATGAGGAGCCCGGATACCAGATCCACATCGCTCTCATAGCCCACAGAAACCACGGTGGTCTGGTGCAGATGAGAATCCGCCAACGACAGGTTTTCCACCCGGCTGGTGATCAGCATTTCATTGGGCACGATGGACTCGCGCCCGGTTTGGGACCGCACGACGGTGTAGCGGGCATTGATCTGGGTGATGATGCCTTCAAAGTTATCGACCCGCACGCTGTCGCCAATGCGCATGCTGCGTTCGGCCAGGATGACAAAGCCGCTGATGTAGTTGGCCGCCAGTTTTTGCAGGCCAAAACCGATTCCTACACCCACAGCACCACCCAAAACCGACAGGGCGGTCAGGTCAATTCCCACCGCCGACAAGGCCAGCATCAGCCCGACAAACATCAGCAGCGCGCGCGTGGCGTTGCTCACCGCCTTGCGCAGTGACAATTCGCCGCCGGTGGCTGACCGCAGCAGGCGGGTCTCGAACGCCGAGGAAATCCAGAGGGTGATGATGAGCACGACTCCCGCCGTGAGCAGACCTTCAATCAGGGTACGCACCGACAGGGTGCTACCCCCCACCTTCCAGGTAATCTGGTCCAGCTCATTCAGAATCACCGGCAGCAAGCCACTGACCCATAGCACCATAGCCAGCCAGGCCACCCAGGAAATGGTGTGCTCCAGGGTCCGAGCCCAGCGCGCCTGCGTAAACGCAGCCCTCAACACGTTGACCCCCACACGAATGACCACCAGGGAAACCAGCACCGGAACGGCGACCCTGAAAGCCGCTATGGCGATGTATCGGTCCAGCAAGGCCCGCGCGCCATATCCGAGACACAGCAATACGAGTGGAAACAAGACGCCATCCACTTCGCGGCGGCCAAACCAGATGGAGCGCTCATCCTGCTGCCCCAGCGCCCTGCGCAGCAATCGGACCAGCCCCCAGGCCAGACCCACGCACACCGCCAGCGACAGCAACTCGAGCAACACCGTGGGCTGGGTGAGCGCCGACAGCCAGCCCTCCAGGTCATCGATCGGCTGCGGGGCGGGAACATGGCTGGAAGAAGCCATCAGAGATCTGCCAGCACGCGAATATGCGCTTCCACGCTGCGCGCCAGGGCATCCAGGTTGTAGCCGCCTTCGAGGCACGACACGATGCGCCCCTTGGCGTGGCGCAGCGCCACATCCTTGATGCGCTGGGTGATCCAGGTGTAGTCCAGCTCCGTCAGACCCATCTGACCCATGTCGTCATCGCGGTGGGCGTCGAAGCCCGCACTGATGAAGATCATCTCCGGCCGGTAGGCTTCCAGGCGCGGCAGCCAGTGGGCCTCAATCAACTCGCGCACTTGTGGGCCCTTGGTATAGGCCGGCACTGGCATGTTTACCAGGTTGCTGGCGTGCGAGCGCACACCGCCTTCGGGATAAAAAGGATGCTGAAAGAAGCTCACCATCAGAACCCGCTGGTCGCCCGCGACGATATTTTCCGTGCCGTTGCCATGGTGCACATCAAAGTCCACGATGGCGACCCGTTTGAGACCATGGCGCTCCAGGGCATAGCGTGCGGCAATGGCCACATTGTTGAAAAAACAAAAGCCCATGGCCTTGTCGCGGCAGGCATGGTGACCGGGCGGGCGCACCGAGCAAAAGGCATTCTCCAGTTCACCCGCCATCACCGCGTCGGTGGCTGCCAGGGCGGCCCCAGCGGCGCGCAGGGCAGCGTCCCAGGTGTGCATATTGATGGACGTGTCCGGGTCAATCTGGGCGTGTTTCGGGCCTCCGGCCGCTATTTCTTCGCGCAGACCGTCGGTCAGGCCCCGCAGCGCAGCCACATGCATGCGGCCGTGGGCCAGTTCAATATCGGTAATCGGTGCTTCAGGCGCCTCACGGCGGTCCAGCGCGTCGCCCACGCCGCTGATCAGCAGGCGGTCTTCAATCGCGTCCAGCCGCTCGGGGCATTCGGGGTGACCCGCGCCCATTTCGTGTTTCCAGCAGTCGCGGTGGGTAAAGTATCCGGTCTTGTTCACCAAAGCACTCGCCTATCAAAATTATTGAAAATTTTCGGGTAATGTCCCGTCATGGACGCACAACACAAGCTTAAATCTTTGCTCAATCAGCTTAACACGGTGATTGTGGGCAAACCGTCGCAGATTCAGGATTGCGTGGCATGCCTGCTGGCCGGTGGCCACCTGCTGATTGATGATGTTCCGGGTGTTGGCAAAACCACCCTCGCACACGCACTGGCCCGCACCTTTGGGCTGCAATTCTCCCGCGTGCAGTTCACCTCGGACCTGATGCCCAGCGACCTCTCCGGTGTGTCCATTTACGAGCGCGGCAAAGAAGCCTTCGTCTTCCACCCAGGCCCCATCTTTGCCCAGGTGTTGCTGGCGGACGAAATCAATCGCGCCAGCCCCAAGACGCAGAGTGCCTTGCTCGAAGCCATGGAAGAGAAACAGGTCACCATCGAAGGTGAGACCCGCCCCCTGCCCCAGCCCTTCTTTGTCATTGCCACCCAGAACCCGTTGGACCAGTTGGGTACCTACGCCCTGCCCGAGTCGCAACTGGACCGCTTCCTGATGCGCATCTCGCTGGGCTATCCGGACCGCATCGCCGAGCGCGAGCTGCTGGCCGGGCACGACCGGCGCGAACTGGTGGAGCAGTTGCCCAGCCTGCTGGCACAAGTGGAACTGCAACAATTGCAACAGCAAGTGCTCAACGTTCATGCGGCAGGGCCCTTGCTGGACTATGTGCAGGACCTGATTGCGGCCACCCGCTCGGGCCAGTGGTTCCTGCAGGGCCTGAGCCCACGGGCCGGCATTG
>JAYTRR010000180.1:0-12039 GCA_043746005.1 Burkholderiales bacterium
AGGATGCTCGCCATGGGTGTGCGCAGCTCATGCGCTGCTGTGGCGAGAAACTCGGATTTCATTTCTTCGACAATGAACGCGTGTGTTACATCCCGCAGGTATAGGATTTGAGAAACGGAGGTGGAGTCACTTGTTTTCAGATTAACTTGCAATACGCGGCGAACGCCACTTGTCAGGTCAATCAGGACTGGATTGGTCTCTGACTCGGTCATCGAAGTCTCGCGTAGTACCTGCATGCCTCGAAGTTGGGTGCTTGGTGCACATAGCGCGTTCATTTTTGCTATGAACGTTTCCTCCTGCAGACCTTTGACGTCGGCGGCGCTCAATCCGGTCAGATGCTGGAACGCGGGATTGATGTACTTGACCCGCATAGTCCGGTCGAATGAAACAAAGGCATCCGGGCTGAGCGAAAAAATGGTGTCAAGTTGGAAGGTGCGATCCTGCATCTGTGCTTGGAGGAACCGCTGTTCAGAAATGTCGGTTGCAGAGCCGGCCATTCGAATAGCCACGCCAGAGCTGTCATGCCGGGCGCGACCCCGAATCAGCAGCCACTTGTAAGCGCCATCCTCGCAGAGAAAACGGAGCTCCGCCTTATAAAATTCGGTTTTTTTCTCCAGATGATCTCTCAACTGAGCCAAGGCGTCACCCAGATCCGCGGGGTGAACCATCGACGTCCACTCTCTTGGGGTGATTGTCGCGACCCCGGTCTCATAACCAAGCATATCGGACATTCGGGGACAGGCCTGAACAAGCCCCGTTTCGTGCCTCCAATTCCAAATGCCGTCGTTAGATCCATCAATGGCAACACGCCAGAGATCTTCGCTGGAACGTAGCGCATCCTCAATTTTCTGACGTCTCAATATCTCACTTTGCAGCAACTTGGTATGGTAGAAAATCGCACCACCCAGGATCACTAGTAGCAGACTGAGCACACCCGCTTGTAGCACCAGCGCATCGCGACTGGTATTGGACAATTGCAGGATCGAAGCAGTCGAAACGCCTGTGCTTACAAAGACGGGATAGCCCGTGATCTTTGCGTAGGAATACAGGCGATCAATGTCATCCGATGCTGATCGATTCGTAAAGGAGCCACTCAGCTTGCCCTCATGAATGAGTTTTAAAACCGGTGTCGTGTCATTCACCAAGCCATAAATGGCACGGTCATCGACGACTTGAACCCGGCTCACTCCATCAAGCCCGACCATGGTCGCGAGGCTCCTCCCCGGCAGGTCTAAATCGATGTAGAAATCGGTGAAATAGTCCAAGCTTATGGAGGCCACTGCAACACCCAAAAAAGTACCGTCTATCCGGTTGATGCGGCGCGTCAGCTGAATGGACCACTTGCCTGACGCGCGCCCCAATACAGGCTTTGATATGAAGAGTGAGTTGGAGTCGGCAGTCGTGTGAACCTTGAAATGCTCACGGTCAGATAGATCCAGATGGGGCGGGACGGTGACATTGCTTAATTTGAATATTCCCTGAGCGTCAATGATGCCCAGCTGAGCAAACAGGCTGCCATCAATGATGCCTTGGTCAACCATTCCTTTGAGATCAAGTTTGTCGCCCTCCGCTAGATAGCGGACCACCATGAATTTCAGTGCCTGATCTGCGGCACGAAAAGTCAGTAGTGCGTGCTCTTCATTTACCCTGGTCAGGTTGGCTAAAGTGCGTTCGGTCTCGGTCTGTTGCTGCGACCGAATGTGAGCCAACTGCAAATAGACAGATCCCCATACCGCACTTAGCAGCAGCAGCGTCAATATTCCAATAAGGGTAAGCGTTTGGTGCTTTGTGGTGGCGACGCCATCCATCGCTGCGCGCTCACGGTCGGCTACATCCGGGGAAAATGCTTGCTTCATGTTGAATCGCCTGCTATGTAGGGCGGGTCATATCTCAAAAATCGCCCGCCACCATCTTTCTGCACATGTTTCATTGCAGACTCTGCATGAGAGATAAGATCTCCCGCGTCCACACCATCTTGCGGAAACATTGCACAGCCTATGCTGCAGCTGGTAAGTAGTTTTTGTTTACCTGCAACATACGGCTCCGACAGCGCGCGAACTATCCGTTCGGTTATTGCTTCCAGCTCGATGCCATTGCGGACTCCGATCAAAAGTGCAAGAAAATGACCGTCACCTGACTGTGCGATCTTGTCGCACCCCCGGGTGGTCACCTGCAGGCGTTCGCTTGCAGTCAGCAATAGGGCATGACTCACGCTGGAGTCTTCGGTTTCACGCAGCCATTTGAGCCGGTCCAAGGCAATGGATAGCACGGTCACGCGCAGGCCTCCGCGCCATGCGGATGCAATCGTATTGCTGACCAGCGCGTGAAATAATTCAGGATTTGGCAACCCGGTCTCTGGGTCGTGGTCGACGTTGGCGAGAATGAAGCGCTCAGCTTTACGCATGTTCTCCCGGTCCGAAAATACGGCTACGTAGGCAACTGTTAACGACGAACGGTCATTGACCGCAGATACGGTCATCCACTGATGCAGTGGCCGTCCTTTTTTTGTGCTGGTAGTTACTGATCCGCGCCAGCTTCCGGTGGACTTGAGTTCGGCATACAGTTCGCTGGTGAATACCGGTTGGCCGGTCGCTGACTGAAGTATTGAGTGCGTGGACCTTGCGACTTCGGCGATGTCAAATCCAGTAAGACCCATGAAGTACGCATCGATTGCCAGAATTTTCCCGTCGAGGCCGAGGACCGCGGCACCCTGGTGCAGGTTTTTGACCAGATTGGCCATTCGGTCGGTATCACTATCGGCCGGCGCCTGCGAAGTCAGGTCTCGCATGATCCAGTACATGACGGTACTGTCACCAGCAGGCAAACAAATGAAATGGACTGAAAACAGGCAAGCGGAAGTTAGGTCACCGCCTTTGCAAAGGAAAAATTCTGTCGAGTCCGACAGTAACTCAATGCAGTTGGTTGCCATGTTTCTGAGCATCGTCGCCAGATGCGTCAAATGAAATGGGGCGACGATATTTTGGATCTGCGGTGCAAGATCGCCATTTCGCATAAACATGGCACGTGCGCTGTTGGTCGCAAGCAGGATCTCCCCTCGCTGGTTAATAGCCAGACATGGGGCACTGAAAGTCGACGTCTGACTGGCTAGCACTTCCCGCGCCGCAACGAATCGTGCGTGAGATGCCTTCAGGTTTTCATGGCGTAAATCCAGCGCGGAGTGTCGTCCAGCGAGCTCCTGAAAGTCCTGGGCGTATTGCTCCAGTTGGAGTTCGAGCGTGTTCACACCAACTTTGCCTTTAGCCAAGTCTCAATTTGGAGAGGACTGAAGGGTTTTATGAAGTAGGCGTCCGCACCATTCTCCTGCCCCAGCCTGAAATCGTCCGCCTGGCCGCGAGCCGTTAACAGGACAACAAAAATACCAGTGAGTTTCGGGTCGGCTTTGATGATTTTGAGCACCCGAATGCCATCAATCTCTCCCGGCATCATGATGTCCAGCAAAACAGCGCGCGGTTTGTGGATGCGGATTGCATTAAGCGCACTGGCTCCGTCGCTAGCTTCAACAACTTCGTAATCCCGGCCAAGCGTGATTGATAGCAGGCGCCGGATTAAGGGCTGATCATCAACAATCAAAATTTTTTGCATGGATACGATTTCGCGCGCATAGCTTGTTATGACTGCTGCATTTGGCGATGTGCATTAATAAATAATGCTGAATTTTATCATATTAAATCATTTTATCTTTCGCAATGGGTATCCACAATCTGGCCACGGTACCGACGCCGAGTTCACTAGACAGTTCCACTCGTCCTCTGTGCAGTCCGGCGACTTCTTTGACAAGACTCAGACCCAAACCCGTGCCGGGAATATTTCCAGATGCGTCAGCGCGGAAAAAACGCTCAAACGCTCTGGCGACCTGCTCAGGCGACATGCCAATGCCTTGATCGCGAATTTCAATGACGGCAAACGGCTCGTTACCCGTGTACTCAACGCGAACTTTTAGCGAAACGATGCCGCCCTCTGGCGAATATTTGAAAGCATTGCTCAGCAAATTGTTCATTGCCAGTTGCATTTTTTCGGGGTCAATCAAGACAGTAACCGCAGGCATTTCACCCACGTTTACTTGGCGATCAGTGTCGGCACGCATCAATCCTTTGACGCTGTTGTCGATCAGGTCACTAAGCGGGTGTGTAGCTATTTGCATATCCAGCCCACCTCGCGATTCAATTCGGGCGAGGTCAAGTAGTTCGTTAATCATCTTCACCAGAAGACCCGATTGGCGGTGAATGGTTTGCAACATGTCCGTCCGGCGTTCGTCTGAGAATTTGCGATGCAGCAACAGCTCAGTAAATCCAAAAATACTTACCATTGGAGTGCGAAGTTCGTGGGCTGCTGCAGCCAGGAATTCGCTCTTCATACGGTCTACCTCGGTTTCATGGGTGGTGTCGCGCAGGTAATACACAGTGCCACCGTCTGCACTGTGAGCGCAGTCTAGATCAATGACCCGTGAACGCGGCCGCGCGAGGTGCAGTGTTGTTCGCGACTTTTCAGGTTCATGCATTTCGCGCAAACCCATGAGTGAGGGGCATTCGCCCATATCTTTGTCACTCAAGCCCCGCAACCATGCATCTAGTTCCGGCAGGCGCATATCGAATGCGTCGGCGCGCTTCAAGCCCAGCATCTCTAGGAACGCGGTGTTCACATGCAGCATGGCCTGCTCGCTGTCGAAAAACACCACGCCGTGATTGCCCAACTCCAGAATAGAGCCGAGTTGTTCGCCACGGTGCCGCAAACGCGTTGCGATTTTCTCTGCATCCAACGCAGACATCCGGGTAGTTTGTGCCAGTAGCAGGGCATCAGCGGCGGAATCGTGTTTCGCAAAATCCGAAAAAGAGAGCCCTGCGTCATGTTGTTCACTCAGGCTATTTAATACGGGCGTCAACAACAACAAAAGTGTGTTCTCTTCACCCACTTCCGGATACCCCCGGAACGTGACACCACTTCCCCTGCGGCTCACCAGCGTGTACATCTCGCCGATGTTGCGCAGCAAGTTTTCGTAGGTGCCCAAGTCTTTTGGACGGAAAACCTGGAAGACGTCGTGCAAGTACGACCCGGGTTCTACCGGTCCGACGATTTTTTGCATGGATCGCCCAAGTTGAACGATGTGAAGCTGCCTATCGAGCTGAACGTAGAACGGAAAGGCACGTGCAAAGCCGATTGCGTTCAGCTGAGGTTGCGGCGTTGGCACAAGCATGCTGACGGGAGCCGTGGATTAAGGCGCGGTGGACATTTCTCGAACGAGAAAAATGTCTTCGTCCTGCGGGGTCGGCCGGGGATGTTGCAAAGTGATCTCTACGGTTTCGTCGAAGCGTTTGGCCAGGCCACGAACCAGCCCGATGACCATCGGCGCAAGACCGGCGCGGGTCGAGGCGTAGTGCAGTAGGTATTCGTCCTCCGATACGGGGGTAATGCGGAACAGCGGCATCCGTAATTGCGGGAAGATCGTACCCACGCGGCCATGCATATCATTGAGATTTCCCAGGAACTCGCGCAGCGAATTGCCGCCCGCGTTCAGCATGCTGCCGTAACCCTCCTTGGCGGTGTAAGTGATCCAGTATTCGCCAAATGCCTCAAGCACCTGCTCGGCCGGCAGCGCCAGTCGTTGACTGACAGCATCGACGAGACGGTAGGTTACGTCGTCATCGTAGCTTTGCATCGACACAAATCCGTCGGACGCGAGGCCGGCATGCGCACAAACGCCGCGCCAGCCCGCTTCGCCCTTCATGGAAATTACCAGCTCCTCGATGGCGCGATTGACAAGTCCGTACATGGTGGTGTGCTTTCAGTGGTGGTGAAAAAGTTCAGACAATCAAGCTGGGTGGAAACGTATCAATGGGATCGCAAGCCACCGGGATCCACAGCGCGGCGGTCGTTCCCTCACCTTTGGTGCTGGACAACGCAATCTTTCCTTTGTGCAGATTTACAATTTCGCGCACCAGACTCAAGCCCAGGCCCGTACCGGGAATGTTTCCCGAAGAGTCTGCCCGGTAGAATCGTTCAAATGCACGCGAGAGCTGGTCGGGCGTCATTCCCATACCCTGGTCGGTAATCGACACCACGGCGTAGGTCTGTTGTTCCAAAGTTTCGATCGCGGCTGTTACGGTAACTGCGCCGCCCTGCGGCGAGTACTTGAAGGCGTTGCCAAGCAAGTTGGCCAAGGCCAGTTGCATTTTCTCGGAGTCGATCAGGACACTGACGTCTGGCACTGTCGCCACACTTGCCTGGCGGTCGGTGTCTGTCCGCATCATGCCCTTCACGCTGTTTTCGATAAGCTCACGCAAGGGATGCGCCTGAATTTGTAGGTCTAGACCGCGGCGCGACTCGATGCGCGCAAGGTCTAGCAACTCATTGATCATCTTCACCAGCAGGCCTGATTGGCGATGAATGGTCTGCAGCATGTCTGTGCGGCGTTCGTCTGAGAATTTGCGGTGCAGCAACAACTCGGTAAAGCCAAAAATGCTCACCATGGGTGTGCGCAACTCATGTGCCGCGGCGGCAAGAAACTCGCTCTTCATGCGATCTACAGCGTCTTCATGGGTGACATCGCGGAAGTACAAAATCGTCTCTCTGCGCCCGGCTATGTTGCGCCGCAATTGCGCTTGCACTACCCGGGTCTGGGGGCGTGTCAAATGCAAACGCGCTTGCCATGGCTCGCTTTCGCTGGCATGGGTGTCAATCGCAGGCCAGGGCATATTGGTGTTGCACAGTGTGCCAAGCGCCATTTCAAAGGCTTTCAGGTTAATGCGCTGGCCGTTGTCCACCCAGCTCAGTCCAGTCATGGTTTCAAACGCCGGGTTGGCAAAGACCATGCGGTCGTTGGTATCAAACAGCACAAAACCGTCGGGGCTAAGGCTGAAAATGGCGTCTAGTTGTGCGCGCCGTTTCGCCATGGCCTCTTCAGCTTGAGCCCGCGAAGTCACATCCGAAACGATGCCCACAAAGTGGGTCAAGGCGCCACTAGATGATAGAACGGGGGAAAGCGAGACCTCCGCAATCAGCGTGTTACCGTCGGGCAAAACTTGGCGCAATGTGACATTGGCGGTGCGCTGTTCGCGGACGGCAAGAGTCAGCTCTCTTACGCTGGGGTCCTGTGCATCTATACCCCGCAGTATGTCCATGCTGCTGCCCAGCGCTTTGTGTGCAGGCAGCTGGGTAATCTTCTGGAATGCTTCGTTAATATAAACAATGGGTTGTGCTGCAATCTTTGCATTGATGATGAACACGGCGTTGTGGCTGCACGCCAGTGCCCGTTCATACAGTTCCGTGGTCTCTTGTGCGGCCCGTTCATCGGTTACGTCCCGCACGATGCAGGTGTAACGCAGGTCGCTCACACCCTGAACCTCTCCCAGTGATATCTCGACTGGAAACAGCGTACCGTCCGCGCGTGTGCCAAACAAGTCATACCGCACCATACGTCTTGGGCCATATTCACCAAAGCCGTCGCCAAACATGTCGCGCAACGCTGCACTGTTGAGGCCGGGAACACAGCCATCCAGTGCTTGGCCCAGCAATTCGACTTGCGGTCTGCCAAAAATGCTACTGGAAGCCGGGTTGGCCATGGTCACCATGCCCAGGCGATCCAGACCAATGATGGCCTCGCCAGCAGTGTTGACAATGGTCTGTACCCGCGCCACCTGTTCAGCAATGCCCAGGCTGGCCTGGTTCAAAGCTTGGCTCAAGTTGTTGGCCTCCACACAGGTGGGGGGCGTGTAAAACTGCTTGCCAATGTTTTGGGGTATACCCTGTGCAAACTGCGTTAGGTCGCGAATCGGGCGCAGTGCCCGTGCGAGGATGACATACAGGCTTGCCAGCACCAGTGCCACCAGTATCAATGTTGCGATCAAGGATTGATGCCACAAGCGATTGAGCTCCTGTGTGCGTTGTCCCAAGCTGAATTGCACCCTGACCCAGGCGAGTGCCTTGGGGGTGCCGGCATTCACTACCGACCATGATTCATACACGTCGCCCAGAACTCTACTGGGTATATGCTGTGCTGTGGGGTCTGGTGGCGCAATGCGTGTCCTCCCTCCTACTTCGGAAGCAGGCGATTCCCCTGTCTGGATCACTTCGACTAGTGCACGACCGTCCGGGCGAAAAATGGCGATGTTAGAAATACCAGGAAGCAAAGCAACCTGCTGCAGATTGGACTCTACAGCCGCAATGTCATTCAGGATTACAGAGGCGGTCGTGGTTCCTGCCACCAGCTGTGCCACGGACTCAGACCAACGCTGTGCCGAGCCCAAGGTCTCCCGCCCTAGTCGCTCGTAGGCCAAAAAACTGTAGA
Organism: Burkholderiales bacterium; assembly: GCA_043746005.1. Taxonomy (GTDB): domain Bacteria; phylum Pseudomonadota; class Gammaproteobacteria; order Burkholderiales; family Burkholderiaceae_C; genus Allorhodoferax. Next base: position 8,303 of record JAYTRR010000180.1, read on the forward strand.
TGCCTCCCAGCACAGCCAATACGACAGTGGCTGCGACCAGTATGGTTGTACTCAGGTTATAGGGTGGGCGCATACGATTGCGAAAACTGTCACGTTCTGCTGTCAACTTAACCATGGCGTTACTGGTCCTATCCTATTCCGTCGCCACGTATTTTTCGATTTTCAGGCGCTCAAATGGAGCGTAGTCGCGTGCATAGTTGGCTATGGTGGGGTTGGGCATCTGAATTCCTGCCATCAGCGCCTTGGTGGTGGGGTCCTGGGCCAGTGCCAGCAAGGTGTCCGTAATCTGCTTTCGAACGGCCATGGGCACCCGGGGATGCACGGCAATGGGATGGGGGGCGAGCGGCGGTGTGGTGTAGATCACCCGCAAATGCTGCTGAACATCTTGCGACTCGTTCTCCAGGGTGGTTCGCACAACACCTGCGGCGGCCGAGTCACCCGCGAGAACCTGGCGTATCGTGTTGCGGTGATTCTCTGCATAGTGGGTATCAAACGCCAAGTGGTGTTGACGTTCCAGCATCGCACGAATGTAGAGGCTGGACGCAAAGGCATTGGGGGCGGGAAACGAAATTCGATGGCCCTTCAGTTGCTCTATGCTTTTGACCGGGCCGTCGCTCTTCACCACCAAAACGCCTTCCAGTGGGCGGGCATCGTGCAGCAGAGGCTCATAACGATGCGCGCGTCGGGCCATCACCATGTGGTAAGGGTTTAGAAAAGCCAGGTCCGCCAGCCCTTTCAAAAACTCTGGTTCAAATTTGGCGATGGACGGGTAGACCACCAGTTCGCAGGTAACGCCTACCCTGGCGAGTGCGGTTAGCAAAGGTGACCAATAACGCGTTATCTCAACGGGTGTGAGCTGCGGTACAACTGCCAGCCGCAGCGGTTTTAATCCAAGCGCGGGGAACGTAGTAACAGTTGCAAGGGCCGCGCCTACGCCTTGTAAAAACAGACGGCGGTGCTGCATCATGCCGGTGCTACCAGTCGGTCTACTGTGTCGAGCAGCTCAAGCGGGCTGAACGGCTTTACCAGATAGGCATCACAGCCCGCGGTTTGTCCACGTTCAATATCAGTGCGCTGACCCCTCGCAGTGAGCAAAATCACTTTAGTCAGGGTCTGCAAAAGGGGGTCTGCCTTGATTTTTTCGCACACTTGGTAGCCATCCATACCGCCGGGCATCATCACATCAAGCAAGATCACTGCCGGGCGCAGATTTTGGGCCACGCGCCAAGCGTCTTCCCCGTTGTCCGCTTCATGCAAATCAAAATCCCCGCACTCCATTGTCATTCGAATTAGTTTGCGAATGTCGGGTTGATCGTCAACTATCAAGGCGTTGTGTGTCATACGGCTTCCTTTTTACGATGTGACATGAGCTTGGCAAGATCGGCGGCATAGCGCTGGGCCTGTGCAATATCCAGTTGGGTCTGCCCGCGTTGTGGCGCGCCAGTCGGGAACTCCATCAGCACCCGCACCTCGTCATCACCGACGGCTGTCATCCGCATATTGCCGCCATGCAAGCCGACGATGCGTTGCACCAGCGGCAAGCCCAATCGCCCATTGGATTCGGCAGGGCCCAATGCACTGGTCCTTGTGAATAAATCGCGGGTTTCCACGCCCTTTATTTCCTCCGGAATCGCTCCGAGGTTGCGAACGCTGATCAACACATGCTCGCCCGTGAGCATGTAGGTGACATTGACTGCTAGGTCCTGCTTGCTACTCACTTCACGGCGTGAGTGCGTCACGGCATTGTCAAAGCATTCGTAGAACGCACGTCGAATGATTTTGGCATTGCCATAAATCGGGGGTAGTGTCTGGCCGGGTTCGTTGACAACAAAGTGCACTCTTCTCGTTAAAGCGCGTGGCGTGAGTTCATCGCAAACCGACTTGGCCAGTGCGGCTATATCAATACGGTCTCCAGTGAGCAGAACCTCATCGCCAAAGACCGCGATCAGGTCGGCAAGGCGTTGCAGCCGCTCGTTCAGTTCATCGGCGGCTGCTTCCAGTTTGCCGCCCTTGGGGCTTTCCGGCAGGCTGCCCAGCATATTGGAAAGGCGGTGTAAGGGTGGGCCGATTTCGTCGCGCAACAGTGCAATGATGTCGCCCAGATCAATGTGGGGCGATGCGCTGTCCACGGCTTCCGCATTAAAAACAAATGCAATATCCAGCCCCGACAGGCCAGCCATGAATTGCCCCTTGACGCGGGCGCCGTCTGCCAGTTCCACTTCTACGGCGTAAGGCAGTTTGACCTTGCCCATATTGATTGCAGTTGCCAGCGACTTGATCACCGGCTTTCCGCCCATCGATTCCACCGGGCGGCCTGGATGCACCTTGGCCGACTTGTTGGCATAAGTGACCTGGCCCGTGACTCCAAAAGTCAGCATGGGCAAGGGCATGGCGTCAAAAAGCGCATTGACCGAGGGTTGGTGATAGCTTATGGCCATGGCTGAAAATTTCAATTTTTAATTTATATGTTCATATTTTATCATATTTGAATGAAATTGTTACCTTTCACAGTTGAACCAGTGCTGGATGAAATGAATACGCAACATGCGGTCAAGCCCGATGGCTGCCCGACCATTGCCTTCGTTGGGGTAGTGTGGCTCGGTGACTTGGCAGTGCGCCGCCCATGGCACGATGGCCTTCTGGTCTGGCTGGAATGGCGACCACGCGCAAAGCGTTTCCGCGACCAACTCCTATGCAGACTACGGCGCAATGACAAAGCTGGTTGCAGCGTTGCAGACGGCCCCATGTGTTCTTACCCGCTTCGGTGAGTTTGCCAAACCTGGCAACACAACGCCGAACTCGTCACCGCGCAGGACCTCGCGTTTGAACGCAGTGTGGTCGACAGACTCCTTGCCTCTAGGCTCCGTATGCCTTGGGGTGCCATGAGTCCAGATGCGGTGGTCGGCGCCGAATGGCTCGGTCTGCGGCCACGGAACGTCTGAGAGTGGTATGCCCTGGGATGCCACTGGCAAAATCTGTTCAGCAACGCGAAGATTGGCCTCTTTCAAGCGCCGGTGTGGACCGAGAAGAGCGGCACATTGGACCACGAAGCGCTTGCCGCCGCCGACGCCTACATGGCTAGTCATCGCACTTGCGCGGATCGCCTACTCCTGCTCAATTGGCTTCTATTTAAAGTCTGAACGGACCTACGTTTGAGTCTGTGCATCCGGATCGTTTCGCTATGGGGCCAGTGCATTTCTGGCCACAGCGGATGCGCTGGTATATTGGGCACCAACTCACATGCCCAAATGGGATGGGAAAACTGTTAACTTGCTTTAACTGAGGGACAAAAAGCATTGTCCCTTGACACATCTGGAGTACACCATGGCATCCGTCAATAAAGTCATTCTGGTCGGCAACTGCGGCCGCGACCCCGAAATCCGCTACCTGCCCTCGGGTCAGGCGGTGGCCAACATCAGCGTGGCCACCAGCACCCGGCGCAAGGACAAGAACACCGGCGAAAGCATTGAGACCACCGAGTGGCACCGCGTCACCTTTTACGACCGCCTGGCGGAAATTGCCGGTGAATACGTCCGAAAAGGCCGCCCCATTTATGTGGAAGGCCGCCTGAAATATGGCAAGTACACCGACCAGGCTGGCATTGAGAAAAACACCGTGGACATCATTGCCACTGAACTGCAGTTGCTGGGTGGCCGCGAAGGCATGGGCGGCCCTGGCGGCAATGAGGGCGATGAAGGCGGCGCACCCCCACCCCGCCGTATGGCACCCGCCGCCGC
>JAYTRR010000181.1:0-3949 GCA_043746005.1 Burkholderiales bacterium
AATGGGACTGATTATTCGACCCCCCTCCGAAAACATTAGGGTAATAAGCACCCGCTTTACCCGCCAATTCAAAATAATAGTGAGCGCAAGCGGGTTATACGATCGCAGCACCCTACTTCACAGGGGAGGACTGTATGGATTTCAAGCTCACACCGGTATCAATGCCCACCACGATTCGCCCCAGCATGGGCGTGCGGCCCAGCGCCTCTGGCGAAGCCGAAGGCGTGGGTGGAGGATTTTCAGGCGCACTCAAAAGCGCACTGGGGTCCGTGAGTGCCACACAGAACGAGGCAACCCGGCTTCAGCAGGAAGTGCAGATGGAAAACCCCAAGGTCAGCCTGGAAGAAACCATGGTCGCTATCCAGAAAGCCCAAATTGGCTTTCAGGCCACGTTGCATGTGCGCAACCGCATGGTGCAGGCCTACACTGACATCATGAACATGCAGGTGTAGCGAGCCCGTTACCCAAGGCTTGGCCCCAAGTGCGGTACTTGGCCAGCGCCAGCCCATGTATAGAAATTCGATCGTTATAGGCGGTTACTGCCGCATAATTTTCTTCGTTCCACTGTGCCCAATAGCGGCGCTTGACTTCGTCGGCAAGCAGTGAATCAACCGTCTGGGAGATGTTAAGCCCCATCTCACGAGCTGCTTCCAGGACTTTGGAATTCAAGGAAAGATTGGTTGCCTTTTTAGGCTCATTTTCAAAGTGAAGCATGGTAAGCACTCATACGCTATGCGCATATTATCTACACGTCACCCATGAGGCAAGAACGGCATTGGGCACCCTGCGCAACCACTCAACAGGGCCATACTGAAGGGAATCGGCCTCCATAGACACTACGCGAGCAGCTATCAAATACGTAGCAATTTAGTGCAGCAACTGGCGCGGCGTGTCAAACGCCTGCTCACAGTGGGCCAGCCATGGCTCGGCCAGGTAGCGGATCTGGGCATCGTTTTGCAGGATGCGTTGCATGATGCGGGTTTTCTCGGAGCGCTGGGCGGGCAGCAACTCTTCACTGTGGGCTTTGGCCCGCAACTGCTCGATCAGCACCGCACAGGCACCCTCAAAACGAACCACCTGCTCCCAGTCTTCTGACTTGGCCGCATCGAGCATCTTGCGGCTGCTGTCTTCGATGGCTTTGTAATAGTCAATCAGCATTTGGCTCATTTGCTTTCCCCCTCAAGACTGATACGACTGCACCACGGCTTCGCCTCTGATCTGGCTCCACCCATCCGCTACCGGTTGAATTAGGCCAATGACTTCGTCAAGCATGGCCGCATCATTGCGCAAGTTGGCTTCAGTGGTTTTGAATATGCAGTAGTCGTACAGGCTGCTCAGATTAGCAGCCAGCTCGCCTCCTCTTTTGGTATCCAAACCCGCCTTGAGGCCTTCTTCCAAAATGCGGACGGCGCGGCTGATGGCATGCCCCTTGGCGGGAATTTCCCTACTCAGAATCGCCCCCTTTGCGGATACCAAAGACTGCTGCAGCGCGTCAAACAGCAGGCCGACCAACTGGTGCGGACTGGCGCCGGCTACTGAGGTTTCCAAACCAACGGTTCGGTAGGTGTTTGCTGAACGCATGCTGACTGGTGTGAACATTTTGATTGACTCCTTGTGTGCCGTATGTTTTATATATCGACAGGATCACAAGAAAATCAAACGATTAAGCGCTAGGTTTATTCCATACAGCGAGTTGCGCTGTCACAAATGAGTTCAACCCGTTTAATTTAGCCATCTGGGCATCCAGCGCAGAGTACTGCTTGTACAGTTGCGCCTCCACTTGGGATGCATGCTGATTGACCCGATCCTGATCCTTTGAATTCCGTGTGATCGCGCCCTGCAAGGCTACTGACTTGCTAGTGACTTGCCCGTCAAACGCGACCATTGCACGCGCAAAATCACGAACCTTCAGTCCAAAACCATTGGTTGTCGCGTTATTGTTATTGGCTGCAAACAGATTTTTCAAATTGGGCAGATTTTGCTGGGCGCTTGTCAGCTTGGTTGTATTGATCTTCAAAGACCCATCTGTTTGCCGCTCTATACCCACATCAGACAGATAGGAAAAAGTCGACCCCACACTGGTGGATCCCAACATGGACCTAAGCGCACTTTGCAACCCCAAGGTTGTTGCATCCCCTTGCAACGGTCCTCCTGTTTTGGTTGCTGCCGTGTATTTCGTTGCATCGGCAATGGTCGAATTCAGCGCGTTGTAGGCATCCACAAAGCTTTGAATATTCTTTTGGACTACCGCGAGGTCATTCGTGACGGTGATATTCACTGGCGCGGTGGTCGTTTGCGTCAACTGCAGCGAGACACCAGGAATTGCGTTCACCATATTGTTAGTGGCCGATACCAAAGCAACGCCGTTGACATTGATCATGGCGTTCAAGCCGGACTGGCCCATAAACATTCCGGCCGCCGACGGCGTCGTGGCCGTGGCGTTTGTAAAGCCATACGCTGAAAGCCCCGCATTTCCGGTGGCCGTGATGCTAAACCCCGTGGCCGTCCCTGAAATTGAGGATTGAACAATCAGCCGGTCATTTATGCCATCGTTCAGAACCGTCGCGGTGACACCCGCGCCTGCTGCGTTGATCTTGCTGGCAATAGCACTCACCGTATCCGTGGCGCCGATAGTAACAGCGACCGACGCACTGGCACCCGCCGTGAACGCGGCGCCCGCCCAACTCCCCAGTTGTATTGACAGAGTGCCAGTTGCACCCGCAGCCGTACCAGTCGCAATGCCTATAGAGGCTGTCGACTGGGCTTGCGCGAGCTGTTGCACGTTGACTGTCAGCGCCGCTGACGCGGCCGTAGTGCCAACAGTAACGCCCACGGCAGCGGCATTGGATGAGGTGCTCTTTTGGGTATTCCATCCACTCGAGCCTGCCAGCAAAGCGGCCGCATCGCCCAAGGCAGATATCTGGAATTTGACTGTGCCATACAAGCTGAGTTGGTTTTGAAATTTGGAGGCCGTGGTCTGGAGCTCCTTCAAAGGCTGCTTTTCAATGGCAACCAGTTGCGACACGATGCTCTTTACATCCAGGCCGCTGCCAACACCCGCCGATGAGATTGCCATGACTTTCTCCTGTAAGCATGTCAGTCTAATCCAACTGACCGCCAATATGCCAAAAGCGGCGAGGGGGTTAAACCCTTCGCCGCCGAAAACCACCAATTTTTACGACTACCCGATAACCTTCGCTGTACTCTTATCGCAAGAGTGCCAGCACACTTTGCGGCCCCTGATTGGCTTGGGCCACCATGGCGGTGCCGGCCTGCTGCAGAACCTGGGCGCGCGACAAGCTCGCCGTCTCCTGGGCATAGTCAGCATCCATGATGCGGCCCCGGGCTGCGGCCGAATTCTCAGAACCGATGCGCAGGTTGGTAATAACGGAATCGAAACGATTTTGGGTGGCACCCCAGGTGGATCGTGCAGTGGTCACGGTGTTGATATCAGCGTCCAGCTTAGAGATTTCGGCGAATGCAGTGCTGCTAGCCGTACCCAACGTCGTCCCTGTGCCGCTGTAGCTGGTGGCGGTTACTGCAATTTGATCTTGTGCCGCCGTGCTGTTTGCACCAACCTGGAACGTAAAGGTGGCCGCCGCAATCACAGCGGTCCCGTTAAATGTCGTGGCTGCAGCTACGCGGGTGTTCTCAGCAGCAAGGAGCTTGTACTCTGCATCCATTGAACCGATATCGGTCGATGTGTTGGTACCGTTGGAGGCCTGCACAGCCAGTTCACGCATACGCTGCAGGTTATTGGAGATGGCACCTAGCGCGCCCTCAGCCGTTTGAGCCAAACCGATGGCATCGTTGGCGTTGCGGATCGCAACATTCATGCCCTTTGTCTGAGCGTTCATGCGCTCGGCAATGGCCAGACCAGCTGCATCATCCTTGGCGCTGTTAACGCGCAGACCGGAAGACAGGCGGCTCATGGAGGTGGCCAAAGAGT
>JAYTRR010000182.1:0-11986 GCA_043746005.1 Burkholderiales bacterium
CTGCTGGGCCGCTTCAAAGAAGAAGCTGGCTGCGGTAGCCGTCGGGTCCTGTGGTCCAACGTCCTGCATCTGATTGCCCAGAAGCCTTGGGCTGGCTGGGGATGGGGCGAACTGGATTACGCCCACTTCATCACGCTGTACCCGGGGGAACGCTTTTGTGAGATTCTGGACAACGCCCACAACCTGCCGCTGCATCTGGCGGTGGAGTTGGGCGTGCCGGTGGCGCTTGTGGTGTGTGGACTGGGGCTGTGGCTCACCTGGCGCGCCAAACCGTGGCGTGAGACGGATGCCACCCGCCAGTTGGCATGGGGCGTGCTGGCGGTTATTTTGCTGCACAGCATGCTGGAATACCCGCTGTGGTACGGGCCGTTTCAGATAGCGGCGGGCTTGTGCATCTGGTTGCTATGGCGCAAGCCTTTTGGGCATCTAGCCCCCGTCCAATCTGCCTGGATAGCTACGTTATTCATAGCGGTTATCGCCTATGCCGGATGGGACTACTGGCGCATCAGCCAGATTTACCTGATACCCACGATGCGTGCCGAGGCCTACCGCGAGAACACGCTGAACAAAATCCGGGGTTCGTGGCTGTTTCACAACCAGGTGCAGTTTGCGGAGATGACCACCACGCCGCTGACGCCAGAAAACGCAGCGCAGATCAATGCCATGGCGCACCAGCTATTGCACTTTTCTCCCGAAGCCCGTGTGGTTGAAAAATTGATCGAAAGCGCAGTGATGCTCGGGCGCGACGAAGAGGCCCTGTATTACCTGCAGCGCTTCAAGGCTGCTTTTCCTGAGGCGCATGCGCGCTGGGCGGCTGGTTTGTAAAGCTCCTCGCCCCTCAGTGCCCTGCTTCATCACCCGCACCCGGTATCTCCCCGCCAGCGCGCTGCATGAGTTGGTCAAAAGCCTCCAGATTGGTGCGCGCTCTGCGTTCGGTGAAGTAGGCTTCGGCTTGCATCATGGCAAGCTTCTCGGCCACGGCAATGCTGACAAACTGGTTGATGCTGGTACCGTCGAGCTTGCTCATGCGCTCTACTCCTGCGCGAATGGAGCGGGGTAAGCGCAGTGGATAGGTTGTGAGATCACTCATTGCAAACTCCTCAAAAACAGGCCTGGCGGCTCCAGGCGCAGGTTAAACAAAATCGCGGCTTTCGCAAAATGCCGCAAGTTGAAACTAATTAGTGCTGCGGCTTGCGCGTTGACGGCGGCCTCTAGCACCATTTCATCTGCTGGATCGCGCAGTTGAGGTCGCCACAAGAAATGCACCTCAACCGGTTTAAAAAAGCTGGCCACGGCATCCAAAAAAATTGCCACTTGCGGGAGGCTCAGACCGGATGCCTGCACATGCTCGGGCCGAGTACAAACAGCCTCATATTCCATGAACAGACTCACACTGGCTGCCAAAGTTATTTCGCCGCGCCGTGCCATGCGAACCAAAGCTGCGGATGCACCTGACGGACTGCGCATTGCCGATACGACAACGTCCGTGTCCAAAGTAATGATCATGTATTAATGATATCACTAGTGATGAAATTTTATTAAACGGAGAGACAACTAGTCCGCCACAAAACTCCCCGACTTGCCCCCGCGCTTCTCCAGCAGCTTCACATCATTGATGGCCATGCCACGGTCCACAGCCTTGCACATGTCGTAAATGGTGAGCAGCGCCACCTGCACAGCGGTTAATGCTTCCATTTCCACCCCGGTAGGGCCCACCGTTTCTGCGGTAGCGGAGCACGCCACGTGGGCCGCCTGCGTGGTGGTGGCGGGCACTGCATCAAACGTCATTGCCACACGCGTCAGCGCAATGGGGTGACACAGGGGAATCAGGTCGCTGGTCTTTTTGGCTGCCTGGATGCCCGCAATGCGGGCAATGCCAAGTACATCGCCTTTTTTGGCGTTGCCAGACTCGATCATGGCCAGGGTGGCAGGCAGCATCTCAATGCGACCGCTGGCCACTGCAATACGGTGGGTGGCGGGCTTGGCGGCCACGTCTACCATATGGGCTTGGCCCTGAGCGTCAAAATGGGTAAGAATTTGCATGGCCAGACTTTACCTGACCTTCACCTAACGCCTTGCTGATTTCCGGAAACCAAACTCAAGCTGCCGCATCATATGAACATGACTCCAAGTGCCATCCTGAATCCACCTGCATTCTGGCGCGATCGTTTCAAAGCCAGTGCCATCCATTTGGGCCTCAGTCTTGTTATCGCTGCAATGGCGGCGTTGCTGGTATTTGGTATTTGGTACCCGTACCCCTATCGCGAAATATCTGGTGGGCGCGAGTTGTTTCTGCTGGTGGTGACTGTCGATGTAATTTTGGGGCCGATGATTACTTTGGCGGTGTTCAACCGCACCAAACCCCGGGCTGAGCTGCGGCGCGATCTGGTCATGGTGGCGCTGATTCAGTTGGCGGCGCTGGGCTATGGGTTGTGGACCGTCAGCGTGGCGCGCCCCGTGCACATGGTGTTTGAGTACGACCGTTTTCGCGTGGTGCACGCCATTGATGTGCCTTTGGAGTTGTTGGCCAAAACTCCATCTGGTGTTGATGCTTTGCCCCTTACCGGACCCACGCTTTTGTCGTTGCGCCCGTTCCGCGACGGCCAGGAAAAAATGGAGGCGACTATAGCGGCCTTGCAGGGTGTTTCTCTGTCGTCTCGTCCCGACCTGTGGCGGCCCTATGCCAGCGCGGTGCCTGAGATCCTTCTTGCTGCCCAGCCAATATCTGCGCTCAAGTATCGGTTTCCTGAGCGAGTTGCCGAGATAGAACGTGTTCTGGCCTCGACCGGGCGCAACCCGCAGACGGTGGTCTATCTGCCTATGGTTGGCCGCGAGTCGTTCTGGACCGTGTTTCTGGACCCTGTGACGGCGCAAGTTGTGGCCAGCATGTCCTTGGACTCATTTTGAAGTCTTTCAAGAAAAATCGTGCTCTAGCCCCCGTCGCAATTGCGCAGGCAGCTATTATTTTCATAGCATCTTGCGCTGTGCCTGCGGGCTGGGCCCAAACCCCGGTACCCGGTGTGGGTGCCACCAGCACGGCCCTGCCCAACTTGGGCGACGGCAGCGATATGGCGGCCAGTGCCGAGCGCCGCCTGGGTGACCGCATTGCCCGGGAGTTGTACCGCGACCCGGATTACGTGGATGACCCGGTGGTCATGGAATACGTGCAGGGCATCTGGCAGCCCCTGCTGGCGGCCGCCCGCCTGCGTGGAGAGCTGCCGCCCGAGCTGGATGAAAACTACGCCTGGGAGATCTTGCTGGGGCGTGACCGTACCGTCAACGCTTTTGCCCTGCCGGGTGGCTACCTGGGGCTGCATCTCGGGCTGGTGGCCGTGGTGACCAGCCGCGACGAGCTGGCCTCCGTGCTGGCGCACGAGTTGAGCCATGTGACGCAGCGGCACATTTCCCGCATGATGACGCGCCAAAGCGGAATGGCTCCGTGGGTGCTGGGGGCGATGATTCTGGGCGCGCTGGCCGCCAGCAAATCACCCGGCGCCGCCAATGCCATGATCGTGGGTGGCCAGGCGGTGGCGGCCCAGACGCAGCTCAATTTTTCGCGCGACATGGAACGCGAGGCCGACCGCGTGGGCTTTGGCGTGTCTACCCAGGCAGGCTTCGCGCCTGAGGGCTTTGTGTCGATGTTCGAGAAGCTGCAGCAGGCTTCCCGCCTGAACGATACGGGCAACTTTCCCTACTTGCGCAGCCACCCGCTCAGTACCGAGCGCATGGCCGACATGCAGGCCCGCATTCCACCGCCCGCGTCCGGCGCCCAGCGACCCGTGGGTGTGCAGGAACTGGATCAAGCCATGATTGCTGCCCGCGCGCGGGTGCTGTCCAATTCCGCAGTGGATGCCTTGCGCGTCTGGGCGGTGGAGGCCGATGCGGCGCAATTGACCCGTTTGTCCCCGGCTCAGCAGGTGGGCGCCTTGTATGGCGCGACGCTGGCCGCCATCAAACTGCGTGACTTTGCCGATGCACAAAGCGTGTGGAGCCGGCTGCGTGACGCGACGGGCGTTGATGCAGCCGCTACCCGCCTGGCCCGCTTGCTGGGTGCCGAGTTGTGGCTGGCGCAGGGTGACAGTGCACGCGCGCTTGCGCTCGTGCAGAACCCGGATGGCAAGCCTGCGTCCCCGAGCCGGGCCGGGCTGTTTTTGGCTGCGCAGGCGTCAACCCGGGGGGAGGCGTTGGCAAGCGCCACGCAAAATCTGCAGACCTGGGTGGCAGGCTACCCGCGTGATGCACAGGCCTGGCAACTGCTTTCCAGCGCCTACGCGGCACAGGGTCGCACCTTGAGCTCGATCCGGGCGCTGGCGGAAGTGAATGTGGCACAACTGGATTACCCCGCTGCGCTCACCCGCTTCAAAACCGCCCAGGAGTGGGCTCGCAAAGGCGGCGCAGGGATGGACCACATTGAGGCATCTATTGTGGACACCCGCGCGCGGCAGATGGAATTACTGGTTCGGGAACAGGCGCTGGAGCACTGAGTCAATCACGATACCCAGCACCGAGTAAATAAGCGAGCCGATCAGTGCGGCGCCAAAGCCCCGCACAAAGAAGCCATCCAGAATGCCGGCGGCCGACCAGAACATCAGGGCGTTAATGACAAAGAGGAACAGGCCCAGCGTCACGACCGTTGCGGGCAGCGTCAGCACCACCAAGAGTGGACGCAGAATCGTGTTGAGCAGCCCGATGACGAACGCGGCAATCAGCGCGGCTGAAAAGCTCTTGATTTCGACACCGCTGTACAGATAGGCCACGGCTAGCAGGGCGGCTGCGCTGAGCAGCCATTTGGTAATGAGTTTCATGGCCCAAGAATAGCACCGCAGCGCTTACTGGGTGGTTAGTCGCTGGCGCAGCCGCCGTTGCGACCACCACCCCGCGCCCAGCACGCCCGCGATGGTCACCGCATACAAGCCCCAACGGGCGGCGGTTTGCGGGGCGCCCGAACCGTCAAATACGGCGTCCAGCAGCGGTTCGTTGACCACCATCTTGGCCGCCGTCAGGGCCAGTACGGCGGCGCCGATCTGAATGATGGAGGGGAAGCGTTCCACCAGTTTCAGCACCACCGAGCTGCCATACACCACAATCGGTACGCTGATCAGCAGGCCGATGATCACCAGGTCAAACGCGCCATGGGCCGCCCCGGCCACGCCCAGCACGTTGTCCACGCCCATCAGGGCATCGGCCACAATGATGGTCTTCATGGCACCCCAGAATGTGGTGGTGGCCGGGCCATCGTGCGCGCCGTCGCCCGGGTCGGCCAGCAGATGGTAGGCAATCCACACCAGCCCCAGGCCACCTACCAGCATCAGCCCAGGGATATTGAGCAGCCACACCACGCCCAGCGTCATGACCGAGCGCACAACGATCGCGCCCACGGTGCCCCAGAGGATGGCTTTTTTCTTGAGATGGGGCGGCAGGCTGCGTGCGGCCAGGGCAATGACAATGGCGTTGTCGCCCGCGAGAACCAGGTCGATGATGACGATGGCGAGCAGTGCCGACCACCAGGGGGCAGATAAAAATTCCATGTTCAGTTTTCGTGGGTAAAAGGGTTGTATTGGAACAGCCCGCTGCATGCCCCCTGCCGGTTTGGGGCTTTGGGGAAGCGATGCCAACCGGTATAAGATGCGCCTCCTCTTACTCGCGGCACATTTCTTGTCCGGCATCCACATCACTGACATCGAGGCAGCCATCAACTACTGGCGAGCCCGTGAGCCCTCACCGGACGGTGTGGCTCTACCTGCGCCCACCCGTGCGCTGGCAGAGGTGTATGCCTTGCTGGTCTACCAACGCGAGACCGAAGCCGACGCTGCCGCCATGCCCCACCAGGCGCTTGCGGCGTGGATGGAGTGGTATGCCTCAACGCCCGACACCCCGTGCATCGCCATTTGCTCGACCAGCCAGGGCGATGAAGAGTGCAAGGGCTGCGGCCGCTCGTTTGCCGAGGTGCAGCGCTGGCTGGAAATGAGCCCGGTTGAGAAGCGCGCCACATGGCACCGCATTACCGTGGAAGGCACTGCCTGGCGGTTCAATAAGTATGCCGAACGGGCTGCCGAAGGTCGCGCCAAACCGCCATCTAAACTGCTATCGAATTAATAGCTTTTTGCGCAATGAATACGCGGGCCAGAGCCCTAAATGGCCATTATTTCCAGCGAATGGGCTCGATGTCCACCGTGGTTTTTGCGTCGCCCAATGTCAGCGCGCCTTCCTGAATCGTGGCTTGCAGCTGCATGTTGCGCTGGGCCAGTTTGGCCAGCGCCTGTGAGCCTTCCGTGGGCATCCGCCAGACCTGCAGCCGGTCCAGCCGGGTCAGCTTGTTCTCGATGCCCTTCCACCAGACTTCCGCGGCATGGTGAAAGCAGTACACCAGCACCTGGTCGGCTTTGTTGCAGGCCTTCGCCAGCGGCTTGTCTTCGGGCTGGCCCACTTCAATCCACAGCCGCTTCTGGCCCGTGAAATCGGTCAACGACACATCCGGGTTGTCTGGGTCCGACAACCCTGCGCCAAACGCCAGCGTGCCGTCGCCGTTGCAGATCTCCTGGAGGGTGTAGGCATGCAGGGCCAGCGCGGCCAGCCGAATCATCATGCGCTCATCGGTCTCGCTGGGATGGCGGGCCAGCGTCAGCGTGTGGTCGGCGTAGTAGCTGTGGTCAATGTCCGCGATTTGCAGACTGGCTTTGAAGATGGTGGATTTGAGGGCCATGAGTATTTTCTTGTTAAGGCGGAGTCGTTGCGCCAAGTGTGCGCCAACTCAGCACGTCCACGCCGCTCCGCTGAAAAGAGGCGTCGCCGCCGTAAATCAGGCGTGGCGTGGCGGCGTCTTCGGTGACGAAGCGGGCCGATTTCTGGCCCGCACGGATGTAATCACTGGTGGGCGTTTGCCCGGACTTGATTTCAATGGTCTGGATCTGCCCGGAAGGGGTCTCAAAGAGCAGATCGGCCGGTTGCCTCTGGTTGTAGCGCTGCTTGAGGTGTTCCGTAACCACCCAGTTTTCAAACAATGCGCCCCGCATGGGGTGCAGCGGCAGCATCTCTGCTGCGCGAATGCCCAGCAGCCAGCAGGCCAGGCCGGTGTCGACAAAGTAGAGCTTGGGGGTTTTGACCAGCCGTTTGCCGAAGTTGCGGTGATAGGGCTGCAGCAGAAAGACCACGTCGCTGCTTTCCAGCACCGACAACCAGGCGCGTGCCGTGGTGTGCGTAATGCCGGCCTCGCCCGCTAGCGCACTCAGGTTGAGCAGTTGCCCGGTTCGGCCCGCGCAGAGGCGCAAAAAGCGCTGAAATGCGCCCAAATTCTGCACATTCAGCACCTGGCGCACATCGCGCTCCAGATAGGTTGCGACGTAGCTGGCGAACCAGTCGAGCGGCTCGATGGATTGGGTATGCAGCGCCGGGTAGCCGCCGCGCCAGAGCAAGGCGTCCAGCGCCAACATGCCATCGGCCACACCGGTCACACCGGCCAGTTCGGGTGCTGCCAGGGGTAGCAGGCGCGTCATGCCGACGCGCCCGGCTAACGATTGCGACACGCCTGCAAGCAAACCAAATTGCTGGGAGCCAGTGAGCACAAATCGCCCAGGCGTGCAGTTCTCATCGACCATGCCCTGCAGATACGAGAACAAATCGGGCCAGAAAACCGCGTGGATCTTTCTCGGCAAAGGCCCGCTCAATCGGGTCTTCCAGGCTTACATAGGGCTTGTTGGGAAACAGGGCGCGTGCCAACGTGGTCTTACCGGACTGGCGCGGCCCCGTGATGGCGATGACCGGAAAAGACCGGCCCAAGCGCTCAAGGGTGGGGGAAAGTTGCCGGTTGAGCATGCAAAATTATACAAATAGATGAAATGCAAATCAATTTGTATAACTGAAGCCCCCCTATTCGCATGCGTCATGAAAAAGCACCTTGCGACAGCAACGGTCAGTCGCACTGATTAAGGGTTTCGCCCAACGTTGGCCGGTGGTTTGAACACCTCAGCCTGCACTTAAACCCAGGGCGTATCGAATGCGTTGAATTTTTTCAAACCCGGTCGTGTTGCCCTTGGCGGATTTCAAGCTGTTTCGAATCAAAATGAACAACAGGCAGACGAAGCCAGCCGCTACGGCCGCCAAAATTGCGACCAAAAACCGTTTAGATTTGATGGGCTCTGTTGGAAGAGTCGCTTGCTGAATGATGATTTCTGTACCAATTCCCTTGAGGCTGGCTTGCAAGTCGAGCAGTTGCTTTTGCCGCGTATCGCGTTGTTCAATCATCGTCACATAAGACCTCGTCATCGCCTCGGCCTCCGTGCCTGGATTCACTTTGTCCAAACTTTTGCTGACGCGCAGGGCGCCCGCACCCAACTCATCCACCGTTCCGCGGGTAATGCGAAGTTGCCCCTCAATGCTTTCCAGCGCGCGACCTTTAGGTAGGGCAAAGGGTTTGAATGAATCTTGAACAGCGATGTTCAACGCTTGCGCAGCTTCTGGAGTTTGTGCTTGTGTCGAAAGTTTCAGGAAGCCCTCCTTCTTGCTGAAAGTGGGAGCAATCTGGAGGCCCACGCGCATGACCGCTGTATCAAAAAGCTCGCCACGCTGCAGTTTAAGTTCTTCAATGACTGGCTTGAGGACATCGACTGATTTCATCATTGCGCCGTCAGATTCGGATAGTCGCAAGAGCGACGTACTCTCGTAAATCGATGGCTGTAAAGCGGTGCCTCCCAGAGCGATGAGTGCTCCGGCAAGCGAAACACCTATCAGCAAATAGGCGTTTTCAGCGAGCATCACGACAAGGTCCAGCAGGCTCAGTTCGTCATCCGGGTTCTGTATGTGGTCGT
Source organism: Burkholderiales bacterium (assembly GCA_043746005.1). Taxonomy (GTDB): domain Bacteria; phylum Pseudomonadota; class Gammaproteobacteria; order Burkholderiales; family Burkholderiaceae_C; genus Allorhodoferax. The sequence continues at coordinate 8,805 of JAYTRR010000182.1, forward strand.
TGATTTTGATGGTTGTGTTGGTCATTTTTTCTTCGCTCCCGAAACGCGTTGAAATATACCAATATGGAATATTCCAATTCGGAATTTAGCATATAAAAATGCTTTACAGCCCGCGTTACCAAGTACTCCGTCAGGAGTTGGTGCACGCGCGGATCAACGCCGGGATGACGCAGGTCACTTTTGCTAAAAAGATGGGCCGCGCACAGTCGTATGTGTCAAAGATTGAAACGGGCGAGCGATATGTCGACGTTCTGGACTTCTTGGAGTGGTGCCAAATAACTGGTGTGGACTGTTGCCAGGTTCTCTCCAAACTGGTCGCTGTTGACCCCAGCGCTACTGCGGTGACTCCAAGGGAATCGGATTAACCGTCATGTCGGACGACGTTTAACGCCCCCCCGTGACAAACGGGAGACTACAAACTATGAAGCACCGACCTCGTGTGCCGGGTGCAACTCAAACGCGCTTGGCCAACTCCGCGGCCATGCCGGTGTAGCTTCCCGGGGTCATGGCCAGCAGGCGCTGTTTCTCCGCCTCCGGGATTTCCAGATTGGCAATAAAACCCTGCATCAGCTCGCGCGTCATCGGCTCACCCCGGGTGAACTTCTTGAGTTGCTCGTAGGGCTGGGGCAGGCCAAAGCGGCGCATCACGGTTTGAATCGGCTCGGCCAGCACTTCCCACGAGGAGTCCAGGTCAGCGGCAATGGCGGCTTCGTTGATTTCGAGCTTGTTGAGGCCGGTGAGCAGCGACTGGTAGGCCAGCACGGCATAACCCACGGCCACGCCCATGTTGCGCAGCACGGTGGAGTCGGTCAGGTCACGCTGCCAGCGGGAAATCGGCAGCTTCTCGCTCAGGTGCTTGAGCAGGGCGTTGGCCAGGCCCAAATTGCCTTCGGCGTTCTCAAAATCAATCGGGTTGACCTTGTGCGGCATGGTGGACGAGCCCACTTCGCCGTCGCGCAGCTTTTGCTTGAAGTAACCCAGGCTGACATAGCCCCAGACGTCACGGGCCCAGTCGATCAGAATGGTGTCGACGCGGGCGATGGCGTCAAACATCTCGGCCATGTAGTCGTGGGGTTCAATCTGGATGCTGTAGGGCTGAAAAGTCAGGCCCAAGCCTAGCGGTTCGGGGGTCTCGATCACTTTGCGGCTGAAGGCTTCCCAGTCAAAGTCGGGCCAGGCCGACAGGTGGGCGTTGTAGTTACCCACCGCGCCGTTCATTTTTGCCATGATCTTGATCGCGGCGATTTTCTCGCGGGCGGCCACAAGGCGCACCACCACATTGGCCACCTCTTTGCCCACGGTCGTGGGGCTGGCGGTCTGGCCATGGGTGCGGCTGAGCATCGGCACCTCGGCAAAGCCGTGGGCCATGGTGCGCAGTCTCGTGATTACCGCATCCAGCGCGGGCAGAAGAACCAGGTCGCGTGCGCCCTTGAGCTGCAGGGCATGGCTGGTGTTGTTGATGTCTTCGCTCGTGCACGCAAAGTGCACAAACTCCTGCGCGGCCAGCAGTTCTGGCCGGGCTTCAAATTTGGATTTGATCCAGTATTCCACGGCCTTCACGTCATGGTTGGTGGTCTTCTCAATCACCTTGATGGCTTCGCCGTCGGTTTCCGAGAAGTTCTTGACCAACCCCATTAAGTAAGTACGCGCTCCGGGCGTCAATGGCTTGAACTCGGAAAACCCGGCATCGCTCAGTTTGATGAACCAGGCCACTTCCACTTGCACCCGTCGGTGCATGTAGCCCTGTTCACTCATCAGGGGGCGCAGATTGGCGAGCTTGGTGGCGTAACGGCCGTCCAGCGGGGAAAGGGCGGAAATGGAGGAGAAAGTCATAGCCCAATTGTAGGTTGTGCGCCACCAATCACCCCGGAAAAGCTTCCGGAAAGTCCCCAGTGGATAGAATGATCCCTCTTGCAACAGTTGAGCGCCCATGAAATTACTCGGATCCACCTCCAGCCCCTACGTACGCAAAGTGCGCGTCGTTATGGCCGAGAAGAAACTGGACTATGCCTTTGTGATTGAGGACGTTTGGGCTGCTGACACCACTATTTCCCAATCCAACCCGCTGGGCAAAGTGCCCTGCCTGATCATGGAGGGCGCGGAGGCCCTGTTTGATTCGCGCGTGATTGTGGAGTATCTGGACACCCTGTCGCCGGTTGGAAAATTGATTCCCACGGTGGGCCGGGAGCGGGCCGAGATCAAAACTTGGGAAGCGCTGGCTGACGGCCTGCTGGATGCCGCTTTGCTTGCACGGCTGGAAGCTACATGGGACGGCCGCACCAAAGCGCAGCGCAGCCAGGCGTGGATTGATCGCCAACTTGGCAAGATCGACACCACAGTGAAAGCCATGAGCAAGGGCCTGGGCGAAAAGCCCTATTGCGGTGGCATCCACCTCACGCTGGCCGACATTGCAGTCGGTTGTGCGCTGGGATATCTGGACTTCCGGTTTCCCGAGCTGGATTGGCGTACCGACCACCCCAACCTGGTTCGCCTGTTTGAGAAGTTGATGCTGCGCCCCAGTTTCGCAGACACCGTGCCGGCCTGAGCGGCGCTCGGCCCCTAAGAAACCGATACGCTGCTTACATCGATTTACATTTTTGCTTGCCACAAAAGACGCGACTGCAATTACAGTCAAACCGCCATGGCAAATTACAAAACCATTTACAAATGCCGCGAATGCGGCGCCACCAGCTACCAGCAGGTCATTGACCGCGCTGAAAGCGGTGCTTTGCTGCCCACGGGTCAGTACCGCTGCACGGGCTGTCGCAACGTGTTTGCGAATATCCGTTCCTGGTGGGAGCCCCGCCGCACGCAGGACTTTCAGCCCAGCGTCCAGTCGGGCTGAAGCGCACGGGCTGGGCAGAACTTAACTGTTCGCCCGTTTTTTATTTCACCATGACGTTAGCACCGAATTTGGCTGACGTTCGCTGAGGCTCGCCACAGCGAGTTTCCCTAGGGAAGAAGCGGATTCACCATATGCCGGTGCTTTCCGTAACCCGCTTCGCCTTTCCTTCGCTTGGCTCCCAGCCGACACTTGGAAAACGGGGCTTCTCTAGAGTTGTCATGGCCAAGATCAAAATCACCAAGTCCGCAGTCGATGCGGCACAACCCCAGGCGCAGCCCGTCGAACTGCGCGATACGCTGGTGCCCGGCTTCCTGTGCAAGATTACACCAGCCGGTCG
>JAYTRR010000183.1:0-3932 GCA_043746005.1 Burkholderiales bacterium
GTCAGCCTGGTGCGCTTTGCCATGCAGCAAGACAACGAGCTGGTGCCCTACCCCGAGCGCGTGCAGGCCAACTTCAAAGCCTGGCTGGCCCAGCACCACTCTTCGCCCCCTCTCCCCCTGGGAGAGGGCAGGGGTGAGGGCTCCCCGCCTGCGTACCCCACCCCATTCACCCCCGAACAAATCCACTGGCTAGAAATGATCCACGACCACATCGCCGCCAACCTCGGCATAGAAATAGACGACTTCGAATACGCCCCCTTCAACACCGCGGGCGGTCTGGGCAAAGTGCACCAGCTCTTTGGCGCGGAACTGCCCAAGGTGATTGAGGAATTGAATCGGGAGTTGGCGGCGTGACCGTGACTGTTGCAGATGCCCGTCGCGCAGACTGGAAATGGGTCACGCTTGCAGACGTTGCCAAAGTCATCACGGGCAATACGCCACCAACTGCAGATACTGAAAACTGTGGCGACGCCATACCGTTTGTTAAGCCCACGGAGTTGATAGATCGCGGCATTCGGTCGGCCCCCAATGGTTTAGCGAAACAAGCATTGGACAAGGCTCGGGTCGTTCCTGCTGGCGCTGTCCTCGTATCATGCATCGGTAACCTGGGAAAGACTGGCATCGCGAAAGTTCCGATGGCTTTCAATCAACAGATCAACGCTGTTGTCTGCCGCCTACGAGGGCATGGACGCTTTGCTGATGAAAGAAGGTGCTCAGGATTTTCGCTCCGGCCAAAAGTTCGACCACACGGTTTTCTTTGGTGAGAACGTGGACATTCACCATATCTTTCCGCAAGACTGGTGCAAGAAGCAGGGCATCAAGCCCGCAATTTTCGATTCCATCATTAATAAGACGCCCTTGTCGTTTCGTACAAACCGGATCCTTGGCGGTGTGGCTCCGTCCGAATACCTCGCGAAGCTGATCAAGGGCGATAAGACGACACCCGCCATTGAGTCGCAGAAGCTTGATGTGTATCTTGATTCACACCTCATTACGCCCGCACTAGCCCATGCCGACAACTTTGAATCTTTCATGGCGGACCGTCAGCAGCGTTTGTTGGAATTGATAGAACAAGCGACAGGCAAGGCGGCGTATGCAGGCGAGGGCGACGAAGAGGGCGTTGATGCGGAGAGCGACGATGACACCGTCGAAGTGGATATGACGCAGGCAGCTTAGCCATTGCTTCTCTTTTGATAGCTGCTTACGCAATGAATGCGGTGGCTAGAGGCCGATTTCTTCTGGGAGGAAGAGCATGAAAGAGCTGCACGCATTGGTGGACTTTGAAAACGTCCAGCCGTCTTTCGGAGGCGCTGGCCAAGCTGGCGCAGACCTCTGCTGACAGCCATGCAAACGCTAAAACACCCTGGAAACTGTCTAAAAATACAGTATTCTTGTCCATGTCAAACCCTGCATTCGTCAGGCCTTCTAGGGGCAATTCCCAATGCAATATCGCAGTCAAGTGTTAAGCTATAGCTAAACAAATGTATTTTTTAACCGAAATCAAGTTGAGTGACTTTGAGGCAGGTGCTGCGTCTGCGCAGGGGCGGTTCAGGGTGGTTTCGGCATGTGCAGACCCAGAGCGCAGAGAGTCAGCCAAAGTGTTTGAGGCGGTCAAAGGCATGCAAGGCAACGATCAGCGGCAGGCCTTGTTGGGTTTGAAAATGCTGTTGAAGCTGGCCCAGTTAGGCAAGCCGTTTAACCAGTTGGCAGACAAGAAGACGGTGCATGAAGCTTTTGATTCCTTTTACTGCGACCTGACCAAAAAGAATGAAACGGTGTGGCGGTATCGGCATGGTGATATTCGAATTTTGTTTTATTACGCGGTGGACAAGGTGATCTTGCTGACGCACACATTGCCCAAACGTACTGACAAGCTTTCAACAAAAGACATCAACCTAGCCAAGCAGGCCGTGGTTGATTTTTTGACGGCATCCCGGTCTGCAGCGGGTCTGCAGTGGATTGAATGAAGTGAGATGACTATGGAACACAAACCTCTTTTTGGTGATTTGATTGCTGACCACGAAGGGCTGGTAGAAGAACTCAAAGCCGTGGATGTGGCCGCCGATTTAACGTTGTTGCTGCACCACGCAGGCAAGACCCGCGCTGACCTGGCCCGTGCCCTATGCTGGAGCCGTGCGCGCGTGACGCAGGTGCTCTCGGGCCATGAAAACCTGACTGTGCAGACCATCGCAGCTGTGACGAAGGCCTTGGGTTACACGTTTGATGCCGTGTTTCGAAAATCAGGCGCGCCTGCCGCCATTCAACCTTGGGTCGCCCAAGCTACCTTGGCACTGGATATGGCGGACGAGCCTGACTTGCAGAGCTGGATGAGCCGCAAGACCATGAAGCCTATGGCAGGCCGATTTGCAGGGGCCATGGAGTTCATGCACTTTGACATGCAACTGGGGTCTTCCAATCATGAGTCGATGTTTCAAGAGGTAGCCTGTGCAGCTTAGTCCATTGCAGTTGCTGGAGTACACGTTTGATGGCGTGTCTGTATTGCCCGTGGACGGGTATGTGGCGGACCCTGCGTTTGCGCCCGGTCTGGTGTTCTTCCCGGGCAAGCTGGGCATGTCGGCAGATACCGGCTTGGTCTTGCTGGCGGAAGAGCCCAATTACTCAGACTTTGGCGTCAAGCTGACCTTGCGTGTTGCCCCCAAGGAAGATGCCCAGGCACCGTACAACATCCAGATGTCGGTTCGTGGTGTGGTGCGTATGCACATGAAGCAGGCGGCGGGGCAGGCCGAAGAGCGGCGGGTTCGCGCACTGGTCAACGGCGCGTCGCTGCTGTACGGTGCGGTGCGTGAAATGGTGAGCAACATCACTAGCCGCTCTACGCACGGGCCAATGTTGCTGCCCTCGTTGAGTTTCCAAGACTTGGCAACTCATAAACCAGATGAAGTGGCAGCTCCCGCGTTGCCTTCAGCGGCGCGTGCAAAACGGAAAAGTCCCGCAGCGCGAGCTAAGGCAAAAGTCTGAAGTGCTTAAACGCAAACCGGGTTTCTTCCGAATTTGCTGTTCTTCTCCCTTGTGAATCAACGGGTTGGGTTCTTAATCGCAATTCGCGGCTCCAAGCTTGCTTCTTTTTTGATAGCTACTTGCGCAATGAATACGGGCGCTAGAGTCCAATTTAATGCTAAACCTGGTTCGGCAGAAGTTCCACCACGTATGCAGAATGCAAATTGCATATATTTCTTTGTATGCGGTATGCAAACTGCATACAATGCAGCGTATGAGTTCCACAGGAATCAAATCTCGCCTTAGCCACGCGCAATGGGCACTCAAGCCGCAAGACTTGGCCATGGCTTTCAAACTCGTCTGTCTGGCGGGGCAAAAAGTGCCCTACATCGAGCTGGCCCGTACCATGCAGATGTCGCAGTTTGAGGCGCATGCCTGCCTGGCGCGCCTCTCAGGCGCGCGTTTACTGACAGAGGTGAACAGTGCCCCTGCGCTGGTCATGCCCGCCTTCAGGTCACTGGTGCTGCAAGGCGCGGCCTACTTCTTTCCGGCGGTGCGGGGCGAGGTCACGGTGGGTTTTCCAACGGCCAACGCGGTGGAGCCGCTCAAGTCCAAGCTGATACAGGATGACGAGCTGCCACCGGTGTGGCCACACCCGGACGGCCCGGTGCGCGGCAACACACTCTTGCCGCTGTACCCCAAGCTGCCGCTAGCAGCACAAGCAGACCCGGCCCTGTACGCATTGCTGGCGCTGTTTGACGCGCTGCGTATCGGCCAGGCGCGTGAGCGGGAGATTGCCCGTGCTCTGTTGGAAGAACGGTTGAAATGATGCAACACCATGCGTAACCCCAACCTCGCCATTTTGGAACTGGTAGCCCACGCGCTGGGGCCTGTGTGTGACGAGGTGGTGTTTGTAGGTGGTTGTGCCACCGGCCTGCTACTTACGCAAGCTCGTCCGGACCGCATTCGCATCA
>JAYTRR010000184.1:0-11936 GCA_043746005.1 Burkholderiales bacterium
CAGCAAACCCGCCAGTTGGGTTGACCTGTCCCGCTTCAGCATCGCGTATGTACGCGGTTACAGGGGTATTGAGATACGGACCATTGATGTGGCCGTGCGCGAGGTGACTGACTCGGAAGAGGCCTGCCTGAGGATGGCACTGGCCCGGCGGGTGGACTGGTGTGTGTTGGCCGCAGAACGCCGATCTGAGTGGCCTTTTCAGGCGCAGTACGGCGACCGGATGACGGCCCACCCGATCGACAGCCTCAAGGTGTATGTGTGGATGGGGCCCAGACGCAAGGACGTGGCCGATCGGCTGACCAGAGCGTTGCGGGACATGGAAAAGACCGGGGAACTCCAAAAAATCATGGGGCCATTTCGCCGGGCGGACTGACGCCTGGCGCACACCAACACCATGCCCCGCCGCCTGATGCCCCAATCCGTCAAGAACCGTCTGGCGGCCCTGTTGATGGTCGCCATGACGTGCCTGATGTGCGTCTTCGGTGCCGTCTCCTATTACCTCACCGAGCAGCGGTTCGAGCAGGACAAGGACACGGCCAAGGGCCTGCTGCGCCAGCAGCTGGCGCTGCCTGTCAGCAGGGCGCTCTGGGTCTATGACGAGGACCGGCTCAACGCCGCTCTGGACTCGGCGCTGGGTGGCTCGGTTCTCGGGCTGATTGTTTACGACGATGCAAACAAGGAGGTTGCCAGTCGGTGGGCTACCGGCCATGCCGGGGGACAACCGGGCGTGGGCGCTTCCGAGGGATTCACGATTGACTTGCCCTCGATCAGCGAGCGGGACATGGGCCGCATTCAGGTCAGCTGGTCCGACGCTGCGCAAAAAGCGGCCCTGAACCTCACTTTGGCGCGCGCGATTCTTGAAATTGTGCTGGTCAACCTGCTGCTGCTGGGCCTGTTCTGGTTCAGCGTCGACAGGCTGGTGTTTCGTCGGGTGGGGCTGCTGCAACACGCGCTGGACTACGCCGCCACGCGCGAACATGCCGCCGATATTGTGCCCATGCCGGTTTCCTATAAGGACGAGTTTGGCGCCCTTACGCAAAGCATCAACGTCATCACCCAGCGCCTGGGTACCGAGCTGGAGGCGGGTCGGGAGTCGGAGGAAGAAGCCCGCGCGGCATTGACCAACTTGCAAAACGCGCAGGACGGTTTGGTGCAAGCCGAGAAAATGGCGTCACTGGGCCGGTTGGTGGCAGGCGTTGCGCATGAGCTCAACACGCCCATTGGCAACATCGTGATGGTTGCCAGCACGCAGCAGGAGGTGGCGCAGGGTCTGGTGCAGTCTGTGGCCGCAGGCACGCTGACGCGCAGCAGCCTGGCCACATTCGCTGAACGTACCTCTGAGGGTGCCGGGCTGATGCTGCGCAGCGCCAACCGAGCGGCAGATTTGATCCAGAATTTCAAACAGGTTGCGGTCGATCAAACGACCGACCAGATGCGGGAATTCGATCTGGCGGATCAACTGGGTGAAGTGCTGTCGATCATTGCCCATGTGCTGGCAAAAACATCCATCAGGCTGGAGGAGCACCTCGAATCCGGCATCGCGATGCACAGCTACCCCGGGCCGTTGGGGCAGGTCATTACCAACTTGGTCATGAATGCCATTACGCATGGTTTTGATGGCAAACAGACGGGGGCTATTACCGTGGCCTGCGAGCGTCAGGGTGACTATGCGCACATCACCGTTGCCGACACCGGCAAGGGCATTCCCCCGAATAACCTGAACAAGATCTTTGATCCCTTCTTTACCACCAAGCTGGGGCAGGGTGGGACCGGCCTGGGCCTGCATATTTCGCACAACATGGTGTATGGCCCGCTCGGTGGGCGCATGTCGGTGCAGAGCACGCAGGAGGTTGGCACCACGTTTACGCTAGTTATTCCGTGCCGTATCGCGGTTGGAGCGCAGTAGCGCCAGGAGACCCACTGTGGCGACCCCGATCAGGACTGCCGGAAACGCCACCATGGGCGACCAGTCAATCAGGGCGCCCGATGCGGCCGAGGCCACCAGGCCGCCCAGCGTGTAGGTCAGCACCAGGACTGACGTGCTGTTGACCAGCTTGATGCCTTTCTCGCGGGTACCAATGTCGATCATGCACAGGGTGTAGAGGCTTCCGCCTGCACCACCCCACAAAAACACAATCGGCCAGGCCAACCAGACAATGTGTGCCACGAAGGGCAGCATGCAACTGGCCACCAGCGTGATGGCGGTAAACACCACCATTAGCGTGCGACGACCTTTCGCCTGGTCCTTGAAGCGGTCGGCTAACAGCCCGGCGGGGATCATCAACGCCACGCCGCCGAGACCACTCACCGACACCAGCAGCGCCGCGCTGGCCGCGCCCAGACCCAGGGCCAGGCCGTAGAGCGGCAGAATGGATGTCACACCCGTCTCAAAGAAGCCTCCCACAAATCCCGCCAGCATGATGATGGGGTGCGCGCGCAGCGCCATCCAAAGGCCCTGCACACCCAGCCTCGCTGTGTCGGTATCCGTGGCAGCGGGTACCTTGGGGATGAAGGCCGTCCACAACAAGCCCAGCGCGGAGAACCCCACTACAACCCACAGTGCGCGCGGGTTGTCCGCCCCTACCCACACCAGCGCGGCAGGTCCTACGATGAAGGTGGCACTGACCAGCGTCTGAAAGAGGCCCACATAACGTCCCCGTTTCCCTGGTGGAGAAAACTCGGCGACCAGCGCCTCGGCCAGAACCCAGCGCAGGGCCATGGCCAGACCCGAGGCCAGATTCAGCGCAAACCAAACCCAGAGTTGGTCAAAGCGGGCAAACAGCACGGCTGACAGCGTGAGAATGCCCGCGGCCATCCACATCGCCGGTCTGCGCCCCAGTTTATGGGCCGCTGCCGACGCAAACGGCGTCATCAAGAAAATGCCCAGCCAACCCGTAGAGGCGAACAGCCCGGCCACCGTGCTGGACACATCGGTGCCCTTCATGCGTAGCAAGAGCAATGGCATCAGCATGAAATGACTGACCAGCTCAAAGAAGGTGGAGCCAAAAATGCTGACCAGACCCAGCCGCGCACCGGCTACCGGTGCTTGCAGGTTGGCGGGGGTGGGGTTCATGTGCGGCGTGCCTCCAGAATGGCTTCGGCCACCTCGGCAAAGCCTGCGCCACGCGCGCTGGAGGTGATGTAACGTGGCTGGTGCGTCAACTCCGCTTCAAAGCGGCGGATATTGGCCACGCCTGCGCTGTTGGGAAAAGCTTCGAACATCAGCTCGTCGTTGGTGGAATCGCCGACAAAAGCCCATCGGCACCGCTCAGCGTCCAGATTGCGCTGCAGCAGTTGCTTCACGATCCAGCGTGCGCCTTCCCGTTTGTTGTGTTCGCCAAACCAGCCATTGATATGGATGCTGCTCACGGATGCATTCATGCCTTCGCTACGCAGGATGTGCACGACCTGGGCGATGCGATCCGGCGGCAGGTGCGAGAATTCACTGTGGTCAATCGCGATGTCGGTCTCACGCCCGGGCGAGTCCTGCGCCAGTGTGGTGCCAGGCATTTCGCGCAGCACGCGCCGTGCCACCTGCTGCATGCGCGCGTAATGGGTGGCCCGCGTGGCGGCATCCTGTTGATACAGTTTTGATAGCGGCTCACGTAATAGAGGCGGGGGCCGCAGCTCGTTTTTATCAATAAACTGGCCGGGAATCAGCGCAACCGAACCGTTCTCGGCCACGATGGTATCGACCGGCCAGGCAGCTGCAAACGGCTCGCTCCAGCCCACAGGGCGCCCGGTAATCGCGATCACAAACAGGCCGGAAGCCTTGAGTTGCGCCAACGCCTGTAGCGCGTCTGGCGTGATGGCGCCGTCGGTCGTCAGTGTGTCGTCGATGTCGGTGAACACGCCGACGAGCTGGCGACGATCAGCGCAGGGCCATGACGACAACGGATGCATCAAAACCTGCGGGAGCCTGATCAACCAGCCGTCTGCAGCGCCAGGCCCGCGTGCTCGCGCAGCGGGTGAAAGTGAATTTTGGGAAACCGCTCCTGCGCCAGCCGCACGTCATACGGGCTGGTGCACAAATACGCAAGCGTATTGGCCGCATCGCGCGCCATGCGCATAGGGTAGGCGTCGCAAAAAGCTTTGAGTTCTTGCGGCGTGTCGGCGGTGATCCAGCGTGCGCCTGTGTATTGGCAGCCTTCCAGGCGAATGTCTGCGTCGTACTCGCCCTTGAGGCGGTGCTGCACCACTTCGAATTGCAGTTGCCCCACGGCACCCAGCAGCATGTTGCCGCCGATCTCGGGCTTGAACACCTGAATAGCACCCTCTTCGCCCAACTGCGCCAGACCTTGCTGCAACTGCTTGGTGCGCAAAGGGTTGCGCAGCACCACGGTCATGAACATTTCGGGGGCAAAGAAGGGCAAGCCGGTGTAGAGCAGGTTGACCGAGCCGTCGGTGATGGTGTCGCCCAGTTGCACGCCGCCGTGGGTGGTAAAGCCCACGATGTCGCCCGCGTAAGCTTCTTCCACCGCTTCGCGGCGCTGGCTCATGAAGGTGACCACGCTGGTGGGGCGCAGCTCTTTGCCGGTGCGCATGACCTTGAGCTTCATGCCCGGGGTGTATTTGCCCGAGGCCATGCGCACAAACGCAATGCGGTCGCGGTGATTGGCATCCATATTGGCTTGCACCTTGAACACCACGCCGCTGAAGGCATCGTCTTCGGGCTGTACTTCGCGCACCACGGGCTGGCGGTTGACCAGGGTGGTGCTGATGCGGAGCTGGGGCGAGGGGGCCAGATCTACCAGGGCGTCAAGTACTTCCATCACACCAAAGTTGTTCACGCCCGAGCCAAAGAAAACCGGTGTTTGCTTGCCCGCCAGAAAGGCCGCGTGGTCCCAGGTGGGGGAGGCGCCGGTGGCCAGCTCCATGCTTTCCATGGCGGTCGTCCACTCGTGGCCAAACCGGGCAAACAAGGTGGCCTGGTCGCGCAGGGGGATGGTGTCAAAGTCCTGCGGGCGGCGGTCCTTGCCACCATCAAACACCGTCATCATTTGCGTGCGCAAATTGATGATGCCGCCAAACGATTTGCCCTGGCCCACGGGCCAGGTCATGGGCACGCAAGGCATGCCCAGTTCACGTTCAATCTCGTCCATGATGTCCAGTGGCTCGCGCACTTCGCGGTCCATCTTGTTCACGAAGGTGATGATGGGCGTATCGCGCTGGCGGCACACCTCGATCAGGCGGCGGGTTTGGGCTTCCACACCATTGGCCGCGTCAATCACCATTAGCGCCGAGTCCACGGCGGTGAGCACGCGGTAGGTGTCTTCCGAGAAGTCCTTGTGGCCGGGGGTGTCCAGCAGGTTGATGACGTGGTCCCGGTACACCATCTGCATCACCGAGGAGGCAACCGAAATACCCCGTTGCTTTTCAATCTCCATCCAGTCCGATGTGGCGTGGCGTGTGGCTTTGCGCGCTTTGACCGAACCGGCAATCTGGATTGCGCCGGAGAACAGCAACAGCTTCTCGGTCAGCGTGGTTTTACCTGCATCGGGGTGGGAAATGATCGCAAAGGTGCGGCGGCGGCGGGTTTCGGCAAGGAAGGACATTGGAGGCAAGCAAAGCCACCGTCCGGAGGGTCAAAAAAACCCGCGTGACGGAAGCTGTAATCAGGAAAAGGCTAGAATTATCGCTTTCCGAGGAGCGATGCAGCTCGTAAGCCCCTTTTTTGGCAATCGCCAGGGCAGCGAGTGAGGCTCGGAAACCGTTGCTCCCATGGGGTAACGCAAGTTAACTGCGCTCACCCACTGGTCTGTGCGGTGAGTCATTTCCCGGTTTATCACGCTGCCCCGTGGCTTTCAAATTGATTTTTGGAGTGAACCATGAGCGTGTTGAAACCTGTCAAAACTGAAGATTACAAAGTAGCCGACCTGAGCCTGGCCCCATGGGGGCGCAAAGAGTTGACCATTGCCGAGACCGAAATGCCCGGCCTGATGGCCATCCGCCAGGAGTTCGCCAAGGCGCAACCCCTCAAGGGCGCGCGTATCACCGGCTCGCTCCACATGACTATTCAGACCGGAGTGCTGGTCGAAACGCTGCAAGCCCTGGGCGCCGAAGTGCGCTGGGCATCGTGCAACATTTTCTCGACGCAAGACCATGCTGCGGCAGCGCTCGTTGCCAAGGGCACGCCGGTGTTTGCCTACAAGGGCGAGACCTTGGTGGATTACTGGGACTACACCCACCGCATCTTCGAATTCGGACCCAAGGGCAGCAAGGCTGAGGGCCCGAATATGATTCTGGACGACGGTGGCGATGCCACGCTGCTGATGCACCTGGGTGCCCAGGCCGAGAAGGACATCAAGGTTCTGGCCAAGCCCGGTAGCGAAGAAGAAATCTGCCTGTTCAACGCCATCAAGGCCAAGCTCAAGGTGGATCCCACCTGGTACAGCCGTCGCCTGAAAGCCATCATCGGCGTGACCGAAGAAACCACGACCGGCGTGCTGCGCCTGAACGAAATGTCCGCCAAGGGCACGCTGGCTTTCCGCGCCATCAACGTGAACGACTCGGTGACCAAGAGCAAGTTCGACAACCTGTACGGTTGCCGCGAATCGCTGGTGGACGCCATCAAACGCGCCACGGATGTGATGATTGCCGGCAAGGTAGCTTGCGTGGCCGGTTACGGCGACGTGGGCAAGGGCTCGGCCCAGGCTCTGCGTGCTTTGAGCGCCCAGGTGTGGGTGACCGAAATCGACCCCATCAACGCCCTGCAGGCCGCCATGGAAGGTTACAAGGTTGTGACCATGGAATACGCCGCTGACAAGGCTGACATTTTTGTATCCGCCACCGGCAACAAGAACGTCATCACCTACAAGCACATGGAGGCCATGAAGGACCAGGCTATCGTTTGCAACATTGGTCACTTTGACAATGAAATCGACGTCGCTTCGCTGGAAAAGCTGAAGTGGGAAGAGATCAAGCCCCAGGTGGACCATGTAATCTTCCCGGCCAAGGGCAAGAAGCCTTCCAAGCGCATCATTCTGCTGGCCAAGGGCCGTCTGGTGAACCTGGGTTGCGGCACTGGCCATCCCAGTTTTGTGATGTCTTCGAGCTTTGCGAACCAGACCATCGCCCAGATCGAATTGTTCACCAAGCCGAAGGAATACAAGGCTGGCAAGGTTTATGTGTTGCCCAAGCACCTGGACGAAAAAGTGGCCCGTTTGCACCTGGCCAAGGTGGGCGCCATGCTGTCGGAACTCACCGACGAGCAGGCCGCCTACATTGGCGTTTCCAAGTCCGGCCCTTACAAAGCCAATACGTACCGCTATTGATGCGGGCCGATCAACTCCTGGTGGTGCGCAACCTGGCGAGCACCCGCTCGCAGGCCCAGCGCCTGATTGCCGACGGCGTGCAGTGGAAGAAGGGCGACGAATGGAAAACCGTGGTCAAGAATGGCGACGACATTCCTGAAGACGCCCCGATCCAGCTGCTCGACGATTCCGAAGCCCGCTACGTGTCCCGTGGCGGACTGAAGCTGGAGGCCGCCTTGAAGCAGGTGGGCCTGTCGGTAGAAGGCTTGGCCTGCCTGGATGTCGGTCAATCTACCGGGGGTTTCACCGACTGCCTGTTGCAGCACGGTGCACGCATGGTGGTGGGGGTAGATGTGGGCAGTGCCCAGTTGCACCCCCAACTGCGCGAAGACGGGCGGGTGCTGTGCGTTGAAAAGGTCAACGCCCGCGCGCTGGATGCTAGCGATTTGATAGCTGCTTGCGCAAATTACACGGGGGCTGGCGGCCTGTTTGACCCTGAAAATGAAGAAGCTGAACCGTTCGTTCCGGAGTTTGATGTGGTGGTGGGCGACCTGTCCTTCATCTCGCAGACGCTGGTGTTGCCAGCCATCGTGCCGTTCCTGAAGCCAGGCGGCACCTTGTTGATGCTGGTCAAACCGCAGTTTGAGTTGCAGCCGGGGCAGGTGGGCAAGGGCGGCATTGTGCGAGACGCTTCCCACTACCCGTTCATTGAGGCGCGCCTGCGCGACGCCTGCACCGCCCTTGATCTGACCGTGACCGCGTGGTTCGACTCACCCATTGAAGGGGGCGATGGCAACCGCGAATTTTTCATTTGCGCCCGCAAGTCGGGTGCCCTTGCTCCTCAAGACTGATCCATCCATGATCCAGACGACCCGCATTACCGTTAGCCTGGAATTTTTTCCACCCAAAACCCCGGAAGGTGCCGAGAAGCTGCGCGGGGTGCGTCAGCAGTTGTATGCACTGAAGCCCGAATTCTGTTCGGTCACCTTTGGTGCCGGCGGCTCCACGCAGGAAGGCACTTTCAACACGGTCCGCGATATTCTGGCCGAGGGCGTCAGTGCGGCGTCGCACTTCTCCTGCATTGGGGCAACCCAGGCTACAGTGCGCGGCCAACTGGCGACGCTCAAGGCCATGGGCGTGAAGCGGATTGTTGCCCTGCGTGGCGACTTGCCCAGTGGCTACGGGGCCGGTGGCGAGTTTCATTACGCAAGCGACCTGGTTGCCTTTATTCGGGCGGAAACGGGCGACGATTTTCATATTGAGGTGGCGGCCTACCCGGAAATCCATCCCCAGGCCAAATCACCCGACAGCGATCTGCAGGCCTTTGCGACCAAGGTGCGTGCCGGTGCCAACTCCGCCATCACCCAATACTTCTACAACGCGGATGCGTATTTCCGTTTTGTGGAGGATGTCGATGCCATGGGTCTGAAAGTGCCCGTGGTGCCCGGCATCATGCCCATTACCAGTTCGACCCAGTTAATGCGTTTTTCGGATGCCAGTGGGGCCGAAATTCCCCGCTGGATCCGCTTGCGCCTGCAAAGTTTTGGCGACGACACGGCGTCGATCAAGGCGTTTGGCCTCGATGTGGTGACTGACCTGTGCGACCAGCTGCGCGCCGGTGGTGCGCCGGCCATTCACTTCTACACCATGAACCAGAGCACTGCGACGCTGGCCCTGTGCGACAGGCTGGGGCTGATCGTTCCGTAAGCGCGGGCTTAGATGTCCATCGCCGGACGGTGCTCGTCCGGGCCCACAAATTTCCAGGCTCCAACATAGCAGGCTGACAACCAGGCCAGCGTGCCCGCGAGGCCGATGGCGAGCCAGGAACTGAACCAGATTCCATCAAACGCACCGAACATGCTCGCCCTGAATGCCTTGATCACCCACGTGAATGGCAACCAGGGGCTCAGGGTTTGGTAGATCCCGCCACTCAGTTCCACCGGCAAAACTCCGCCGGCAGAAGACAGTTGCAGAATCAGCAATATCAGGGCGGCGGCTTTGCCCGCATCCCCAAAGGCACGCGTGAGCGCCACAATAATGAGCAAAAAGGTGAGTGACGCGAGCACCAGGGTCAGCATGAAGGGTGCGAGCCGGTAGATGTGCAGGTCCAGCATGAACAGTGTCATCAGCAACACCACGGCTGATTGCGCAACCACAATGCCTGACAGGATGCTCAGCTTGCCCATGAGTCGCGCGGGTCGGGACGCCTCTGCGGCATTCGCAGGCAGGCGCCGCAGGTGGAAGAGAAAGGCGGACATGACGGCCCCCATCCAGAGAGATGTCGCCAGAAAGTTGGGTGCGAATCCTGCGCCATTGTTGGGCACCGGAGCCACAATTTCCAGTGCGGGCTCAACCGAATCGGCCAGGCCGCGTGCGCTGCCGTCGGGCGCGTTGATGTCGCCGGGCAGGGATTGGCTGAGCAGGTCAATGCCTGCAGTCAATTCCCGTGAGCCCGCCTTGAGCTGGAGCAGCCCGTTGTGCAAATCCCGGGCTCCACCGGCCACGGAGCGGCCGCCCGTTGCCAGTTCGTCGAGTTTGGAGTCGGGCGGAAGGTTACCCGCCGCCGTATGGATGCTGCCACCCAGCGCGGTCATTCCATCGGTCAGTTTGCCCACTCCCGCGTTGAGCTTTTGCGTTCCCTCTGCCAGTTGCGATTGGCCGGTTCTTGCGCCTTGAAGGCCTCCGGCCAATTGGGTCGCACCCGCGGCCAACTGACCAGCACCTTCGGCGATGCGTCCACCTACGATGGGTATGCCCTTGGTTTCATCGCGCAGCTTGCCGCCGCCATCTGCCAGTTTTTGTGCGCCGGTCTGTAACTCTTGCAAACCTTGGCCCAATGCCGCATGCCCCGTGATCAGTTCCGTCGCGCCTGTTTTCAACGCCGCCAGGTCTTGTGCCGCAGGACGCTGCTGGTCCATGGTGCGCAGACCTGCGCCCAGCTGTTTGACGCCATCGGTGAGTTGACCCACGCCATTTCCCACGCCGTCAGCACCGCTGGCCAGGCTTTTGGATCCGGACTCCGCCTTTGCCAAACCCTCATCCAGCCGATGGGCACCGTCTTTCAGTGACGCCACCCCTTTTCGTAGCTGGCCCACCTTGTCAATAGAACCCGTGGTCGTGCTGAGAACCAGTGACCAGCGTTTTTCGTTTAGGTTGATATTGACCTGGTGCCCCAATTCGGAAGCAAACCGCTTGGCCAGATTGGCACCGTTGTAGTTGTTTCCCTCCGACACATACATGACCAGGCGTCCACCGGCCGCCTCATTCCCCGGTACGGCGTTGGCACTGAAGTCCCTGGGAATGATCAGCGCAAATCCAAGATCGCCCTGGCGAACAGCCCGCTTGGCGTCTTCCTCAATGCGGTAGTCTATAAAACCAAAGGTTCGTTTCTGCTTGAGGGTGGCGACAATGTCTTGCCCCATGTTTACCGCCTGTCCGCGGTAATCCAGACCTTGATCCAGGTTGACGATGGCGGCCTTCAGCTCGCCAGTGTGCGCGCCCGGGTCCCGCACACTGGACAGATAAATCAGGGCATACAGTGCGGGGATCACGATGACCCCCACGGTGGAGATTCTCAGCTTGGGGAAGCGCCTGAATAGCGTGAATTCCTGTTGAACGATGGCCCATACACTACTGAAAAAACCCATCGCCAACTCCTGTCTTAGCCGCCTGAATCGAGGGTAAACGTCGCGTGCTGATCCTGTTTAAGTATGGTCGCCATTTGCGGCAGTGCCAACAGCAAAGCCGCCTTCAGCGTGTGGGGTGGGTTGATGATGAACATGCCACTGGCAGGCAGACCCGGACGAATGACTTCACCCTCACTGTCCTGCAGCAATTTGCTGTTCTTGACGGTGAGCGTGGCGTTCAGCCAACTCTTGCCCGCCTTGTTGGCCAGCGTTTTCAGCTTTTTGGGCAAATCATGGGCTTCTGGCCGGGGAATGATGGGGTACCAGACTGCGTAGGTGCCCGTGGCAAAGCGCAAGAGGGAATCTGCCACCATTTCCGCTACGCGGCCATAGTCCTGCTTGATTTCGTAACTGGGGTCGCAGAACACGAGTGCCCGCCGCGAAGGGGGCGGCAGAAACTTCTTGATGCCTTCAAAGCCGTCTTCGCGCAGGATCGCCACTTGCCGCCCGGCTTCGAGCTGGGCAATGTTGGCGGACAGCGTCTTGATGTCGGTGGGGTGAATCTCAAAAAGCTTGAGCTTGTCGCGATCACGCGCCTGCAACACGCGCTGAATAATGAAGGGTGAACCCGGGTAGACCTTGTGGCTACCCTTGTTGTTGAAGCTGGCCACCATGTCGAGGTAGTCCTGCAAGGCCGGGGCAACCGGCTTGGGCAGCACGCTGGCGACCAATTTAAGAAAGCCTTCTGCCGCTTCTGCACTGGTCTGCGCATAGTCGCCGTCCAAGCGATAGAGGCCGGCGCCCGCATGCGTATCAAAAACGGTTAATGCGGCATCTTTTTGCGTCAAATGCCGCAGGACGGCTAGCAAAACGGTGTGTTTGAGCACGTCGGCATGGTTGCCGGCGTGGAAGGCGTGACGATAACTGAACATCCCCTATGATACTGGTACAGGGTTTGGCCACATTGGCTGCCCAATGCAAATGTTGGAAGATCCTGGCCAAAGAGGCGTCGTTCCCGGCAGCCGGGAGAATAATAATCGCATGAGTGATCCCGAAC
>JAYTRR010000185.1:0-31221 GCA_043746005.1 Burkholderiales bacterium
TTGATCCCTACGGCCATGGTGGCAAACAGGAACGAGGCCAGAACCATCCAGAGGGCTTGCACTAAACCGGCCCCACCTTGTCGATTTGGCCTAACTGACGGCGGTACCACGCATGGAAGTCCTGCATGCCATCTTCCATTGGGCTTTGGTAAGGGCCCACTTCATTGTCGCCACGGACCAACAGCGCGCGGCGACCGGCATCCATACGCTCGCCGATTTCATCGTCTTCGATGCAGGTTTCCATGTAGGCGGCCTGTTGGGCTTCGACAAACTCGCGCTCGAACGCCACAATTTCCTCGGGGTAATAGAACTCGACCATGTTCATGGTTTTGTTCGGCCCCATGGGGTGCAGCGTGGAGACGGTGAGCACATGCGGATACCACTCCACCATGATGTGCGGGTAGTAGGTGAGCCAGATGGCGCCTTGCTGGGGCGCGACCCCATTGCGGTAGGCTAGCAAAGCCTTTTGCCAGCGTTCGTAGACGGGTGATCCACCCGCCGGGTTGGCCTTGCCCAGGCCTTTTGCGACGCCCACGGTCTGTACCGAGTAGTTGTCCTTGAATTCCCAGCGCAGGTCGTCGCAGGTGACAAATTGGCCCAGTCCGGGGTGGAAGGGGCCTACGTGGTAGTCCTCCAGGTACACCTCGATAAAGGTTTTCCAGTTGTAGTTGCATTCGTGCATTTCGACCTTGTCGAGCACATGGCCTTCAAAGTCGAGTGCCGCACGCGGGCCCATGCCCGCCAGATCGGCGGCCACGTTTCGACCATTGGCCTCGAACAGCAAGCCGTTCCACTCTTGTAGCGGATAGTTATTCAGATTCAGGCACGGGTCATGCGGAAAATGGGGTGCACCAATCAGGGTGCCAGCCTTCTGCGCGCCGTTTCCCGTCTGGTTGGAGCTGTAAGTCCAGCGGTGCAGCGGGCAAACGATATTGCCAGCTGCGCCTTGCGCGCCTGTGAGCGACCCGCGACCCTTTAGCATGACAGCCTGGCGGTGGCGGCATACATTGGAAATGAGTTCCACCCCTGCGGCATTGCGCACCAGAGCACGGCCTTCCAGTTCCTGCGGCAATGCGTAATAGTCCCCGATGTTGGGAACGCTCAGGGCATGTCCCACATAGCGGGGCCCCTGCTGAAAGATGCTTTGCATCTCGCGCTGGTACAGCGCTTCATCAAAATAACTTGAAACGGGTAGCTGGGAGCTGTTGGAAAGGGCTGCGGTAGGAACCCGCAGGGATGCCAGGTTGGCTGGCTCTTTACGCAATGGCTGTGAACTATTTTTTTTGCACAAGTTTTGCACAACTCGGTCCTTCTAAGAAGCAAAAGCCCCTCCTTGGAGGGGCTTGGGAGACAGCTACCTTGAGAGCTGCCAGAAGCCTGGATTGTAATGCCTTCCGGTTTTAGGTCCTTCACACCGGCGCAAGGCCGGTGCGCCCCGGCCGGAAGGCCATGTCCCAATAGAACGCCTAAAATCAGGGGGTACTATTTTTTGTGTCTATTCCCATGCCCAAGGCCAGCGCCACTTCCTCACCCGCTTCCCCTGAGTCTCCTGCCGAGGCACTGCCTGCCAGCTATGAGGCCGCCATGCAGGAGCTGGAACAGCTGGTTTCCCGTCTGGATTCGGGCGAGATGCCGCTGGAGCAACTGCTCTCGGGGTACCAGCGTGGTGCACAGCTGCTGCAGTTCTGCCGTGACAAACTGCAGGCTGTGGAAGACCAGATCAAGGTGCTGGACGGCGGAACCCTTAAAGCGTGGAAGGCCCAATGACCCCTGTTTTTGAGCTGGAGGGCTGGAGTCGCACACGGCTCGCGCAGGTAGAACAGGCTCTGGACCGCTGGGTAACGGCGGACGCTCCCTATGGGCTGGACCACGGAGCTCCTGCAGAATTGGTTGACGCCATGCGATACGCGGTGTTGGACGGCGGCAAGCGCCTGCGTCCCCTGCTGGTACTGGCGGCGCATGAGGCAGTGAGCAGCAGCCAACCCGAAGCGGCATCCGCTGAAGCGGCCCTGCGGGCAGCTTGTGCCGTGGAGCTCATCCATGCCTATTCACTGGTGCACGACGACATGCCCTGCATGGACAACGACATACTGCGCCGTGGTAAGCCCACCGTGCACGTGCAATTCGGCGAAGCCAGCGCCTTGCTGGCCGGAGATGCCCTGCAGGCGCTGGCCTTTGAATTGCTAACACCGCTGGACGGCTCGGTTCCCGCAGTGACGCAGGCGCGCCTGTGTGCCTTGCTGGCGCGTGCCGCGGGCAGTGCCGGTATGGCCGGAGGGCAGGCGATTGATCTGGCCAGCGTGGGCCAGCCGCTGACCGAGCGCCAGTTGCGCGAGATGCACGAGCTCAAGACCGGCGCCTTGTTGCAGGGCAGCGTGGTGATGGGTGCCCACTGTGGTGGGCCAGACGCGCAGGCCCTGTCGGCTCTGGAATCCTACGGGGCGGCTATTGGCTTGGCGTTTCAGGTGGTTGACGATATTCTGGACGTAACCGCCGACTCCGCTACTTTGGGCAAGACGGCGGGTAAAGATGCCCATAACGACAAACCCACCTATGTGTCTCTGCTGGGGCTGGAGGCAAGCCAGCACTATGCGCAGCAGTTGCTGACGAAGGCCCTGGCTGCACTGGACTCCAGTGGGCTCGCCCAGACCCAAGCCCTGCGTGCATTGGCAGACATGGTGGTCAACCGGGTCAGCTAATTGGGCGTACTATTTGAATGAAAACAGCCGCTAGCCCCCTATTTTTATGCGTAAGCAGCTCTTAAAACAATAGCATATGCCGAAAAATCTGTATCCCTTGCTGCACACCATCAACGACCCGACAGACCTGCGCAAGGTGCCGCGGGCGCAGTTGCGTGAACTCACGGACGAGTTGCGCGCCTACCTGCTTCACAGTGTGGCTAAAACCGGTGGCCATCTGAGTTCCAATCTGGGAACCGTTGAGCTGACCGTTGCGTTGCACTACGTCTACAACACCCCGCAGGACCGTCTGGTTTGGGATGTGGGTCACCAGACCTACCCCCACAAGATCCTGACCGGGCGGCGTGACCGCATGTCCACCCTGCGGCAGTTGGGGGGCTTGAGTGGCTTCCCGCAGCGCGAGGAAAGCGAGTACGACAGTTTTGGAACTGCGCACTCCAGCACTTCCATTTCGGCGGCACTGGGCATGGCGCTGGCGGCGCGCATCCAAGGTAAGGACCGGCATGCCGTGGCCATTATTGGGGATGGCGCACTGACCGCCGGCATGGCCTTTGAAGCGCTCAACAACGCCGGTGTGGCGGACTGCAATCTGCTGGTGATCCTGAACGACAACGACATGAGCATCAGCCCGCCGGTCGGGGCACTGAATCGCTACCTGGCCCAGTTGATGAGCGGGAAATTTTATGCGGCGGCCAAGAACGCGGGCAAGACGGTGCTCAAAGGTGCACCACCCTTGTTTGAGCTGGCCAAGCGGTTCGAGGAGCACGCCAAAGGCATGGTGGTGCCCGCCACGCTGTTCGAAAAGTTCGGCTTCAACTACATCGGCCCGATTGACGGGCACGACCTGGACTCGCTCATCCCCACGCTGGAGAACATCAAGCTGCTCAAAGGTCCCCAGTTCCTGCATGTGGTGACCAAAAAGGGTCAGGGCTACAAGCTGGCTGAGGCCGATCCGGTGGCCTACCACGGCCCCGGCAAGTTCGATCCCGCTGTGGGCCTTCAAAAGTCTGCAGTGGCTTCGAAGACGACCTTCACCCAGGTTTTTGGTCAGTGGCTGTGCGATATGGCTGAGCGCGATCCACGGCTGGTTGGCATTACACCGGCCATGCGCGAAGGCTCTGGCATGTTGGAGTTTGAAAGGCGCTTTCCTGCTCGCTACTTTGACGTCGGCATCGCGGAGCAGCATGCCGTCACTTTTGCCGGTGGCTTGGCCACGGAAGGTTTGAAGCCGGTGGTGGCGATTTACTCCACGTTTCTGCAGCGCGCCTATGACCAGCTCATTCACGACGTCGCCATCCAGAATCTGCCGGTGGTGTTTGCGCTGGACCGTGCTGGCCTGGTGGGTGCCGATGGCGCTACCCACGCTGGAGCCTACGACATCGCTTACCTGCGGTGCATCCCCAACATGAGCGTGGCCTGCCCGTCGGACGAAAACGAATGCCGCCAGTTGCTGAGCACCGCGTTTGAGCAAAACCATCCGGTCGCGGTGCGCTATCCGCGCGGTGCCGGCGCTGGCGTGGCGGTGCAGGCCTCTCTGGAGGGTTTGCCCTTCGGCAAGGGCGAAATTCGTCGCCAGGGCAGTGGCATTGCCATACTGGCCTTCGGTACCTTGCTGCACCCCGCACTGGAGGCGGCACAAGCCCTGGGTGCGACGGTCGTCAACATGCGCTGGGCCAAGCCACTCGACACTGCGTTACTTTTGCAAGTGGCTCGCAGTCACCAGGCACTGGTCACAGTGGAAGAGGGCGCAGTGATGGGGGGTGCAGGCAGTGCGGTCAACGAAGCGCTGCAGGCGGCAGGTGTTGTGGTGCCGGTGCTGCAGCTGGGCTTGGCGGATACTTTTATCGAGCATGGCGATCCGGTTCGCCTGCTGTCCCTCCAGGGGCTGGATGCTGCGGGCATTCAGGCATCGATCACACAGCGCTTTCCCACTTTGCTCACCCCTTTGGTGCGCGCGGCCTAACGCGGCCCAATGCAGGCGGTGCCGTAGCTTTCAGAATACTGAAGGGTACTGCCCGTTTGGGTGTTTTCAAGGGAAACCCCCGCGGTCGGTGCCACTGAGGTTTCTACAATTGCGGCTGACTCGTGGCAGTCCTTGCAACGCAGGCAACATCTGCATTGCAAGATTGCTCAATAAATCCTTACCGGAGCACAACAAATGGATCGTCGTTCAATCATCAAGCATGCAGGCGTCGCCGGCGTGCTGGCTGCAGGCGCTGCGCCTGCAGTGCATGCGCAATCCGCCATTCGCTGGCGCATGGCTTCCAGCTTTCCCAAGTCGCTTGACACCATTTTTGGCGCGGCAGACACGTTTGCCAAAAAAGTGGGCGAAATGTCGGGCGGCAAGTTCACCATTTCCACCCATGCTGCAGGCGAGTTGATGCCAGCATTCGGCGTGGTGGATGGTGTGCAGAACGGTACCGTCGAGATGGGCCACACAGCGGCTTACTACTTTCATGGCAAGGATGAAACCTTTGCGCTGGGTTGCTCTATTCCCTTTGGCTTGAATAGCCGCCAGATGAGCGCCTGGATGTACGAGGGTAATGGCCTCAAGCTGATGCGCGAGTTCTATGGCAAGTACAACATTATCAATTTCCCAGGCGGCAACACCGGTGCCCAGATGGGAGGCTGGTACCGCAAGGAAATCAAGTCGGTCAAAGACATCAAGGGTATGAAGTTCCGTGTGGGTGGCTTTGCTGGCCGCGTGTTTGAACGCATGGGCGGCGTGCCACAAAACATTCCCGGCGGCGAAATTTATCAGGCACTGGAAAAAGGCACGATTGATGCAGCCGAGTGGGTAGGCCCCTACGATGATCAGAAGCTGGGCTTCAACAAGGTCGCGCCCTTCTACTATTATCCCGGCTGGTGGGAAGGCGGTCCACAGCTGGACTTCTTCATCAATGACAAGGCGTTTGCCGCTTTGTCTCCCGAGAACAAGGCTATCGTGGAGTGCGCCGCTGCGTTGGCACACTCGGAGATGCAGGCCAAGTACGACGCCAAGAATCCGACCGCACTGAAGCAGTTGGTGGGTGCCAAGGTCAAGGTGCTGCCGTTCCCCAAGGATGTGCTGGACCTGGCCTTCAAGGAGTCGATGCAGTTGTATTCTGAGATCAGCGCCAAGAACCCCAACTGGAAAAAAGTCTACGACGACTACGCAGCATTCCGTCGTGACCAGAACCTGTGGTTTCGCTTCACCGAAATGCGTTTCGATCAATTCATGCAAGCGCAGAAGTTGTAATCATCCGGGTGCGTTGGCCCTGTCAAAAAGCCCTGCAGCGCGGGGCTTTTTTGTTCAAACTACAGACAGTCCAGGTCGATTGTTGCCGTCAGGGTGACATTGTCAGGCGCTTCATAGTCCGCTACCACCCATGCGCGGGCCGGGTGAGCCGCAGCGTTGTTCAGAAGCGCTTTCACAATATGGGTGGACGTTTTGTCGAGTGCTGCAAAGGGTTCGTCCAGCAGCGTGATAGGCGCACCGGATGCAAAAGCGGCGGCCAGCCACACTTTGCGTTTGGAGCCGGTTGACAGCATGTACATCGGCTTATGCTGATGCTCCAGTAGCGAGAAGCGGTCTACCAATTCATCCAGCATTGGCTGGTCGAAAAATGCGTAGCGGGGGGCCATGGACTTGAAGTAATCAACAGGTGTGACCTGATCCAGCGCCGTTGACCGTGGATCGACCCAAAACACCTGCGCGCGGTACACGTCCGGGTCGCGGAGCAGGTCAATGGTGTTGATTTGCAAACGACCCGCCTGGGCTGGCAGATCGCCCGCCATCACGCGCAACAGGGTGGTCTTGCCACTGCTTTCGTCGCCTCGCACTGCCGTAACACCGGGCGCAACGCAGACAGACCAGTCCGTAAACAGTGCGCGCTGCGGGTAATGGAAAGAAAGGCCCTCGACTTCCAGGATGTCGGAGGCCGCACCAGCCGCAGCTCGGGCCGAATGGATGGGACTCACGTGTTGGCGGGGCGGGCACGCTCCAGCATGCGTGTGACGGCGTTAGGGTCCATGCCGTACATGTCGGAAAATACGTCAACGGTCTGGCCACTCGCCTCAAATGCCCGCATCAGCGCTTCGTTCTTTGCGCCTTGGGCCTCGGCCTCCGTCAGCACTTCGTCCAGCATGGCATTGGCGGCTTCGTCCCGGCTGTGAACGAGCGCAGCATAGGCGAGGGCGGACAGGCCCGACTGCTCAAAGGCTTGTGCAACACGTGCGCGCAGTTTGGGACGCAAATCTTCATTGGAGCGGCCCTGGCGGCGGCGAAACACCTCCAGCACTGCGTGGTGCATATGCTCGGGTGCCATGGTCTCTACTGCCTGCCCCAGAAGGTCATGACGCTGCTGGCCGGCCGCTACAGCAGAAAGGTAGCGTGTGGAGCGCGTGTGCATCGATAGCGCCGCCTTGAGGGCTTCCCGTTCGAAGACCTCCGGGTGGGCTTCAAGCAGGTCTTGAAAAATGCCGCGCTTGAGCGGCAGGAAAACGGCACCAAACAGGTTGGGATACAGTGCGGCCAATTTTTCGAGCACCGGGAAAACGGCGGGCTTGGGTGGGCGGGGCTTGGCTGCAGGTGCAGTCGATGGGATATTTTCCGCGTTCTCGGCGGTGACAGCGGTGTCTGGCGTGGTATCGGTCATGGGCAAAAAATGGGGGAGTCAGGAGAAAAGCCCTCCATCATGCCAGTAACGCGCTTGCGCTCGCCGGGCCACGACGGAACGCTCGGTTCCGCCGCAGCCACATTGGCTAAAAAGCCTATTTCTTGATGTCCTTGTCCATGGAGTCCTGCATGGCTTTCATGGGGTCGTCTTCGGCCGGTACGCCTTCTGCAGCAGGTGCTGTCGAAGCCCCGGCTTCCGGCATGGCGGCCGCGGGTGTTTCTGCTGCCTTGCTGTCGGCTTCCATCTGTATTTGAACCTGGTCGAGATCTACCTTGACGGTTTTGTCCAGACCGCTGGACACAATGCCGGGGAAGAAGATGATCAGCGACACCATGATCACCTGGATGACCACAAACGGCACGGCACCCCAATAAATTTGCATGGTGGTCACCGGCTGTATCGTCTTGCTGGTAATGCGGTCGGTGTATTTCTTGGAAGGTGCCACACTGCGCAGGAAGAACAGGGCAAAACCAAATGGTGGGTGCATGAAGGATGTCTGCATGTTGACGCCCAGCAGCACACCGAACCAGATCAGGTCAATGCCCAGTGTCGCGGCAACGGGTGCCAGCAGCGGCACCACGATAAAGGACAGTTCAAAGAAGTCCAGAAAAAATGCCAGAAAGAAGATCAACAGGTTAACCGTGATCAGGAAACCGGTCTGGCCGCCCGGCAGTCCGGTCAGCAGGTGCTCCACCCACTTCTGGCCATCGACACCCTGGAAGACTAGGCTGAAAATGGTGGAGCCAATCAAAATGAACACCACAAAACACGCCAGCTTGGTGGTGGATGTAAGCGCCTGTTTGAGCAATGTGAAGTTCAAACGACCGCGGGCCAATGCCAGAATGAATGCGCCTAATGCACCCATGGCACCACCCTCCGTCGGCGTCGCGATCCCCAGAAAAATCGTGCCCAGCACCAGGAAGATCAGCAGCAGCGGCGGAATCAGCACAAAGGTCACGCGCTCGGCCATGCGCGACAGCAGGCCCATGCGGGTAATCTTGTTGATCAATGCGATCAAAAAGGCCAGCATGACACCAGAGCACATCGATACCACGATGGTTTCATCGGTAGCAACCGTCTCTACCAATTCGCCCTTAAACCAGCTCAGGACGTTGGCGTAGTGCTCACCAAAATACACGGCGACACCGGTGGAGACAATAGTCAGAATCAGCAATGACATCAGTCCACTTTTGCCGTCATCTTCGCGGATGGTGCGTGCTTCAATGGGCATCGCTGGAACCAGTGCCGGGCGGAAGATCGCCACCAGAATAATGAAACCCACATACATGGCTGTCAGTACGAAGCCGGGGATGAAGGCACCCTTGTACATGTCACCCACGCTGACGCCCAGTTGGTCAGCCAGAATAATCAGCACCAGCGAAGGCGGAATGATCTGCGCCAGCGTGCCCGATGCGGCAATCACCCCCGACGCAATGCGCCGGTCATAGCCATAGCGCAGCATGATAGGCAGCGAGATCAGACCCATGGAGATGACCGATGCCGCCACTACTCCGGTGGTAGCGGCGAGCAGGGCACCCACAAAAATCACGGCAAACGCCAAACCACCGCGCACCGGTCCAAACAGCTGACCAATGGTTTCCAGCAGGTCTTCGGCCATGCCACTGCGCTCAAGAATCAGCCCCATGAGCGTGAAGAACGGTATGGCAAGCAGTGTGTCGTTTTGCATGATGCCAAACAGGCGCAGCGGCAAGGCTTGCAGCAGTGCTTCGGGCAGCACGCCCAGTTCAATACCGACAAAACCGAAAAACAGGCCGCAGGCGCCCAAGCTGAAAGCCACGGGAAAGCCCATCAGCAAGAAGACGACCAAGCCCGCGAACATGATCGGGGCCATATTGTTTGCAAAAAATTCCATGAATGGCTCCAGGGTCAAGCGGCTTTGTTTTTGGATTCAGCGAGGTGTTGAATCGCCTCAGCCAGTTCTTCTTCGGCCGTCTTCTCGGCCTTCTTGGCGGTGGGGTCTTCAATCAGCCCCTGCAGGAACGCCAGACGTTTGATCAGCTCCGACCAGCCCTGTAGCAACAGCAGCGAGAAGCCGAGTGGAATCATGGCGTACACCGGCCAGCGGATCAGGCCCCCGGCATTGGACGAGATTTCACCCGACTGATAGCCCTTCAGGAAAAAGGGTACGCCATACCAGAGGATGGCCAGGCACACCGGTGTCAGGAATACCGCGAAGCCAAAGACGTCGAGCCACATCTGGGTGCGCTTGGACATGCGATTGGACACCACGTCAATCCTGACGTGTTCACCCTGGAGCAGGGTGTAGCCTGCGGCAAGCAAAAACGATGCGGCAAAAAAGTACCATTGCACTTCCAGGAATGCGTTGGAGCCTACGTTGAACACTTTGCGGATAATGGCATTCCCGCCGCTGATGATGGTGGCCGCCAGAATGAGCCAGATCACGTATTTGCCGATCAGGCTATTGAGCCAATCCACGGCTCTGGAAAATTTGAGTAAGGCGTTCATTTTTTCTCCGGAATGCAAGAGGGCGTTACCCGCCACCCAAGGGGGCTGGGTCAGCGGCAAAGTCTATAACCTATTAAGCGGAATGGCTTTAGAAAAGCTGACGGGATCCGGGCTTTTGAGGTCGGGTAAACCCAGGGGTTTCATGAATTTGTCATATTCCAGGGGCAACATCAGAAGACTGGTCATTGACCGTAAAGGATGTTGTTATGTCATGGCTAGCCAACTTCCGCATTCGTTCGCGGTTACTTTTGCTTCTTGTTTTCTCGGTGTTTTCGTTGGTAGTTCTGGGTGGATTTTCATCCTGGATGATCAAGCGGGAAGCCGATCGTTCCACTGCGTTTATTGATGTCGAATTTGCTTCGGTACAAGCGCTGAGCGACGTACGCGCAGCGATTGGCAACGCCCGCAGGTATGAGAAAGATATCTTTCTCACCATGGGCGATGAAAGAGAAACTGCGCATTACGTGGGGCGGTGGAAGGCCGAGTGGGTCCATATCGGCAGTGCCATTGCGCGTGCAGCGGAAGTTTCACAGCCCACGGAAGTGGCGTTGCTCGCTGACATGCAAATGAGTATGGATCGTTACGCAGCCGGCTTCAAAGGCATTCTGGGCCGGTTGGAGCGAGGTGAATTGAATGACCCGTGGGCCGCCAATGCGTCGATGGCACCTCTCAAGGATGAGATTCGCAAAGCGGACAAAGCCTTTGCGGACTTGAGCGCCATGGTGGAGAGCCGGGCCGGTGATCGTCGCAAAATGCTGGCCTTGACGGCGGCTGAGGCACCGTGGCTCGTGATCATGGCCACGGGGCTAATGTCGGTCTTCGCCACCCTTTTGGCTCTGGCAATCGTCAAGTCCATTCTGATGCCTATTCGTGATCTGCAGGCAACCGCGGGCGCATGGGGACAGGGTGATCTGACCGCGACAGTCGATGTTAACGGGCGAGATGAAATTGCGGATGCCAAACGCGACCTGGAGAAGATGCACCGATCGCTGTCCACGCTGGTCGCTCAGGTGCATTCCGGGGTTGAAATGGTGAACAGCAATACATCTGACATTGCGCGTGCCAATGAGGAACTCTCGGGGCGTTCGGATCGGGCTGTGCGCTCGTCGGAAAAGATAGCCATGTCGATTGAGCAGCTGCTGGTGGCGGTCAAGCACACGTCTGATTCAGCCAGTCAGGCCGTCGACACGGCCAGCAGTGCGGCACGGGTAGCGGCGCAGGGGGGCGCTGTGGTGGCCAGGGTCGTAACCACGATGGACGATATCAACGCGTCTTCCCGCAAGATTGCAGACATCGTCAGCGTGATCGACAGCATTGCATTCCAGACCAACATTCTTGCGCTCAACGCCGCCGTGGAAGCAGCCCGTGCCGGAGATCAGGGACGCGGGTTTGCCGTTGTGGCCACCGAGGTGCGCAGTCTTGCGGGCCGTTCGGCCGATGCGGCGCGGGAGATCAAGTCCATCATTGCTTCTTCCGTGGAAAAAGTGAAGCAGGGCTCCGAGTTGGTAGCCGACGCGGGGCGCACCATGCACGAGATTGTGGCCAGTGTGGAACGTGTCTCGGGGGTGATTGATGCTATCCGGGTTGCCGCCAATGACCAGCATGAGGGTATCAGCCTTATCAGTGCCGCCATGGGCGGTATTGATCAGGCGACGCGCCACAACGCGAAAATGGTGGAGCAGTCCGTCGCCGGTGCACAGGGGCTTTCGCAACAAACCCAACAACTGCGCGGAGCGGTCTCGGTGTTCAAGCTGGCAGGGAAATATGTGGACTTTAGGCCGCTAGCCCTCGCCAATTATGCGTAAGCAGCTATCAAAAAAGTAGCAATTTAGAGGCCAATCCACCTGCGCATGGCCTGCACCATGGCGGCCATGCTGCGCCAGGCGCCCGAATTCTTGACCCGTGCAATGAGTGCATCCTTCCACGGTATCCAGTGTCCGTATAGCCATGCAAACCAGGCCAGTCGCATCAGTGCCGGCTGGGTCAGTGTGAAAAGTCGGGCCACGGCTGCCGTACCCAGCGTCTTGGCCGCCAGCACCACCGCAAGGCCCAGCACCGCGTGGCCGCGGCTGATCCAGTACAGCGCGAGCAATTTGATGGGCAACAGCAGCAGCATGGGCACTAGGAATGCCACCAGCGCCACATACGGCGGAAAGCGGACAATCAGTCTTTCCAGCTGCGCAAATACGGGAAGGCGGGCCAGCTTGGCCAACCAACGCGACAGCGGCTCCCACCCCCATTCCTCAAAAATCAGCAGCAGCGCAAGCAGCGGAGCCAGCGTGGCGTTGAACAGTGCAGCGAGAAAGCGTTTGAGGAACGACATAGGCTCGACAGTGTGTCTTAAGAAGGGCTTTTGTGGTGTTGGCCCCCGCCAATCATGCGCAGACAGCTATTGAAACGATAGCAACTGGTGAACGGTCCAGATGCCTGCCATCGTCAACAGCAGTGACCCGATCAGGTGAACACCCGCGGTGCCCAGCGCCAGCCCATAGCGTTGCTGGATCAGCAGGGTGACCACTTCGGCGCTGAAGCTGGAGAAAGTGGTGAGGCCGCCCAGAAAACCGGTGACCAGGGCCAAGCGCCACACGGGGTCCACATGGGGCATGGCCTGAAACACCGCTACACAGATGCCGACCAGGTAGCCGCCAATCAGGTTGGCCGCCAGCGTGCCCCAGGGAATGACGCCGCCAGGGCTAAGCCAAAGACCCAGACCCCAGCGTGCGAGTGCACCCACACTGGCACCGATACAAATTGCAATAACAGACCACATGGGCCTAGTTTGCCATTGTTTTCTCAGCGCGCGTGCGTGACGCCACCGTCCACCACCAGTGTGGAGCCCACCACGTAGTCCCCGGCGCGGGAGGCCAGATAAATGGCTGCGCCGGCCATGTCTTCATCGATACCCACGCGCCGGGCTGGAATGCGATTGGCCACCGCATCGCCATGGTCGCGCGCGTCCTTGTTCATGTCGGATGCAAACGCACCGGGTGCAATGGCCGTGACCACAATGTTGTCCTCAATCAGCCGCAAGGCCATGCGGCGGGTCAGGTGGATCAGGCCGGCCTTGCTGGCGGCATACGAGTAAGTTTCCATCGGGTTCACCGACACGCCATCAATGGACGCAATGTTGATGACTTTGGCGGGTTTGGCGCCGCCGTTGGCGGATGCTGCCTTGCGCAACAGAGGGGCCATGGCCTGGGTTAAAAAGAACGGGGTTTTCATGTTCAGGTCCACCACCTTGTCCCAGCCCGATTCGGGAAACTCATCGAACGGCGCACCCCAGGCGGCGCCAGCGTTGTTGACCAGAATGTCGAGCGACGATTCATGCTGGCTGTAGGCAGCAGCCAGGGCCTTGGCACCCTCGACCGTAGACACATCAATCGGCAGGGAAACGCACTTGCCCAAGGCCGACAGTTCCATGGCGGTCTGGTCACAGGCCATGGCCTTGCGTGCGGTGATGTAGACCGTAGCGCCCTGGGCCAAAAAGCCCGCTGCAATCATGCGGCCAATGCCGCGAGAGCCGCCGGTAATCAATGCGGTTCGGCCTTTGAGAGAGAAGAGTTCGCTGGTATTCATCGGTGTGTCCTTAGTCATACGGTTGTGGGCTGGATTCAAAGCACGCGCAAAGCGTAGCCGAAAGCCGACGGGTTTGCCGTCGCCTATGTGGCAACGTGGCCGGGGGGCTCGAAACACCGGACGGAATTGTTTGGAGACTTTTCCGCCTTGCGTGCCCACCCCGCACGCCTGGACTCTGCTATTGACGGCGGGATAACCAACATGCCACCCGGTTTTGCCGAGCGCACCATGCGCTGCAACAATACCAGGGGTGTTGATCCGGGGCTTGAGGCATATTTGTATCTGCACAAACAACAAAACCCGCCGAAGCGGGTTTTGTTGAGGCAGGAAGTGAATTACTTCTTGGCAGCGCTGGCGGCAGCTTTAGGAGCCTCGGCCTTGGCGTCTTTCTTGTCAGCCATTACTTTCTTGGCATCTTCCTTGGCTTGTTTTGCCGCCTCTTTTTTGGTCTTGGCTTCTTCTGCTTTTTTGGCTTTTTCGTCAGCCTTGGCCTTTTTGGCTTCGTCAGCCTTCATTTTGGCTTCCGCTTTGGGATCTTTCTTTACTTCCTTGGTGGCTGGGGCGGCAACTGCTGATGCTGCGGCTACTGCCGGTTTGGCCGCAGGTGCAGCAACCATACCCTTGAAGCCAGCGCCATTGACTGTCATGCCTTCGGCGGAGAACTTGGCAGCGTTGCCTTCACCCACGCCTTTGACGCGATCCACAAAATCAGTCCAGTCCTTGAAGCTGCCTTTTTTGCGCTCATCAATGATTTTGGTTGAAATGCCGGGACCGATACCCTTGATGCCGTCAAGCTCAGCGGCGGTGGCTTTGTTGACATCGACAGCGGCAAAGGCAACGGCGGCGGACAGCATGGCGATGAGGGCCAGAATCTTTTTCAACATGGGTCAGTTCCTTCGGAATAGGGATAGGTCTTGAACGAATGGCACCAGAAGCCTGATGTCCTGCCTACAACGTGCGTTGGTTCGCCCCGGTTGACACAAATTTTCTGAATCGCTCAGGATAAACCCTTGGCTCGACTGGATGTCGCCATCAGGTGGAGGCGGCGAGCGACTCTATGTAACTGCTAACGCCACTTTGCACGTTGGCAAACACATGCTGGCAGCCTGTGCTGCGCAGCGTACTCAGGTCGGCCTGGGTATAGGCCTGGTATTTGCCACGCAGAGCATCAGGAAAAGGAATGTATTCAATCAAGCCAGCCGAGACAGCCTGATCCAGTGAAAAGGCGCTCTCGCCGTGTTGCTTGCGCAGCGTGTTGACGACCGAGACGGCAACATCGTTAAACGGTTGTGCATACCCAGTGCCGAGGTTGAAAATGCCGGATTGGTCCGGATGGTCAAAGAACCACAGGTTGACTGCCACCACGTCGTCGATGAATACAAAGTCGCGCATTTGTCCACCTGCGGCGTACCCGCCGTATTCGCCAAATAGTTTGACCTTGCCCTCGGTATTAAACTGGTTGAACTGGTGAAACGCCACGCTGGCCATGCGCCCTTTGTGTTGTTCGCGTAGACCGTACACATTGAAATACCGAAAGCCCACCACCTGGTGGGTCTTGCCGGCCTTGGTGCGCTGAAAATCGGTGCCGCATTCGCGGCGCATGCGCTGGTCGAACAGCAGTTTCGAATAGCCATACACATTGAGCGGTCGCTCGAATGCAGGGTCTTCTCGGAAGGTGTCGGATCCGCCGTAGGTGGCCGCCGACGAGGCATAGAGCAAACGTGCCCCCCGCTTTTGGCAGGCCTGAAACAGATGCCATGACAGCGTGTAGTTGTTGGCCATCATGTACTTGCCGTCTGGCTCCATCGTGTCGCTGCAAGCGCCTTCGTGGAAAACGGCCTCGATCTGCCCGTAGTGACCCGATGCAAAATCATCGTAAAAAGCGTCGGCATCCACATAGTCGGAAATGCGCAGATCCGCCAGGTTGCGAAACTTGTCGCCCTGCTTGAGGTCGTCAACGGCAATGATGTCGTCAATGCCGCGGGCGTTCAGCCCCTTGATGAGGTTGCTGCCAATGAAGCCGGCTGCGCCGGTTACAACGATGCGGGTCATGGGTTGCCTTTATGCAAACAATTCGTCAAAGCTCACGGTCGCCGTACCAAACTTGCCAACGACCAGACCACCTGCCCGATTGGCGTACGGCAGCGCATCGCGCAGGGTCATGCCAGCGGCTACCAGCGCAGCCATCGTGGCAATCACCGTGTCGCCAGCACCGGTGACATCAAACACCTCGCGCGCCTGGGCGCTCACGTGCAATTCGCCTTGGGCATCGAACAGGGTCATACCCTCTTCACTGCGGGTCAGCAGCACAGCGTCCAGATTCAAGGATTCGCGCAGCTGATGGGCTTTGGCACGCAAATCGTCTTCGTCGCGCCACACGCTGATGACCTGTTGCAATTCAGCACGGTTAGGGGTGATGACGCTGGCATTTTTATAGCGCGTGTAGTCGCTGCCTTTAGGGTCTACCAGAATGGGTTTGCCTGCTGCGCGGGCACGCGCAATCATGTCGGTAATATGCGCCAACCCGCCTTTTCCATAGTCCGAGAAAAGCACGGCATTGTGTTGCGGCAGCAGTTGCTCAAACACGGCAGTTTGCGAAGCAAGAATTTCGTTTTTTGGCGTGTTTTCAAAATCCAGTCGCAGCAATTGCTGTTGGCGGCCGATCACGCGCAACTTGACGGTGGTTTTTAGATCGGCGTCACGACCGAAGTGGGTCTCAATGCCGGTTTTTGCCACCAGTGCTTCGAGTTTGTGACTGGCTTCGTCATCGCCCACTACCGTCAGCAGGGAGGCCTGTGCGCCCAGTGTCACCACGTTGTAGGCCACGTTGGCCGCGCCACCATTGCGTTCTTCTTCCCGGGTAATGCGCACGACAGGCACCGGGGCCTCGGGGGAGATGCGGTCGACGGCACCGTACCAGTAACGGTCGAGCATGACATCGCCGACCACCAGCACGCGTGCCGCTGCCATTTGTTCTCGGGTCACAGCCATGTTGTTTACGTTTTGGGTCATAACTCTTCTACCCGTCGTGCGGGGTAACTGTCCCAGGCCTGGCATCCCGGGCATTGCCAAAAATGCTGCTTGGCCTCAAAGCCGCAGGCTGCGCAACGGTAGCGGGTGAGGGGTTTGACTGCATGATCGAGTGCGCGCTGCACTTGGGGGTGAAACTGTTCATGCTCCAGCTTTTCGCCTGCAATCCACTTGGCTGCCGCCACGAGCGAGGGTTCTCTTTCCAGATGGCGTGCATACCACTCGCGTGCGCTCGCAGAAGGGGCACCACTGGCCCCTTCCAGGGTGACAATTGCGTCCAGTACGTCCAGCGATGGCGTCTGCGCATAGGCCGCTTTCAATCGTTCCAGAATCCGGGGCCCTTGATGGGATGCCACAGCGTACTGCGACAGCGGCGACGCTATCAGCCCGATGGCAGTGGGCGCTAAAGAAAGGGCTTCGGCCAGCGTCTCACAAGCCAGTGCTGGATTCCCTTGCTGGTTCTGGAGCTGCGCGAGGTCCATGCGCGGGCGCGGTGCCTCTGGAGCGATTTGTACTGCCTGCTGAAGGTGCGCTTGGGCCTGAGAAATGTCGTTGGCA
The DNA here is from genome assembly GCA_043746005.1 of Burkholderiales bacterium. GTDB lineage: Bacteria > Pseudomonadota > Gammaproteobacteria > Burkholderiales > Burkholderiaceae_C > Allorhodoferax. The sequence goes on from JAYTRR010000185.1 coordinate 17,009, forward strand.
CTTACGCAGCTTGCCGCCTGCTCGCACAGGTAATGCGCCAGACGCGCCGCGAAACTGCCTTGTCCTGAAGACTCCAGTTTTTGGGCAATCTGCGCAGCGTGTTCCCAGTCACGTGAGCGTTCGTAGTTGGCCAGCAAAGCCAGGCGGGCCTGGGCTTCAAAACGCGTTCCTTCGAGTTTGAGCAACGCTTCCTCCGCGCGGTCCAGTAAACCCGCTTTCAGGTAGTCCAGTGCCAGCGCGTGCTGCGCCCGATGGCGGTCATCAAGGCTCAAGTCACCGCGTGAAAGCAGGTGCTGGTGCACGCGCACCGCGCGTTCATATTCACCCCGACGACGAAACAGGTTGCCCAAAGCAAAATGAAGTTCAGACGTATCGGGGTCGTTCTGGACGGCTTCAATAAAAGCGTCAATGGCCTGATCCTGTTGCTCATTGAGCAGGAAATTCAGGCCCTTCAAATAAGCCTTGGGTGCCTGGCGGTTTTCCATGCGCAGTTGACGCACGTCCAGCCGGGAGGCCATCCATCCCAGCACAAAGGCAATGGGCAGGGCCAGCAACAAAAGACTCAAATCAAATTCCATAAGGGGGCGTTGTAGAAGGCTTTTCAGAATCGGTTGGCACGGGTGGGGTGTGGCGGGCCATCGCAGCCGCTCTGCGATGCTGCCACCAGCGCGGGACCATGCCCAGAACACCGATGACAAGGCCAGCCGCAAAGGCGCTCAGGACCACCAGAACCAGGGGCGCAGTCCACTGTTGCCCAAAGAAAAAGCGCACGGTCGCATCGTGCTGGTTGTTCAGCGCGAAAGCGAAAAGGGTAAAAAAAATGGCTGCTTTAAGTGTCCACTTAAAGAACCATGCAAGCTGTTTCATCTGTCTCCCCGGTGTCGAGGTGATTCTACCGTTGCCTGTCAGCCTTTGGGCTTGGTTTCAAGCTCAGCCGTGCGTTGATCCACGGCTTCGCGTAGGGCTTTGCCCGGTTTGAAATGGGGTACGCGTTTCTCCGGGATGGCCACGCTTTCGCCGCTGCGCGGATTGCGACCCATGCGGGGTGGGCGGTGGTTGATAGAGAAGCTGCCAAAACCGCGAATCTCGATGCGATGTCCAGCCACCAATGCGTCATTCATGGCGTCCAGAATGGCCTTGACGGCAAATTCTGCGTCACGATGGGTGAGCTGGCCAAACCGGTTGGCGAGTTCTTCAACAAGGTCAGAGCGTGTCATGAAAAGGGTTGTCCATTAATGAAAAAACGACCGGTGCACACAGGCAGTCGGTCGTTCATTCAGTTCAACAGCAAGGATTAGTTGTTGTTGTCAAGCTTGGCGCGCAGCAGAGCGCCCAGGCTGGTGGTGCCGGCGTTTTCGCGGGCAGACGACTGGCTCAAAGTAGCCATGGCTTCGTTCTGGTCCGCTGCGTCCTTGGCTTTGATCGACAGCTGGATGTTGCGGGTCTTGCGATCCACATTGACAACCACAGCAGTCACTTCGTCGCCCTCTTTCAGCACGTTGCGAGCGTCTTCAACGCGGTCACGGCTGATTTCGGAAGCACGCAGGTAACCAATGATGTCTTCGCCCAGATCAATTTCAGCGCCCTTGGCATCCACGGTCTTGACCTTGCCAGTCACAACCTGGCCCTTGTCGTTGATCGACACGAAGGTGGTGAATGGATCGGAGTCCAACTGCTTGATACCCAGGGAGATGCGCTCGCGGTCGACGTCAACCGCCAAGACCAAAGCCTCAACTTCCTGACCCTTCTTGAATTCGCGCACGGCAGCTTCGCCGGTTTCGTTCCAGGAGAGGTCAGACAGGTGCACCAGACCGTCGATGCCAGCAGCCAATCCGACGAATACGCCGAAGTCGGTGATGGATTTGATCGGACCCTTCACGCGGTCGCCGCGCTTGGTGTTCTGGGCAAACTCTTGCCATGGGTTGGCCTTGCACTGCTTCATGCCCAGGGAGATGCGACGCTTGTCTTCGTCGATTTCCAGAACCATGACTTCGACTTCGTCGCCCAGGGCAACGATCTTCGAAGGCGCAACGTTCTTGTTGGTCCAGTCCATTTCGGACACGTGCACCAAACCTTCGATTCCTGGCTCGAGTTCCACAAATGCGCCGTAGTCAGCGATGTTGGTGATCTTGCCGAACATGCGCGTACCTTGTGGGTAGCGGCGGTTCACGCCCATCCATGGATCATCACCCATTTGCTTCAGACCCAGAGACACGCGGTTTTTCTCGGTGTCAAATTTCAGGATCTTGGCTGTGATTTCCTGTCCAGCGGTCACCACTTCGGATGGGTGACGCACACGACGCCATGCCATGTCGGTGATGTGCAACAGGCCGTCGATACCGCCCAGGTCCACGAATGCACCGTATTCGGTGATGTTCTTGACCACGCCCTGAACCACAGAACCTTCTTTGAGGGTCTGCATCAGTTTTGCGCGCTCTTCGCCCATGGAAGCTTCCACCACAGCACGGCGTGACAGCACAACGTTGTTGCGCTTGCGATCAAGCTTGATGACCTTGAATTCCATGGTCTTGTTTTCGTACGGAGACAGATCCTTGGTAGGACGTGTGTCGACGAGCGAACCTGGCAGGAATGCGCGGATGCCATTGACCAGAACGGTCAGGCCACCCTTGACCTTGCCGCTGGTGGTACCCGTGACAAACTCGCCGGATTCGAGAGATTTTTCGAGGGACATCCACGACGCGAGACGCTTGGCTGTGTCGCGGCTGACGATGGTGTCGCCGTAGCCGTTTTCCATGGCCACGATGGCGACAGAAACGAATTCACCGACTTGAACTTCGAGGTCACCCTTGTCGCTCTTGAATTCTGAGAGAGGAACGTAGGCTTCCGACTTCAGGCCGGCGTTAACCACCACGAAGTTGTGCTCAATGCGCACGACTTCAGCGGTAACGACTTCACCAATACGGGTTTCAGAGCGCTTTTGTGACTCTTCAAATAGTTCTGCGAAAGATTCAGACATTTTTTTTGCGACAGGGGTCGCGGGGTTAAGTTGTTGAACCACACAACCGATGCGCTGCTGCGCGAGAGGGGGTGTGTGGACCGACCAGCCCGTTCAAACGATTTGAAAAGGCTGTTTGCTTTGCCACCAGTTCAACACCAGATCGACCGATTTTTCAACCGTCAAATCCGAGTTGTCCAGCAACTGGGCATCTTTTGCTGGCTTGAGAGGCGCAACGGCCCGGGATGAGTCCCTAGCGTCACGTGCTTCTAGATCAGCGCGAAGACTGTCAAGTGTAGCGGAAATTCCCTTTGAAATCAACTGTTTATAGCGACGCTCAGCGCGGCGCCCGGCACTTGCCGTGAGGAAGACCTTCAGGGCAGCCTGCGGAAAGATCACAGTGCCCATGTCGCGTCCGTCTGCGACCAGTCCAGGCAATTGACGAAAACTGTGCTGCAGGTCGATCAGGGCATCCCGAACGCAGGGAAGGGTGGACACTTTGGAGGCGTTCATGCCGGCTTCTTCGGTCCGGATGGCGTCGCTCACGTCGTCACCGTTCAGCAGTACCCGACCGTTGGTGAACTGGATGTGCAGCTGCTTCACCATCTGGGCGATCTCTGCTTCGCTGGTTGAATCCAGCCCGAGTCCGGCTCGCAGCGCGGCCAGCGCGGTAATGCGGTACAAGGAGCCCGAATCCAGAAAGTGGTAACCCAATTTTTGCGCCAGCACCACGGCCAGCGTGCCCTTGCCAGACGCGGTGGGGCCATCGACACAGATAACGGGGATCGCCTGATCCGGCGTCTGCGCAACCGAAAAAAGGACCTCAAAGTAGTCCGGGAATGTTTTCGCAACGCATTTGGGGTCTTCTATGCGCACCGGCAAGCCGGCCGGATTGAATGCGGCCAGCGAGAAGCACATGGCAACCCGGTGGTCATCGTAGGTGTGGATGCTGGCAGTGCGCCAGTTACCTGGTGCGCCGGGCGGTGTGACCTGGATGAAGTCGGGCCCCTCGACGACGGATGCCCCCAGCTTGCGCAGCTCGATCGTCATGGCCGCGATGCGATCGGTTTCCTTGACACGCCAACTGGCGATGTTGCGCAGGGTCGTCGTGCCGTTGGCGTACAGCGCCATCACGGCCAGTGTCATGGCGGCATCGGGAATGTGGTTGCAGTCCAGGTCAATGGCTTTGAGCGGCCAGACTCCCCGCGAGATTTCGAGCCAGTTGGGACCACTCTCAATATGTGCGCCCATTTGCTGCGCAGCGTCCATGAAGCGGATGTCGCCCTGGATCGAGTCCGCGCCTACGCCTTGAATTCTTATGCTTTTCTTCCCGCTGGCCCCCGTTGCTATTGCGCCAAGCGCTATGAAATAGCTTGCAGATGAGGCGTCGGCTTCGACGTGAATGGCGCCTGGCGAACGCAAGCGGCAGCCCGCAGGAATCGTGAATCGCTGCCAGCCATGCCGCCGAACGTGTACGCCGAAGCGTGCCAACAGGTTCAGGGTGATTTCTATGTAGGGTCGTGAAATCAATTCGCCTAGGACCTCGATCACGATATCCTGCTTCGCCACCAACGGCAGGGACATCAGCAAGGCGGTCAAGAACTGGCTGGACACATCTCCCCGGACCCGAATGGGCTCGTGAACGCTAAGCACCGGCATGCCGATATGCAGGGGTGGAAAGCCTTCGTGGCCCAAGTAGTTGATGCGGCAGCCCAACTGGCGCAAAGCATCTACTAGATCGCCAATGGGGCGCTCGTGCATGCGGGGCACTCCACTCATTTCAAAGTCGCCACCAAGAACCGCGAGTGCAGCCGTCAGCGGCCGCATGGCGGTACCCGCATTGCCCAGAAACAGCTTTGCCTGCGCGGAACCCAGTTTGCCGCCCAAACCGTCCATGTGAAGGACGGTGCCTTCCCGGCGCAGTCCACAGCCCAGCGTCTGTAAGGCCTCCAGCATGACGCGGGTGTCATCCGAATCCAGTAAATCATGGATGGACGTGGTGCCCTCGCTCAACGCGGCCAGCAACAAAACCCGGTTGGAGATGCTTTTGGAGCCCGGCAGGACAACGGTTCCTGATGCACTGCCCAGTGCGGGAATATCCAGAAATTCAGTGGAGAACATTACTTGTTGATCTTGGAGGTCATGCTCCAGTTTCCGCGGGTGTTACTGGCTTGCTCGATGAGGCCCTCCAGGGCTTCCGTGTTGCCACTGGAAATCATCAGTTCCAATGCGTGCAGGTTGCGTTGAAAGATCTTGGATTGCGCCAGCAGTTCTTCCCGGTTGGAGGCCAGAATGTCCCGCCATACTTTGGGGTCGCTGGCGGCAATGCGGGTGAAGTCCCTGAAGCCGGGGCCGGCCAGCGAGAGATAGTCCTTGCCCTGTGGCTGGCCCGAGATGGCATTCATCAAGGCGAATGCAATGAGGTGGGGCAGGTGGCTGACGGCAGCAAACGCGGCGTCATGCTGCTCGGGTGACATTTTCAGTACCCGGCATCCCAGCGCGGTCCACACGTCCATGGCTTTTTGCAACTGCACGGTCAGGGTGCGTTCAATCGGTGTGAGGATGACCTGGCGACCCGCGTACAGGTCAGGGTCTGCATTCTCGACACCCGAGACCTCTTTGCCCGTGATGGGGTGCGCAGGTACGAACGACCCGATCTGCTCGCGCAGGGCACGGCGTCCTGCGTCAATCACGTCACGTTTGGTGGAACCCACATCCATGACCAGCATGTTGGGGGTGACCAGATGCTTGATAGCCTTGAAGGTCGCCTCGGTCGCCGCCACAGGCACAGCAATCAGCACAATGTCGGCACCCGATACCGCCAACAGCGCCGATGGTGCCTCGACATCAATTACACCCATCAGCCGGGCGCGCTCAGTGGTGCTGGGTGACTTGCTGTACCCCACAACACGTTTGACCAGACCCGCGCGCTTGAGGGCCAGCGCAAACGAGCCTCCCATCAAGCCGCATCCGATCAAGCCAAGTTGTTCAAACATAGGGGTTCCTGGAGGAGTCTGCATCAGTCGGCCAAGGGGTAAGTGCCCAGCACTTTGTAAAAAGCGCAAAGACCCTGCAAGTCCTTCAACGCCGCCGCCACGTGGGGCTGCGAGGGATGGCCCTGCAGATCAATATAAAAATAGTAGTCCCACTGGCCCGAGCGGGCCGGACGCGACTCAAAGCGCGTCATGGAAACGCCGTGTTTTTTGAGCGGCACCAGCATGTCATGGACTGCTCCGGGGCGGTTGGGTACGGAGACCACCAGGCTGGTGCAATCCTTGCCGGTTGCCTGTGGCGCTGGCATGGTGCTGGGCAGACACACCACGACGAAACGGGTGCGATTGAAGGCCTCATCCTGAATGGCGAGGGCCGCTATATGCAAGCCAAACTCAGAGGCCGCCCGCTCGCTGGCAATGCCGACCCATGCCGGGTTTTCGGCGGCCAGGCGCGCGCCCTCGGCGTTGCTGGAAACGGCTCGTCGCTCGGCATCCGGTAAATGGGTGTTGAGCCATTGCTGGCACTGGGCAAGGGCCTGAGGGTGGGCCAGAACTACCTGAATTCCCTCCAGGGAAGGCATGGTACGCAGCAGGTTATGGCGCACCAGCAGGCTGATTTCCCCCACGATGTGCAGGGGCGAGTGCAGCAATAGATCCAGTGAACGCGTGACCACGCCTTCGGTGCTGTTTTCTACAGGAATGACGCCAAATTCGGCGGATCCCGCAGTGGCCGCATGGAAGACCTCGTCGAAATTGCCACACGGAATGTGCTGGATGCTGGAGCCAAAAAATCGCAGCGCGGCTTCTTCACTGAAAGTGCCGGAAGGGCCCAGGTAGGCCACCCGCTGCGGTGCTTCCAGTGCGCGGCAAGCCGACATGACTTCACGCCAGATCATGGCCACGCTGCTGTTCTTCAGCGGACCCGGGTTGGCTTGCTGCAAGCTGCCAATGACCTGTGCTTCGCGTTCCGGACGAAACACCGCCGAGCCTTCGACGCGCTTGATTTCGCCCACGTCATGCGCCAGTGCTGCGCGCTGGTTGAGCAGGGCCAGTAGTTCCAGATCGACGGCATCAATCCGGATGCGGAGTTCGGGGAGTGTTTTAGCTATGGGACCGTTAGCCATTGGTACGCTCAAATTCTTGCATGTAGTTCACCAGCGCCTGCACGCCTTCCAGGGGCATGGCGTTGTAGATGCTGGCGCGCATGCCTCCCACCGATTTGTGACCCTTGATTTGCAGCAGCCTCGCAGTTTTGGCACCCGCCAGAAAGGCGTCGTTGCGCGATTCGTCGCGCAGAAAGAAGGGCACATTCATGCGCGAACGGCAATCGGACTGGACCTTGTTGAAGTAGAAACCTGATCCATCGATGGCTTCGTACAACAGTTTCGCCTTGGCGATATTGCGCGCCTCCATGGCCGCGATGCCGCCCTGGCGCTTGAGCCACTGGAAAATCAGCCCCGCCATGTAGATGGCATAGGTGGGTGGGGTGTTGTACATGGACTGGTTGTCCGCTACGGTTTTGTAGTCAAACGCGCTGGGGCATGTGCGCATGGCATAGCCCAGCAGGTCTTCACGAACCACGACCAGGGTCAGCCCGGCAGGGCCCAGGTTTTTCTGGGCGCCACCGAAAGCCAGACCCACGCGGCTCCAGTCCACTGGCCTGGAGGCAACGTGGGAAGAAAAATCAATTATCAGCTCCGCCTTGGACCCCATTGCACGCAGGTCGGGCAAGGTATGAAATTCCACGCCGTTGATGGTTTCATTGGTGCAAATATGCAGGTAGCTCGCCTTGTCGGTCAGCTGCCAGCCGGACGCTGCCGGTATGCGGGTATGGCCATCGGCCGCATTGCTGGCTGCAATGTTGACCTCGCAGTACTTGCGGGCTTCTTTCTGGGACTTGTCACTCCAGCTGCCGGTCACAATAAAGTCGGCCGCGCCGGTTGCACCATCGGCTGTGCGCAGGCGGCTCAGGTTCAGCGGAACAATGGCGTTTTCTGCCAGACCGCCGCCCTGCATGAACAGAATTTTGAAATGCACCGGGATCTCCAGCAACCCGCGCAGATCGGACTCGGTCTGTTCATAAATGGACAGGAACTCTTTCCCGCGGTGGCTCATCTCCATGACGCCCATGCCGCAATGGCGACCGCTTGCGTCCGGCCAGTCCAGCATCTCCGAAGCAGCCTGAGCCAGCACTTCCGGGGCAATAGTGGCGGGGCCTGCCGAAAAATTAAAAGGGCGTTGCATCACGGTACTTCTTAATCAAATAGGGGTCTGGCCCCCGCCGATTATGCGTGAGCAGCTATCAAAAATATAGCAATCAAGGATTTTCGGTTTCGTCCCCGGCTTCGCCGGCGTCCTCGTCAGGGTTCTCTTCGATCGTTGGATTCGCATCGTTTTCCACAATGCGCTGCAGGCCACTGAGTTTGGAGCCTTCGTCCAAGCCGATCAGGGTCACACCTTGTGTGGCGCGGCCCAGTTCGCGGATCTCGCTGACCCGGGTGCGTACCAGAACGCCCTTGTCGGTAATCAGCATGATTTCGTCGTCCGCATGGACCAGCGTGGCGGCCACGACCTTGCCATTGCGCTCGCTCTGCTGGATGGCGATCATTCCCTTGGTGCCACGTCCGTGGCGGGTGTATTCCGTGATGCTCGTGCGTTTGCCGAAGCCATTTCGCGTGGCGGTCAATACGCTTTGTTGCTCGTCTTCGGCCACCAGCATGGCAATCACGCCCTGGCCGTCTTCGAGCATCATGCCGCGCACACCGCGGGCATTGCGGCCCAGGGGGCGCACGTCGTTTTCGTCAAAGCGAACAGCCTTGCCGCCATCGCTGAAGAGCATGACGTCGTGTTGCCCATCGGTGAGGGCGGCACCAACCAAGTAGTCGCCGTCATCGAGATTCACGGCAATGATGCCGCCTTTGCGCGGGTTGTTGAATTCGTCCAATGCCGTCTTCTTGACGGTGCCCATGCTCGTTGCCATGAATACAAACTGGTCTGCAGGGAAGCTGCGCTTCTCGCCGGTCAGTGGCAGCACAACGTTGATTTTCTCGCCTTCCTGCAGTGGGAACATGTTGACGATAGGGCGACCGCGTGAGCCGCGCGAGCCCTGCGGCACTTCCCACACCTTGAGCCAATACAGGCGACCGCGGTTGGAGAAGCACAGGATGTAGTCGTGGGTATTGGCAATGAAGAGCTGGTCGACCCAATCGTCTTCTTTGGTCGCCGTGGCCTGCTTGCCCCGTCCGCCGCGCTTTTGCGCACGGTACTCACTGAGCGGCTGGCTCTTGATGTAGCCACTGTGGCTGAGCGTGACCACCATGTCGGTGGGCGTAATCAGGTCCTCCGTGCTCAGGTCATGCGAACTGTACTCCACCAGGCTGCGGCGTGCGCCCACCTTGGTCTGACCAAATTCGATTTTGACCGCGGTCAGTTCTTCACTAATGATGGTGGAAACGCGCTCGGGTTTGGACAGAATATCCAGAAAGTCTTCGATCTCGCCCATCACCTCTTTGTATTCGGCAACGATCTTGTCCTGCTCCAGCCCGGTCAAACGCTGCAGACGCATCTGCAGGATTTCCTGGGCCTGGGTCTCCGACAAGCGGTACAAACCATCAGCGCCCATTCCTAATTCTTTTTCCAGGCCATCGGGCCGGTAATCGTCCGCATTGATGACGCCACCGTCGGTGCGGGTACGGGTGAGCATTTCGCGCACCAATTTGCTGTCCCACGGACGGCTCATCAACTCGGCCTTAGCCACGGGTGGCGTTGGAGCATTGCGGATCAAGGCGATGAACTCGTCAATATTGGCGAGCGCCACAGCCAGGCCTTCCAGCACATGGCCGCGTTCGCGGGCTTTGCGCAGGTTGTAGATGGTGCGGCGTGTAACAACCTCGCGCCGGTGCTCCAAAAACACCTCAATCAAATCCTTCAGGTTGCACAACTTGGGCTGGCCGTTGACCAAGGCCACCATGTTCATGCCGAAGGTGTCCTGCAGCTGGGTTTGCTTGTACAGGTTGTTCAGCACTACTTCAGGCACTTCGCCGCGCTTGAGCTCGATCACCAAACGCATGCCAGACTTGTCGGATTCGTCCTGAATGTGGCTGATGCCTTCGATCTTCTTTTCGTGCACCAGTTCGGCCATGCGCTCCTGCAGCGTCTTTTTGTTGCATTGGTAGGGCAGCTCATCTACGATGATCGACTGGCGCTGGCCTTTGTCAATGTCTTCAAAGTGGCATTTGGCGCGCATGACGACGCGGCCACGGCCGGTACGGTAGCCGTCTTTTACGCCGCTGATGCCATAAATGATGCCGGCGGTGGGGAAGTCCGGTGCCGGGATGATTTCCATCAACTCGTCAACACTGGCTTCCGGATTACGCAGCAAATGCAGGCACCCATCGATCACTTCGTTCAGGTTGTGGGGGGGGATGTTGGTGGCCATGCCCACCGCGATGCCAGACGATCCGTTGACCAGTAAATTGGGAAACCGGGCTGGCATCACCAGCGGCTCTTGCTCACTACCGTCGTAGTTAGGGCCGAAATCAACTGTTTCCTTGTCCAGGTCGGCCAACAACTCGTGGGCGATTTTGGACATGCGGATTTCCGTGTAACGCATAGCAGCTGCGTTGTCACCGTCGACCGACCCGAAGTTGCCTTGGCCGTCTACCAGCATGTGGCGCAGGGAGAAATCCTGCGCCATGCGCACGATGGTTTCATACACCGCGCTGTCCCCGTGTGGATGGTATTTACCAATGACGTCACCGACAATACGGGCAGACTTCTTGTAAGCCCGGTTCCAGTCGTTGTTCAGCTCGTGCATGGCAAACAGCACCCGACGGTGCACCGGCTTGAGTCCATCCCTTGCATCGGGCAGGGCACGACCCACAATCACGCTCATCGCGTAATCAAGGTAGCTGCGCCGCATCTCCTCTTCAAGGCTGATGGGCAGGGTTTCTTTGGCGAACTGGGTCATGGGATGATCTGTGCTGTGTCTGGGACAACCGGTGATTCTACGGCCCACAGGATGTCGTATGGCGGCAACAATTTGTTGCAATGTGGGCTTTTGCCCGTGTTTGTCCCCGTTGACGGGCTAGGATGCCGTTCTGGCTGTGGCACAATTAGTCAGTCGCTTTATATGCTTTGCATGTAAAGTGCCTTCCAATCATCCGCAGCGCTGCTGCAGTTTGTTCCGCAAAGGGAAAATCATGAAACAATTGAATCGAGTAGCCATCGCTATTGCTGCTGCAGCACTGTCCACCCTCGCTGGCGCACAGGAAATCCACAACTGGAAAAGCGCCGCTGGCGACGTCTGGAAAAACGCAGCTGGCGAATGCTGGCGTGATGCGAGCTGGACTCCAGCTACTGCCGCTGTTGGATGCGATGGTGCAATCGTTGCTCCTGCACCCGCTCCCGTGGCTGCACCTGCACCCGCTCCCATGGCTGCACCCGCTCCCGCTCCCGCTCCCGCTCCCGTGGTTGTACCAGCGCCTGCTGCTGCAGCCAAGGTGACTTACGCTGCTGACGCGTTCTTTGACTTTGACAAATCGGTGCTGAAAACCGAAGGCAAAGCAAAGCTGGACGATCTGGTTAGCAAGGTCAAGGGCATCAATCTGGAAGTGATCATTGCCGTGGGTCACACTGACTCGGTCGGTACCGATGGTTACAACCAGAAGCTGTCTATCGCCCGTTCGGAAGCTGTCAAAGCGTACTTGGTCTCCAAGGGCATCGAGAAAAATCGCGTTTACACTGAAGGCAAGGGTGAAAAGAACCCAGTTGCTGACAACAAGACCTCAGAAGGCCGCGCAAAGAACCGCCGCGTTGAAATCGAATTGGTTGGTACACGCGCCAAGTAATTGGACCGGTTTTCCGATCTAGTCAAAAAACCCGCTTCGGCGGGTTTTTTGTTGTGTACATAATTGCAGCATGAACAAAATCTTGAATGCAGATCCGGCTGAATTGGCCAAATTCTCCGAGCTCGCCCACCGTTGGTGGGATCTGGAAAGCGAGTTTCGCCCATTGCATCAGATCAATCCGCTGCGGCTGGAATGGATCAACGGCATTTCCCCGCTTCAGGGGCAACGCGTGCTGGATGTAGGCTGTGGCGGCGGAATTCTTGCGGACTCCATGGCCCGCAAAGGCGCCAACGTGCTGGGCATTGATTTATCGACCAAAGCGCTCAAAGTCGCGCAAATGCATGCTTTGGAAGCGCAAACACCCCGTGTTGACTACCGTGAAGTCAGCGCCGAAGCGTTAGCCGCCGAAGCTGCGGGTCAATTTGATATGGTGACCTGCATGGAGATGCTGGAACACGTTCCCGATCCCGCGTCCGTGGTTCAGGCGTGCGCTACCCTCGTCAGGCCTGGTGGATGGGTGTTCTTTTCAACGATCAACCGAAACACGAAGTCTTTTCTGTTCGCTATATTGGGGGCAGAGTACCTGTTGAATCTGGTGCCACGGGGAACGCATGAATTCGCAAAGATGATCCGCCCAAGCGAACTCGCGGGATATTGCCGTCGTTCGAATCTGGATGTTCGCCACACGCGCGGCCTGGAATACAACCCGCTGACCAAGCGCTATTCCCTGAGTTCAGACACTGGTGTGAATTACATGTTCGCGACTCAAAAACCTGGCGGGGTAAGTTGATGGTTGTTTTTCAGGATATTGCAGCGGTATTGTTTGACCTGGACGGCACGCTAATCGATAGCGCCCCGGATCTGGGCGCTGCAGCTGATCAAATGCGCCTGAAGCGGGGAATGCCCTCGCTTCCTCTGGAGGGCTATCGCCCCATGGCTGGTGCGGGTGCACGTGGCATGTTGGGCGTTGCCTTTGGTGTCGGAATCGATCACCCAGGGTATGAAGCCATGCGCGAGGAATTTTTTTCCAACTATGAGCGCTGTATGACCGAACATACTGTCGCATTTGACGGGGTGCCGGAACTGATTGCCCAGATCGAACTGAGGCGCATGCTTTGGGGAGTAGTAACCAACAAGGCGTCCCGATTTACGGATCCGCTGACTCGCGCAATGCCTTTGTTCGACCGCGCGAAGGTGATTGTCAGCGGTGATACCACTCCGCATGTCAAGCCCCACCCGGAGCCGTTGCTAGAGGCTGCGCGCCGGATTGGAGTAGCTCCCGCACAGTGCCTGTACGTAGGGGATGATGAGCGTGACATCGTCGCAGGCCTTGCCGCTGGCATGCAAACGGTGGCTGCGACCTATGGATATTTAGGGGAAAAGGCCGAAATCAGGGGGTGGGGCGCGCATGCGCAGATTAATTATCCCTTAGCCCTATTGCAATTGCTCGCAAACGCCTAAAATAGGGACCTTGGGGCTGCACTGGTTTCGACGTGGGTTCGGACGCGCAGCAGGGCATGTCGAGGTTCTGTCACCTCGTTAAACCGCAGAAAAAAACTAACTGCAAACGACGAACGTTTCGCACTCGCCGCTTAATTGCGCGTGAGCCTCGCAACAGCAAGCCAATAGGCTGGGCAAGGGTTGTGGTGCCGCAAGGTGTCACAGTCCAGGCTGCGGGGTAACTTCATTTGGCTGGGTTCGCCTTGGGTGACTTAGGGTGGGTCGAGAAAATAGGTTACTGGCGTTTTGCATAGCGTGCCACTGCGCGATGCAAAAGGCGAGACTCAAATCAGACGGCTACACATGTAGAACTGTTCGAAAAAGGCTTGCGGACGCGGGTTCAAATCCCGCCAGCTCCACCATACCGCACGACAAAGGTCGCTAAGGATATACACTTAGCGGCCTTTTTCTTTGGTAAATCAACAACTTACAGTGCAGTGGAGTACAGGGGCATATACTGGCAGCTAAATGAATTGGGGGAATAAATGGGGGGGTAATCCTGGTTATAGGATAATTTTTAAGTTTTGCCCCCCCCATTCCCCAATGAAAACACCCTGTTTGCCCCACATTTTCGCCCCCACCATTGAACGGAGTTGTCCCCCATGCTGACCGATGCCCAATGCAGAAACGCCACCTGCCCGCCGGACAGGACGCGGGCGCGATTCAGTGATTCAGGCGGGCTTTACCTGCAAGTCAGTCCGGCCGGTTCAAAACGATGGTTTCTGAAACACCGCATTGCAGGGGTTGAAAAGCAATTGTCCCTGGGCAGTTATCCAGACGTGGCTCTGACGGCAGCACGCAAAGCCCGTGACGCGGCCAAACTTAAAAAGTCAGACGGGCTCGATCCTTTGCAGGTGCGCAAGCTCGAAAAGCTGAAAGCCACGCGAACGGGTGATGACACATTCAAAACCGTGG
>JAYTRR010000186.1:0-11800 GCA_043746005.1 Burkholderiales bacterium
TGAGCTGCCAGCGAGGATAGCGCCGACTCTGGCGCTGGCCTCGAACAATTTGGCCGTTTTGGATCGGATGACTTGAAGATAGCCCGCCTCATCCAAAGCAGCGTTGTGCATGTTCATCAGCTGCAGCACTTCACCTTCCGCAATGACGTTGGTGGCATCGGCCAGTACTTCCATGACGCGCATGTTTTGAGCGTCGACCATCATCTGGAACGCACGGGAGTACAAGAAGTCGCCCACCAGTACGCTGGCCGGATTGCCGAACGTCTCGTTGGCCGTGGCGTTGCCCCGACGCAAGGTGGAGTCGTCGACCACGTCGTCGTGCAACAGGGTGGCAGTGTGTATAAATTCCACCACGGCGGCCAGGTTAAACCGTTGTTCACCCGAATAGCCCAGTGCGCCAGATGTCAGCAACAAGAGGGCAGGCCTCAATCGCTTGCCGCCCGCTGCGATGATGTAACGCGAGACCTGGCCGATCAGCGGTACCCCTGACTCCAGTCGGCGGGCGATGACGTGATCAACCTCACGCATATCTTGCGCGATGATCGACATGGAAGGAGTAGGGCTGGAGGAATTAACTTGCAAGACAAATGACCAATTGTGTGTGCAGATTATAGGAAGGCGGATGCCTTGAAATATCGCAGAAACGGCTCTGATTGTTGTTAAAGCGGCGCTACGCTATAATTTAGGGCTCTGAGAAAATTCGTTCTTGGGGCTAAATTGAAGAGGTCAACATGTACGCGGTCATAAAAACCGGCGGCAAGCAATATCGGGTTGCGGCTGGCGAAAAAATTAAAGTAGAACAGATTGCTGCGGATGTAGGCCAAGAGATTGTGATCGATCAGGTTCTGGCTGTCGGAAACGGCGCTGAATTGAAGGTCGGCACACCCTTGGTGTCCGGTGCAACGGTGACAGTCACCGTGCTGCAGCATGGCAAGCACGACAAAGTGCGCATTTTCAAAATGCGTCGTCGTAAGCATTATCAGAAACGTCAAGGGCATCGCCAGCAGTTCACTGAACTGCTCATCGGCGCCATTGCTGGATAAGGACACTAAGTCATGGCACAGAAAAAAGGCGGCGGCTCTACGCGAAACGGGCGCGACTCCAAGCCCAAGATGCTGGGTGTGAAGACATTCGGTGGTGAACTGGTCAAACCCGGCGCGATTATTTTGCGTCAGCGCGGAACCAAGTTTCACGCTGGAGTGAATGTTGGTATGGGTAAAGACCACACCTTGTTTGCACTGATTGATGGGCACGTTTCGTTTGCCCACAAGGGTGCTCTCAACAAGCATATGGTGAGCGTGACTGCAGCCTGATCTGCAGACGGTTCAACAAAAAAACCCTGCGCCTGTGCGCGGGGTTTTTCATTTATAACTACGGTACACACCATGAAGTTCGTTGACGAAGCCTATATTGATATCTCTGCTGGAGATGGCGGGGCGGGCTGCGTCTCCTTCCGGCATGAAAAGTACAAAGAGTTTGGCGGCCCCAATGGGGGCGATGGCGGCCGTGGCGGCCATGTCTTTGCTGTTGCTGATTCCAATCTCAACACATTGGTTGACTTCCGCTTTTCGCGCCGCCACGACGCCAAGCGCGGTGAGCACGGTATGGGTTCCGATATGTTTGGTGCCGCAGGCGATGACATCACGCTGAAAATGCCGGTTGGAACCATCATTACCGATGCGGAAACGGGTGAGGTGTTGTTCGAATTGCTCACGGACGGTGAAGTCATCACCATCGCCAAGGGCGGAGATGGTGGCTTCGGTAACATGCGTTTCAAAAGCGCCATCAACCGCGCCCCACGCCAGAAGACTCCAGGCTGGCCCGGTGAGAAAAAAGAATTGAAGCTGGAACTGAAGGTGCTGGCTGACGTCGGTCTGCTGGGCATGCCCAATGCCGGAAAGTCGACATTTATCACCGCCATATCCAATGCGCGGCCCCGTATTGCGGACTATCCTTTCACTACCTTGCACCCGAATCTGGGTGTGGTGCGCGTCGGACCGGAGCAGAGCTTTGTCGTCGCCGACTTGCCCGGCCTGATCGAAGGTGCGTCGGAAGGTGCCGGATTGGGGCACTTGTTTTTGCGCCATTTGCAGCGCACCCGCTTGCTGCTGCATATTGTCGACATGGCTCCTTTTGATGAAGGCGTTGACACCGTTGCGCAGGCCAAGGCCATTGTGAATGAGCTGAAGAAATACGACCAGGGCTTGTACAACAAACCGCGCTGGCTGGTGCTGAACAAGCTGGACATGGTCGACTCGGACGAGCGCGCTGCGCTTGTCAAAGACTTCGTGAAGCGCTTCAAGTTCAAAGGCCCGGTCTTTGAAATATCCGCATTGACGCGTGAAGGTTGCGAACCGCTTGTGAAAGCGATTTACAAGCACGTGAAAGCCCAGCAGGTTGCTGAGCAACCGGTGGTGGAGATTGATCCTCGCTTTGTTGATCCCACTGACGCATAGCCATTTGCTATTGAAAGAGTAGCTGCTAACGCAATATTGGCGGGGGCTACGGGTCTATATGACAAATAATTCAGTTTCAACCGTTTTGCGGGATGCCCGGCGAATCGTCGTCAAAGTGGGTTCCAGCCTGGTGACCAACGATGGTCGAGGTCTGGACGAGGTTGCCATTGGGGAGTGGTGCCGTCAGATGGCCCATTTGATTCGCGATGGGCGTGAGGTCATCATGGTCTCCAGCGGCGCTATTGCCGAAGGCATGAAGCGCCTGGGTTGGACAACGCGCCCCAAAGCGGTTCATGAACTCCAGGCGGCGGCGGCGGTCGGGCAAATGGGGCTGGCGCAGATGTACGAAACCAAGCTCAAACTCAACGATTTGGGTAGCGCGCAGGTTTTGCTCACCCACGCGGATCTGGCCGACCGGGAACGCTACCTCAATGCCCGCTCGACCCTGTTGACCTTGTTGAAACTGGGCGTCGTCCCCGTGATCAATGAGAATGACACGGTGGTCAATGACGAGATCAAGTTTGGTGACAATGACACCCTCGGCGCGCTGGTGGCCAACTTGGTTGAAGCCGATGCACTGGTGATTCTGACGGATCAAAAAGGCCTGTTTACAGCGGATCCCCGCAAGGACGTGCACGCGCAATTCGTCCATGAAGCCAATGCCGGTGATCCGAAACTGGAAGCCATGGCCGGTGGCGCGGGCTCTAGCCTTGGGCGTGGTGGCATGATCACCAAAATTCTTGCTGCCAAGCGCGCGGCAGGATCAGGCGCCTCCACAGTCATTGCCTGGGGCCGTGAGCCAGACGCGTTGATTCGCCTGACCCAAGGCGAAGCCATTGGTACTCTTTTGGTGGCTCAAACCCAGAAGAACCAGGCGCGCAAGCAATGGATGGCGGACCATCTGCAACTGCGCGGCGCGGTGGTGGTGGATGCAGGCGCGGCGGCCAAATTGCGCGATGAGGGCAAGAGTTTGCTGCCAATCGGCATGATTCAGGTGGATGGAGATTTCTCTCGCGGTGATGTGATTGCGGTGCGGGATGGCGCTGGCGCAGAAATCGCACGCGGCCTGGCTAACTACGCCAGTTCTGAGGCGCGCCTGTTGTGTCGCAAGCCGTCTTCTGAATTCGAGAAATTGCTGGGCTACGCTGCAGAACCTGAAATGCTTCACCGGGACAACCTGGTGTTGACTCGCTGACTCCCTCACCGGGCAATGAGGGCAACTTCTGTCAGTTGCTCGTCTTTTGACGTTGCTTCAAGGCCCTGATCACTTCTGCTGTGTTCGTCGAGAGCCGTGTTTCACAGCCCCCTTGCCGTGCAATCGCGAAGGCATGCCGTGAAGGCAGATTGTCATTTACCGCTTTCCACTGTGGCTGCTCCACCATGTGCCACTCGCCTGAGCTGCCGCTACGCGCATAGGTCTTCACTTCATCCGTGGTGCAGCGAATGCCCTCATAGGCCGCGTTCACCGAGCCGGCCGCGTTGCGCATCACCACCACATAGCGGACAACGCCATCGGAGCCCACCGTAATCGTCGCAGGATCAACCCCAATCTTGATCGATACATAGGGCGGCATATCGATCGGAATCAACTGGTCTCTGGAGTAGGCGGGCGGCGAAGTCGTCTTATCTTCCACCCAATCCAGGGCGTTGGGGGGGCTTTGCGCCCAGGCAACATTTGCCAGGAGCGCAATGCAACTCCCCGCAATTCGGTTACGGAGCATGGTGGCTGCCCTGGTCTTCGGGCATGTTGGTGCCCGGGTCGGGCTCAAAGGATGCACCGGGTGGCAACTCCATGAATCCGGATGCAGCGTCAGTCGTGCCGTCGCCCGGATCACGCGCACGATGCCCATTGCGCAGAAAGCGGTTGCGGGGTTCGTTGCGCGGCAGATAGCGGGCCAACTCCGTCAGCGCCATTTCGTAAACGCCACGCTTGAATTCCACAACGGCGTCCAGTGGAACCCAATAGTCGTTCCAGCGCCAGGCGTCGAACTCGGGGTGGTCGGTGGCGCGCAGGTTCAAATCCCAGTCGTGACCGACCAGTTGCAATAGAAACCAGATCTGTTTCTGTCCTTTGTAATGGCCGCGCGCATCGCGTCGGATGTAGTGGTCAGGCACCTCGTAGCGCAACCAGTCTCGGGTGCGGGCAACAATACAAACATGCTCCGGTTGGAGCCCCACTTCTTCGTGCAGTTCGCGGATCATGGCCTGTTCGGGAGTCTCCCCCCTATCAATGCCACCTTGTGGAAACTGCCACGAGTGGGTACGAATGCGCTTGCCCCAAAATACCTGATTTCTCTGGTTGAGCAGGACGATGCCGACGTTGGGCCGAAAACCGTCCCGGTCAAGCATAATCAAACCCCAATTTTTAAACTTCGTTCATTATGCACAGCACACGCTGTGGTTCAAGTGGCGAAGACCCTAGTCGTTCAGCGAAGTTCAGTCCAGTTAAGCGAGATATCCCATGAAAGCCTCCCAATTCTTCATTTCCACCCTCAAGGAGGCTCCGGCGGACGCTGAAGTGGTCAGCCACAAGCTGATGATGCGTGCCGGCATGATCCGACGCCTGGGCGCAGGCATCTACAGCTACATGCCCATGGGGTTGCGCGTGATCCGCAAGGTCGAAGCGATCGTGCGGGAGGAGATGAACCGCGCTGGCGCCGTGGAGCTGTCCATGCCCGTGGTGCAGCCCGCAGAGTTGTGGGAAGAGACCGGGCGCTTTAGCAAGATGGGAGCCGAGTTGCTGCGCATCAAGGACCGCCATGGCCGCGATTACGTGGTGCAGCCCACTAGCGAAGAAGTGATTACCGACATCGCGCGCCAGGAAATCAAGAGCTACAAACAGTTACCCAAAAACTTCTACCAAATCCAGACCAAGTTCCGTGACGAACGCCGGCCCCGTTTTGGCCTGATGCGTGGGCGCGAATTCACCATGAAGGACGCCTACAGTTTTGACCGGGATCAGGATGCGGCCAAAGCCAGCTACCAAGTCATGGCCTGTGCGTACCGCAAGATTTTTGACCGGTTTGGCCTGACCTACCGTGCGGTCGCTGCCGACAGTGGCGCTATTGGCGGCGACCTGAGCGAAGAGTTTCAGGTGATTGCGGCCACGGGTGAAGATGCCATCGTTTACTGCCCCACAAGCGACTACGCGGCCAATATGGAGAAGGCTGAAGCGCTGGTACCCGCCGGCACCCGCGCTGCGCCCGCCGAGGCCATGGGCAACACGCCAACGCCCAACAAAAGCACCTGTGCCGACGTGGCAGAGTTGCTGGGGCTGCCGCTCACGCGTACCGTCAAGTCGCTCGTACTCGCGACGGACCAGCTCAACGAATCTGGTGAGGTAGTCAAGAGCCTGATCTGGCTGCTGCTGCTGCGGGGCGACCACGACATGAACGAGGTCAAGGTCGGCAAGGTGTCCGGGCTGGCCGATTTTCGCTTTGCCACGGTGCCGGAGATTGAAGATCACTTTGGCTGCAAGCCCGGCTACCTGGGCCCCATTGGTTTGAGCAAGCCGGTGAAGGTAGTGGTTGACCGTGAGGTGGCCGTGCTGAGCGACTGGATTTGCGGTGCCAACGTGGTGGACTTTCACCGCACCGGCGTCAACTGGGGCCGTGACTTGCCCGAGCCCGAGCTGGTAGCCGATATTCGCAATGTGGTGGCCGGTGATGCATCGCCTGACGGTAAAGGCGTGCTCGCCATTGAGCGCGGCATCGAAGTGGGCCATGTGTTCTACCTGGGCACCAAATACAGCCAGGCTATGAACGCCACGTTTCTGGACGTTAACGGCAAACCGCAGTTCATGGAAATGGGTTGTTACGGCGTGGGTATCACCCGCTTGCCCGCGGCGGCCATTGAGCAAAACCATGACGAAAAAGGCATCATTTGGCCCGATGCATTGGCACCGTTTACTGTGGTCATTTGTCCCATCAGTCCTGATCGCTTTCCCGAGGTTAAGGCGGCTGCGGACCATTTGTATGCCGGTCTAATGGCGGCGGGTGTCGATGTGATTCTGGACGACCGCTGCGAGCGGCCAGGTGCCATGTTTGCGGACTGGGAATTGATTGGTGTGCCCCATCGTGTCACCATTGGTGACCGGGGGCTCAAGGAAGGGCAGGTCGAGTACCAGCACCGCCGTGACAGCACGGCCAGCAAAGTCGCCGTTGCCGATATTTTGGGCCACATCACCGGCAAACTAACTGCATGAAGGCTACTGGGGGCAAGGCTGCGGGTATTTCCAGGAGAAATTGCCTCATTCCCCTGTTGACAGGCGTTGGTTTGCTATCGTTTCAGGAGCAAGTCTGGGCCGGTAGGCAAGCGGAAGAGCCACTGGTTGACTCGGTTCGTACCGCCTTGAGTTCAGCCGTCAGCAACCACGCGCCACCCATTCCCGAGTTTGCCGATACCGAAGCCCGCCTCAAATACCTGCGCTGGGTGGGCGCCATGGGCGAGCGGCTCAAAAAGAAGAAACCCGAATGGGAAACCCGCAAAGAATTCCTGCAAACCGTCTGGTACGAAAGCAAGCGTGCTGGCCTGGACGTTGCGCTCGTGTTGGGCTTGATTCAGGTGGAAAGCAATTTCCGCAAGTTCGCGGTGAGCAGCGTCGGTGCACGGGGCTACATGCAGGTCATGCCATTCTGGACCCGCGTGCTGGGTGATGGTGATGCGGGCAAACTGTTTCACATGCAGACCAATTTGCGGTTTGGCTGCGTGATCCTGCGCCACTACCTTGACCGCGAACGGGGTGACCTCTTTCTCACCTTGGGCCGGTACAACGGCTCGCGCGGCAAGGCACCGTACCCGGATGCGGTGCTGGGCGCCAGGCGGCTGTGGGAAATGGCCGTCTAGCTTTCCCGATCTGATATCAGACGGGTGTTGTGCCCAGTGCCTTGGCCAGTTCACCGGACTCATACATCTCCATCATGATGTCCGAGCCGCCGATGAACTCGCCCTTCACGTACAGCTGGGGAATAGTCGGCCAGCTGCTGTACTCCTTGATGCCCGTACGGATGGCGTCGTCTTCCAGCACGTTCACCGTTTTGATGGCCTTGGGTTCTACACCGCAGGCTTTCAAAATCTGGATAGCACGGCCCGAGAAGCCGCATTGGGGAAAGCTGGCATTGCCTTTCATGAAAAGCAGAACCTCGTTACCTTTGACCAATTCGTCAATGCGTTGTTGTGTGTCGCTCATCGCCGGAACTCCATAAAAACAGGCCAAACCGGCCCGTTGGTATACGTAAAAGCGACATTATCCCCTGCCTCCGCTGTCCCTGCCGCTGGTGGGGGAAGCCTTGCCATAGGATAGGGTGGCCGACTCACTGTGTGACCCCTGATGCGCGAGGGAGACAGCTTGATGGTGTCGCTGGCAGAAATCTAGCGCGTCTGTGGGTAATGATTTTAATAAATTGCTAATTAATTAACATAATTGGCAGTTTATGCTGTTTAGATGCCATTAGTCGCATCAATACGCAATCCGATGCCGCAACCTTCGGGCTACGATAACCCTAAATCAAATTTGGTTTCGTACTTAGGGAGTTCCCACCGTGTTGCAGCAGCCCGCCACCAAATACCGCGCCTTTCCACCCGTTGCCTTGGTCAATCGCCTGTGGCCTGCGCGCACGATCCAGTCGCCGCCGATCTGGATGAGCACCGACCTGCGCGACGGCAACCAGTCGCTGTTTGAGCCCATGAACGGCGAGCGCAAGATGCGCATGTTTCGCACCCTGTGTGCCATCGGTTTCAAAGAGATTGAAGTTGCCTTTCCCAGCGCCTCGCAGACCGACTTTGATTTTGTGCGCAACCTGATTGAGGGCGGCCACATCCCCGACGATGTGACCATCGAAGTACTCACCCAATCGCGCGAACACCTGATTCGCCGCACCATGGATTCCGTCAAGGGCGCACGCCGCGCCATCGTCCACGTCTACAACGCCACGGCGCCCGTGTTTCGTGACGTGGTGTTTGGCATGAGCCGTGACGAGGTGAAAGAACTGGCCGTGTCCTCGGTGCGCCTGATCAAACAACTCGCCGCCGAGCAACCCGAAACCGAGTGGGTGCTCGAATACAGCCCCGAAGTGTTCACCAGCACTGAGCTCGACTTTGCACTGGACGTGTGCAACGCCGTCACCGCCGAGTGGGGCGCCACGCCCACCAACAAGGTCATTCTCAATCTGCCCGCCACCGTAGAAGTTGCCACGCCCAATGTCTATGCCGACCAGATTGAGTGGATGCACACCCACCTGGCGCGTCGCGACAGCGTCATTCTGAGCCTGCACCCGCACAACGACCGCGGCACCGCAGTGGCCGCAGCCGAACTGGGCCTGATGGCCGGTGCCGATCGCGTGGAAGGCTGCCTGTTTGGCAACGGTGAGCGCACCGGCAATGTGGACATCGTGACGCTGGCGCTTAACCTCTATACCCAGGGCGTGGCACCGGGGCTGGATTTTTCCGACATCAATGCCGTGGCCCGCACCGTGGAGCACTGCAACCAGCTGCCCATCCACCCGCGCCATCCGTATGTGGGCGATCTCGTGTTTACCGCGTTCAGCGGCTCGCACCAGGACGCTATCAAAAAAGGCTTTGCGGTGCAGGAGAAAGACGGCTTCTGGAATGTGCCCTACCTGCCCATTGACCCCGCCGATGTGGGCCGCAGTTACGACTCGGTCATTCGCGTCAACAGCCAGAGCGGCAAGGGCGGCGTGGCGTATTTGATGGAAGCCGAGTTTGGCGTCGTCATGCCCCGGCGCCTGCAAGTGGAGTTCTCGGGCGAGGTGCAAACCTATACCGACACCCACGGTGGCGAGATGACCGCACAAGACATCTGGAATCTGTTTGACGCCACTTACCTGCACGCGGCCGATGCCCCCATGCGCTACGTGGAGCACCACCTGTTTGATCATGCGGGTGTCGAAGGCAAACACCATGTGCAAGGCATCCGTCTGGCGCTGGAAGTGAATGGCCAGCCCATGCTGCTCAGCGGCGAAGGCAACGGCCCCATCGACGCCGCAGTGCACGCCCTGCAAGGCATGGGCGTGAAAGTCCAGGTGCGCAGCTTCGAAGAGCGATCCACTACCAGCAGCAAAGAAGGGGCCGATGCGCAAGCCTGCGCGTTTCTGGAACTGATGTTGGCAAGTAATGCGACTAGCTTCGCAGGCCCCGGTGCCGAGCGCTACGGCGTGGGCATGGACACCAACATCGTCACCGCATCCATCAAGGCGCTGGTCAGCGGGGTCAACCGGCTGGACGCGATGGGGCCCAAAGCAACCGTAGGCTTGGCCGCCTAACGCGGGCAGGTTCTCCCCGCTCGCTTGTCACGCGGCGGCCAACTGCGACCCGTGCGCTGGGTCTGCGGCGTGTGCTGGATGTTTTCGCAAAAAGGAAAGCGGGAGTGGTTGCGCGTGGCGACTGGGCGAAAAGAGGCTACAGCCGGCCGTGGCGGGACCTCCCCTCAAGCTTTCTTCAAAAAGCAGGCCTTCAGCATAAAGCTGCCGCCTTCCATCTTGCAGTCCACCTCGTGGTCGCCGCCCACCAGGCGAATGCTTTTGACCTTGGTACCCATCTTCAGCACGGTGGAGCTGCCTTTGACTTTCAGGTCTTTGATCAGCACGACAGCGTCGCCGTCTTGCAGCACCTGGCCGTTGGAGTCTTTGATTATTGCGTCGGCATCCTCATCGGTGGCGGCGGCTTGCGTCATGGGCCACTCATGGCCGTAGTTGGCGCGTACGTAGTTTTCACCATCGGGGTAGGTGTTTTCCAATGCGCATTGGGGGCAGGCGTGTGTGGTGTTGGACATGGGGGTGATTGGATTAGAAGAGAGTTGCTATCAAATAAATAGCTGCCTGCGCAGGCCGCACTTGGGCTAGAGGCCTAAAAGACTACTTTTTTATGCGCTAGCTAGGCGGCCACCGCTGCAGCGTTCAATACCGGCCAAGTCACAGCGTGATTGCACGTCTTGCAGGCCCGCACTAGTGAGCAGGCTGCGCACGGCAGCGGCCTGGTCGTAGCCGTGCTCCAGCAGCAGCCAGCCGCCGCTTTGCAGGTGCTGCGGCGCCTGGGTGATGATGTGGCGGATGTCGTCCAGGCCATCGGCGCCACTGGCCAGCGCTTGCAGCGGCTCGTGGGTGAGGGCGGCCAAATGCGCGTCCTGCGCGGCAATGTAGGGCGGATTGGACACGATGGCATCAAACCGGCCCTGCACGGGTTCCAGCCAGGAGCCTTGTGCAAACTGCACGTCCAGTTGCAGACGCAGCGCATTGGCTTGGCCCACCGCGAGCGCTTCAGTGCTGTAGTCCACAGCCATGATTTTCAGGTCTGGCCGAGTGGCTTTGAGCGCCAGGGCGATGGCGCCACTGCCGGTGCCCAGGTCGACCACGCTGGCGGCCGGCACGGGGGCCAGCACTTGCAGCGCCCACTCCACCAGTGTTTCGGTATCCGGGCGGGGCACCAGAACGCGGGAGTCGACTGCCAGGTCCAGGCCAAAGAATTCTTTGTGACCGGTGAGGTAGGCCAGCGGCTCGCCCGCGGCGCGGCGCACCATGGCGGCTTGCAGCGTGGCCTGCGCTGCTGCGGGCACGGTGTCGGTGTCATGCGCCAACAGCCAGGCGCGGTCATGCGCCGGGCGGCCCATCGCGTGCAGCACCAACAGCTGGGCATCCAATCGGTCCAGGCCCAAGGCCGTGGCGTGGCGCAGTGCCTGGCCAACCGTCATGCCAGGCCCATTTCCAGTGCTGCCAACTGCTCGGCCGCCTCAAAGGCTTGCAGTGCATTCACCACGTCGTCCAGATCGCCTTCCATGATGCTGAGCAGCTTGTACAGCGTGAGGTTGATCCGGTGGTCGGTCAGGCGGCCCTGTGGAAAATTGTAGGTGCGGATGCGATCGCTGCGGTCGCCGGTGCCGATCAGGCCTTTGCGCTCGGCGGCGTCTTTGGCGGCGCGCTCGCTGCGGTCCTTTTCGTGGATGCGGGCGGTCAGCACTTTGAGTGCCTGAGCCTTGTTGCTATGCTGGCTGCGCCCGTCCTGGCATTCGGCCACGATACCGGTGGGCAGGTGTGTGATACGTACCGCCGAGTCGGTCTTGTTAATGTGCTGACCACCCGCACCACTGGCGCGGTAGGTGTCAATGCGCAGGTCCGACGGGTTAATCTTGATAGCCTCGGCCTCGTCCTGCTCGGCCAATACGGCAATGGTGCAGGCGCTGGTGTGGATACGGCCCTGCGTCTCGGTGGCGGGCACCCGCTGCACGCGGTGGCCGCCCGATTCAAACTTGAGCGCGCCATAGGGGCCGGTGCCGTTGCTGTTACCGGAGGGGCCGTCACCAGCCCGGCCTTCCATGCGCACCACCACTTCCT